>JBDHSX010000182.1:0-6909 GCA_039808365.1 Xanthobacteraceae bacterium | reverse complement strand
AGGTTTTCCTTCACTGTGAGGTCGGAAAACACCGCCATCGTCTCCGGCACGTAGCCGACCCCGCGCATCGCGATGTCCGGCGTCGCCCAGCCGCCAATCGACGCGGCGGCAAGATGAATCTCACCAGCCGATGGCGGCGACAGTCCCATGATGGTGCGCAGCGTCGTGGTCTTGCCGGCGCCGTTGCGGCCGAGCAGCATGGTGGTCTGCCCCTCCGGCACTGTAAAATCGACGCCGTGCAGGATGTGGTATTGCCCGATGTGGGTGTGGACGCCGCGCAAGGTCAGCATGTCGCTCATGCGGCGGTCTTTCCGGGCGCGATGCCGAGATAGGCTTCCTGCACGATCGGCGAGGCGATCACGGCCGCCGGCTCGCCGTCGGCGACGAGCTGGCCGTTGTGCAGGACGATGATGCGATCGGCCAGCGAGCGCACCACGTCCATCTTGTGCTCGACCAGCAGGATGATCTTGCTGGTGTCGCGCTTCAGCCGCGCGATCAGGTCGAGCACCACGGGGACCTCGTCGACGCTCATGCCGGCGGTCGGCTCGTCGAACATGAAGACCTTCGGCTCCAGCGCCATCATCAGCGCCACTTCCAACTTGCGCTGGTCGCCGTGCGACAGCGCGGTGGCGGGCACCGCGCGGCGGCCGCCGAGCGCGACATCCTCAAGGATGGCGTCGGCGCGCGCGATCAGGTCGCGGCGTTTCATCCACGGCCGCAGCATGTCGTAATGGACGCCGGCGGCGGCCTGCACCGCGAGGCGGACGTTTTCCTCGACGCTGAGGTTCGGAAACAGGTTGGTGAGCTGGAAGGCGCGGCCGAGGCCGGCGCGGGTGCGCAGCGGCGCCGACAGGCGGGTGATGTCCTCCCCCGCAAGCCACACCTGCCCGGCAGTGGGCCGCAATTGTCCCGAGATCAGATTGAAATAGGTGGTCTTGCCGGCTCCGTTCGGCCCGACGATCGCGGTCAGTTCGCCCGGACGAAAGACGCAACTCACCCGGTTGACGGCGACATGGCCGCCGAACCGGATGGTCAGATCACGGGTTTCGAGCGTGAGAGACATGCTTGTATCGGTTTGATTGCCGGTTGTCGCTCGTTCAGCCGTCATGCCCGGCCTCGTGCCGGGCATCCACGTCTTTCTTACGGGTCCATGAAACGAGACCTGGATGGCCGGGACATAAGCGAGTGAAGCGACGCCGTTCTTCAAACGGCTATGCCCGGCCATGACGTCCGGTTTGCCTCACCGCTTGTTGCGGATCGGGATGTTCATATCCTCGATCTTGATTTCGCGGACCGGCTCGTTGATCGCCCAGGCGACATTGGGATCGACCTTGACCCGGAAGTGATACATGCTTTGCAGCGCCTGATGGTCCTCCTTGCGGAAGATCATCTTGCCCTTCGGGGTATCGAACTCCATCCCCTCCATCGTCGCGATCAGTTTCTCGGTGTCGGTCGATTTCGCCTTCTGCACGGCGTTCACCACCGCCATCGCCGCGGCGAAACCGCCCGCGGTGAAGAAGTCCGGCGGCGAGTTGTAGCGCTTCTGATGCTCGGCGACGAGCCAGTCGTTCACCGGATTCTTGGGGATGTCGTAATAGTAATAGGTCGACCCCTCCATGCCCGGCAGCCGCTTGTAAGCGGCGAGCGCCGGCAGGATGTTGCCGCCGGTGGACAGTTCGATGCCGTAGCGCTTCAGGTCCATGTCCTGGAGCTTGGTCAGCGGATCGCCGGCGCCGGCCCAGATCACCCAGATGATTTTCTTGCCGGGCTTGTCCTTGAGCGCGTCGATCAGGCGCTGCCCGACGGCGGTGAAATCGGTGGTGTTGGTCGGGACGTATTCTTCCGCGGCCAGCGTCGCGCCGGTCTTGGCCAGCGCCTCCTTGAAGGCGGCGACGCCGTCGCGGCCGAAGGCGTAGTCCTGCCCCAGTGTCGCGACCGTGACGCCGGGCTTGCCGATGGCGACGGCGTTGGAGATCGCGTCCTGCGACGAGTTGCGCGCGGTGCGGAAGATGTAACGGTTCCACTTGTCGCCGGTGATCTGATCCGCCACCGCCGGCTCGACGATCAGGATCTTCTTGTTCTCCTCGGCGATCGGCAGATCGGCCAGCGCCGCCGCCGACGAGGTGGTGCCGATGGCGATATCGACCTTGTCGTCCTGATAGGCTTCGGCCAGCGCCGCCTTCGACAGATCCGGCTTGCCCTGGTCGTCCTTGGTGACGATGACGATCTTGCGACCGTCGACCGTCATGGTCCCCTTCGTGGCGTATTCGAGGCCGAGCCGCAGCCCCGTCTCGGTCTGCTTGGCATAGGCTTCGAGCGGCCCGGTCTTGCCGTAGATCAGGCCGATCTTGAGGTCCTCGGCATGGGCCGGCAGGGCGGCGCCCGCCAGACAGATGGCGGCCAATGCGAGAAGGGAATGTGTGCGCATCATGTTGTGCTCTCGTTGCGGTCGTGGAGCCGCAACATACCGGTCCGGCCTCCCCGGAGCAATCGGGTGACGCTGGCCGAGGCCCCATTGGGCCGCGATATCGGGACGCGCCGGCCGGCAGGACCTCAATAGGAGCGCGGCATGCCGAGATCGTGCTGGGCGACGTAGTTCAGCACCATTTCCTCGGAAACCGGCGCGAACTTGAACAGCCGCGCGTCGCGCCACAGCCGCTCGACATGGTATTCCTTGGAGAAGCCCATTCCGCCATGAGTCTGCATCGCCCGGTCGGTCGCCAGCGCCGCCGCCTGGCCGGCCAGCCACTTCGCCATATTGGCCTCGCTGCCATAGGGCTTTCCGAGGTCGTGAAGCGTCGCGGCCTTGTAATTCATCACGCGGGCGCACTCGGCCTTGATGTGGGCTTCGGCAAGCGGAAACTGGATCGCCTGATAGGAGCCGATCGGCGCATTGGCGAACACTTTGCGCTCCTTGGCGTAGTTCACGGCCAGTCCGATCGCCAGTTCGGCGGTGCCGACCAGCCCGGCGGTGGTCACGATCCGCTCGGTGTTGAGCGTATCGAGAAGCTGGTGGAACCCCCCGTCGAGCTCGCCGACCAGTTCCTCGCCTTCCACCCGGACATCGTCGAAGAACACCAGGCTCGACGGCAGCGTATTGGTGCCCGCCTTCTCGATCGCGGTATGGGTCAGCCCGGCGCGATCGACGTCGATCATGAACAGACTGACGCCGTCGGTCTTGCGCTTGACGTCTTCCAGCTTACGGGTGCGCGCGACCACCAGAAGCTTGGTCGCCTGCGGCACGCAGGTGATCCAGATTTTCTGGCCGTTGAGGCGCCAGCCGTTGCCCTCGGCGCGGGCGAAGGTCTTGAGCGCGAGCGAATTGCTGCCGGCGTCGGGCTCGGTCAGCGCCATGGCGAACCGCGCCTTGCCGGAAACCAGTTGCGGCAGCAACGCGCGCTTGACCTCGGGCGAACCGTATTTCGCCAGCGTGATGCCGCCGAAGATCGGATTGCACATGAAAATCTGGCTCAGCGTCGAGCCGCCGCCGGCGGCGCACAATGCCTCGATGGCCATCGCCAGTTCGGCCATGCCGAGGCCGGAGCCGCCGTATTCCTCGGGGATCGCGATGCCGCACAGCCCGGCGTCGCAAATATCCTGCCAGATCGCTGCGGGAAACGCCTTCTTGGCGTCAAGGTCCCGCCAATAGTCCAGCCCGTATTTCTCGCCGACCTGCCGCGCCGTCTTGATCAGCATGGTCTGCTCGTCGCTGTAGTTGAAATCCATCGTATCGCCTTTTCGAATCAGCCTCGCAACAGGCTGAGGGGGTGTTGCAGAATGCCCGTCACGCAATCGAGGAACCGCGCCGCCGCGACGCCGTTGTGGACGCGGTGATCGCAGGAGAGCACCAGCCCGATTTCCTGACGCAATGCCGGCCTTGCGTCGACGTCGGGCCGGAACACCGGCTTGATTGCGGCCACGCCGAGGATCGCCGACTGGCCCGGATTGATGATCGGCACCAGATGCGAAACGCCGTGCATCCCGACATTGGAAACGGCGATAGCGCCGCCCGCCAGATCGTCGCCCGATAGCTGTCCCGCTCTCGCCCGCTCGACCAGCGCGTTGACGTCACGCGCCAGTGCGTCGAGCGGCCGGCCGCCGGCATCGCGAACCACCGGGGCGAGCAACCCGCGCCCGGTATCGACCGCCATGCCGACATCGCTGCCGGCCAATTGCACCACCGCGTCCTCGTCCCAGACGACGTTGATCTCCGGCATCCGGACGATGGCCCGGCCGACCGCGGCCATCACCAGATGATTGACGCTGATCCGGGCAAAGCCCTCCATCGCGTTAAGATCGTCGCGGAGCTTGAGAAGGTCGGTGACGTCGGCCTCGGCCAGCACATAGAAATGGGGAATCGTCTGCTTGGCCTGCGCCATGCGGTGCGCGACGGTTTTCTCCATGCTTGTCGCCGCTCGGCGCTCGCCGGCCACCGAAGCGTCGGATGCCGGCGTCGTGGATCGCGGTGCGGCGGCGCGGGCCGCGATCGCGGCTTCGACATCGCGCGCGCGGATACGGCCGCGCGGCCCGCCGCCACGCAGCGCGGTCAGCGGAATATCGGCGTCGCACGCCAGTCTGCGCGCTAGCGGCGTCGCGATGATCCGCTCGCCGCCGCCAGAATGCGGAGGTGGCGGCGTCTCGATCGGCATCGGCCGATCAATCGCACCCGCCGTCGCCTCACGGGGCGGAGCCGACGCCCCGCCGCTCCAGGTCGCGACCACGGCGCCGACCGGAACCGTCGCGCCTTCCGCGACCTCGATGGTCTCGATCCGCCCGTCGCCTTGCGCCTCGATCTCGGTGGCGATTTTCTCGGTCTCAACCACGAACAGAACGTCGCCGCCGCGCACCTGATCGCCCGGAGCAACCCGCCACGACGCCAGCAGGCCCTCGGTCATGGTCAGGCCGAGCTTCGGCATGATGATCGCCGATGTTGCCATCATCCGTGCTCCCGCGCGTCGATCCGGCTCATCTCACTGACCCTTGAACTGCGCCTTGCGCTTTTCCACGAACGCCGAGCAGCCCTCGTGGGCGTCGGTGGAGTCGAGGACAAGACCGATCATGGCCTGCTCATGGCGCAGCGCCGCCCGCAACGGCATCTCCTCGCCATCGAGCAGCGTGCGCTTCAAGAGCTTGAGAATGAGCGGCGATTTCGCGGCGATCCGTTCGGCGAGCACCATCACGGCCGCCGTCAATTCGCCCGCCGGCACGACCTTGTTGATCAGGCCGAGACGTTCGGCGTCATCGGCGTCGATGCGATCTCCGGTGAACATCAGTTCCTTGGCCTTGCACAGCGGAAGCTGGCGGATCATGCGCTGGGTGCCGCCCGCGCCCGGAAACAGGCCGAGCGTGATTTCCGGCAGCCCAAACTTCGCCGTATCGGCGGCGATGCGGATATCGGTGCACAGCAGGAGTTCGGTGCCGCCGCCCAGCGCCCAGCCGTTGATCGCGGAGATGGTCGGCTTGTCGAGCATCTCGATATGCCGGAACACCGCATGAAGCCGCTCGCCGAGTTCGAGATAATGCGGCAAGCCCTGCCGCGAATTGAGATCGGCGATATCGCCGCCGGCGACGAAGGCGCGATCGCCGGCCCCGGTGAACACGATGACGCGAACCTCCGGATCGCGCTCGGCGTGGGTCACGGCGACGTCGAGATCGGCGAGCGTGTCCATGTCGAGCGCATTCAGCGTCGCCGGACGGTTGATGGTGATCAACCCGACGGCGTCGCGGCGTTCATAGAGGATCCGGTCAGACATCTTCTTCTCCCTGGGATTATTCGAGGGTCCGGCGAACGGCCGCCACGACGCGGTCGACGCTCGGCTGATAGGCGCTTTCGAGTGCGCGCGAGAACGGCACCGGCATGAACGGCGCGCCGACCCTAACGATCGGTCCGTCGAGTTCATCGAAGCCGATATCCGCCATCCGCGCGGCGATCTCGCCGCCGACGCCGAACGCTTCCACGGCCTCGTGAACAATCACCAGCCGATGCGTTCTCGACAGCGACGCCAGAACCGTGGCCTCGTCCCATGGCTGCAAGCTGCGCAGATCGATCACTTCCGCCTCGACGCCGTCTTGCGCCAGCCGTTCCGCCGCGTCGCGTGCGGTCTTCACCGCCGCGCCATAGGCGACAATGGAGACGTCGCGCCCCGGCCGGACAATGGACGCCTTGCCGATCGGAATTGCCTCCAGCCGCTCGGGCGCTTCCACCTTCATGGCGTAAAGCGCCTTGTTCTCGACCACGATCACCGGATCGGGATCGTCGATCGCCGCGCGCAACAGCCCGTAGGCGCTGACCGGATCGGCGGGGCACACCACCTTGAGGCCGGGCACATGGGCGAACCACGCCTCAAGGCATTGCGAATGCTGCGGGCCGGCGCCCAGACCGCCGCCATGGGGGGTCCGCAGCACCATGGGCACGGAGCCCTGCCCGCCGAACATGAAATGCGCCTTGGCGGCCTGGTTCACCATCGCGTCCATGACCAGGGTGGTGAAATCCATGAACATGATTTCGATCACCGGCTTGAGGCCGCTCAGCGCGGCGCCGACGGCGGCGCCGGCGATGGTCGCCTCCGAGATCGGCGTATCGCGCACCCGGCCCGGCCCGTAGCGATCGCGCAAGCCGCGCGTCACGCCGAACGAACCGCCGGCCTCGCCGACATCCTCGCCAAACAGCACGACAGCGGCGTCGGCGGCCATCGCATCGTCCAGCGCCTGATTGACCGCGCGCAGATAGCGTAACTCAGCCATGACCGCCCCCCGCGCGGGCATAGACCCCCGCTTTCGCCGCCTCGAAATCCGGATCGTGTCCGCCCCGCGCCGCCGCCACCGCCGCCTCGACACGCCGCTCGACCGCCTCGGCGACCGCCGTCAACTCGGCCTCGCCGACCCCCGTCTGCAACAACCGCCGCGCCG
>JBDHSX010000181.1:0-6937 GCA_039808365.1 Xanthobacteraceae bacterium | reverse complement strand
CTCGCAATGACGATTTAAATTCAATGCGCTCTCAGCGATCGGGCGCGGTCGGCGTGCCTTCGATCTTCGGCAATTCGGTCGCGGCCGCGGTTTTGTCGCCGCCGGCGCGGCGCGCCAGTTCGACCGTCAGCCGCTCGGCGGCCTCCGGCGTCATCTGGCCGAGAATGTCCGACATCTTGCGCGGCGCGATCTGCGAGGCGATCTCGTAGAGCACCGACATCTCCAGCCGGTCGAACACCTTCGCTGCGTCCTTCGGCTTCATCGCCTCGTAGGTGATCACCAGTCCCTTGAAGCGCGCGGCGTCGGCGTCGGTCCTCGCCTGCGTCCTGGCGGCGATGCGCGCCTCGGTCTCCTTCAACTCCTGAACGCGGTCGGCGATGCGGGCCTCGGCCGCTTTCAGCAAATTCTCGCGAATGTCGATCTCGCGCGCCCGCGCGTCGAGTTCCTGACGCCGGCCCTGCAACCGCTCCAGGATCGCGCGCTCGGAGTCCGACACCACTTTCGGTCCGTCGGGAACGACGATCGCGCCGGCCGGCGGCGCGGTGTCCGGCGCCTTGACCGCCGGCGCCGGTTTCGGGCTGGCGCTGACCGAGCCGGTGATGTCGCGGTCGTCGCCGGAATCCGCCGTGCGGCGATTGCCGGCGGGAAAGTTGAGATATTCCTGCGCCCACGATTTCTGCGTGGATTGCGGGTCGTAGTCGAAGACATAACCGCCATCGATGGCGAGGCCGGCGAATTTCAGCACCGCCAGCCCCAGCACCGCCGCCAGCACCACCGGCAGCACGCGGATGTCACGAAATGCGCTCATGCGGCGATGCCGCTCGCCCGCCTGCGTTCAGCGAACGCCTGGGTCGCCGCCGCCGCCGCCTTCGCCGCCGACACCCGCGCCGGCTCCGGCGCTTGCATCACCGGCGCGGGCGCATGCGCCTGCGGCGAGCGCGCCGCCACCGCAATCCGCGACAGCCGGCCGAGCACCGCGTCGCCCTCCGCCAACTGCCGGATCAGCCGCTCCGAGAGATCGGTGGCGGCGGCGATCTGGTCGCCGAGATTCTCGTTGACGTCGCGCACGGTGTGCTTGAGGCCGCCGATGGCGCGCTCGGCGATCTCGGTCGCAGTGATCAGTTCGCCGATCGTCGCCTTCAACGACTGCTCGTCGGCCTTGAGCCGCAACAGCCGCTTGTTCAGCAGCATGCAATAGCCGATCGTCACCACGAGCAGCACCGCCACCAATATCTCGATCATCAGTCCGATTGAATGATTCATGGTGCCTCCGTCGCTTTGGTTCGCTCGTCCGCCTTCTCGAACATCGCGAAGGTGGTGTTGGGTTTGCGCAGGTTCCTGGTGACGCGGATGGCGACGCGGTCGCCGACGCGGCCCATGCGCCCTTCGGTCAGGGTGACGTTGCCGCAACGCACCGCGACCAGCGCGTCGGCGCGCATGTCCAGCGGCAAGGTATCCCCGACCTGCAATTTCATCAGTTGCCGCAGCGGAATCTCGGCCTCGTACAGCACGGCGTCGACCGCGATCTGCGCCTGCGCGATCTCGGTGGCGAGGTGGCTTTCCCAGATCGGATCGCGGCCGAACTTCTCGCCCATGAACATCTGCAACAGCACGTCGCGGATCGGCTCGATGGTCGCGTAGGGCAGCAGCAGTTCGATGTTGCCGCCGCGATCCTCCATGTCGACGCGCAGCCGCACCAGGATCGCGGCGTTGGCGGGCCGGCTGATAGCGGCGAAGCGCGGATTGGTTTCCAGCCGGTCGATCGAGAACGTCACCGGCGACAGCGGCCGGAACGCCTGTTCAGCGTCGGCCAGCACCACCTCGATCAGGCGCTGGACCAGATTGGTTTCGATGGTGGTGTAGGGACGCCCCTCGGGCCGCGGCGAGACCTGGCCACGACCGCCGCCGAGCAGCACGTCGATCATCGCATAGATCAGGCTGGCGTCGACGGTGGCGAGGCCGAAATTGTCCCACTCCCGCGCCTTGAACACCGCCAGCACCGCCGGCAGCGGAATCGAGTTCATGTAGTCACCGAACCGCACCGAGGTGATGCGGTCGAGCGACACCTCGACATTGTCGGAGGTGAAATTGCGCAGGCTCGTGGTCATCAACCGCACCAACCGGTCGAAGACGATTTCGAGCATCGGCAGGCGCTCGTAGGACACCATCGCCGAGTCGATGATGGCGCGGATGCCGGCATTGTCGTCGAGATTGATGTCGCCGACGGAAAAGCCGAGCAGGTTGTCGATCTCCTCCTGCGACAGCACCCGTTCGCTGCCGTTCTTGCCGGCGGCCGCGTGGCGGCCATCGTCCTCGACCATGGCGGCCCACTGCGCCGCCATGATGTCGGTGAGGGCGTCGTCGGCCGTCCCTTGCGCCGCCGCCGCCTCCTTGGTGAGCTGGTCGTTACCCGCCATGGCGCTGATGTCCCGAATCCGAAGCTCGTCTCAACCCGCTCGCCCGCTCATTGCACCACGACTTCCTTGAACAGCACGGCGTCGACGTGCCCCGGCGCGATCACGGCGTTGACGCGCCGGGTCAGTTCCTCCTTGAGCCGGAACAGGCCGGCGGAGCCGCTGAGATCGGCGACGCGCAACTCGCGCAAGTAGGTCTGGAAGATGTCGGTGAGGCGCGGCATGGTCGGCTTGATCTTCTCGACCAGCGGCTCGTCCTTCACCTCAAGCACCACCTTGAGCTTGAGGTACTGCGCCCGCTCCCCCGGCAAGGCGGCGAGGTTGACCAGAATGTCCGGCACCTCGACGAAGACCGGCGGGTTCGGCGCCTTGGCCTCGACGCGCTTCTCCTCGCCGTGATGATTGAAGAAGAAGAACCAGCCGCCGCCCGCGCCGCACAGCAGCAGAACAGCGGCCGCGATGATGACGAGCTTGCGCTTGCCCTTCGGAGCCGGTGCGGCTTGCGCCGCCGCGCCATCGTCGTTTCGTTCGGTGTCCGCCATTGCCCCGCCCCGCCTCGCTCCAAACGCTAAGGTTGCAATGGTTAACGGAATCTTTCTTTTGTTCCTCAACTGGGAATTTTTTGCCGGCCGATATGGTCAATGAACGGTTATTGCCGACCTCCCGGCCGCCCCTCCTCGACGCCAACCCATTGAATCAACAGCAGTTCCAAAACTGGCACGGGTTTCGCTTGAATGATGGCGAGCCGCCGGTTTGGGAGAGCCCGCGGATCACGGATCAGGGCCAGCCTTGGGAGAGGCCCCCTGATCGCACCAGGGGAGAATGACCGATGGAGAACACCCTCCTCATCGGGTTGTCGCGGCAGGTCGCGCTGGAGCGCCAGATCGACGTCGTCGCCAACAACGTGGCCAACGTCAACACCAATGGCTTCAAGGCCGACCAGTCGCTGTTCGAGGAATTCCTGATGCCGACGGCGCATCAGGACAATTTCATCGGCCGCGACCGTCGCCTCAGCTACGTGCGGGATCGCGCCACCTTTCACGACTTCGCGCAAGGGCCGACCCAGGAAACCAAGAACCCGCTCGACGTCGCCATCGACGGCAACGCCTTTTTCGTGGTGCAGACCCCCGGCGGCGAACGCTACAGCCGCGACGGCGGTTTTCGCGTCAATGCCAACGGCCAGTTGGTCAACTCGGGCGGCTTCGCGGTGATGGGCGCCAACGGCCCGATCCAGATGCAGCAGACCGACCACGACATCACCATTTCCGCCGACGGCACCATCACCGTGACCGAAGGCGCCAACACCCGCGTCGATTCGGTGCGCGGCAAGCTGCGGCTGGTGAAGTTCGCCAACCCGCAGAAGCTCCTGAAGGAAGGCGCCAACCTGTTTTCCGCCAACGGCGCGGCGCCGCAGGCCGACACCACCGCGCGGGTGCAGCAGGGTTTCATCGAGAAATCCAACGTCAACGCCGTGGTCGAGATGAGCCGCATGATCGCGGTGAGCCGCGCCTACACGCAGATCTCCGCGCTACTCCAGCAGCAGAGCGACCTGCGCCGCACCGCGATTGAAAAACTCGCCGACGTTCCGGCCTGAGGCAAAAGGAAACCGACCGATGCGCGCTCTCTACACCGCCGCGACCGGCATGGCCGCCCAGGAACTCAACGTCCAGGTGATTTCCAACAACATCGCCAACATGCGCACCACCGGCTACAAGAAGCAGCGCGCGGCGTTTCAGGATCTGATCTACGACCATGTCCGCCGCGTCGGCGCACAGGCGTCGGACCAGGGCACCATCCTGCCGGTCGGCATCGACATCGGCGGCGGCGTCAAGACCGTCGGCACGCCGCGCCTGATGGGACAGGGCACGCTGTCGCCCACCGGCAACGATCTCGACATCGCGGTGCGCGGCGAGGGCTTTTTCAAGATCCAGATGCCGGACGGCAGCTTCGCCTATACCCGCGACGGCTCGTTCACCACCGACCAGCAGGGCCGCATCGTCAACGCCCAGGGCAACCTGCTGCAACCCACCATCACCGTGCCGCAGAACTCCTCCGGTCTCACCATCAACACCCAGGGCCAGGTGTCGGTGACGGTGCCGGGCTCGACCACGCCGACCATTCTCGGCCAGATCGGCCTCACCCGCTTCATGAACAAGACCGGCCTGCAGCCGATCGGCGACAACCTGTTCACCGAGACGCCGGCGTCCGGTCCGCCGCAGGACGGCGTCGCCACGCTCGACGGCTACGGCGACATGCAGCAGCGCAATCTCGAACAGGCCAATGTCGAGGCGGTGTCGGAAATCTCCGACCTGATCGCCGCGCAACGCGCCTACGAGATGAACGCCAAGGTCATCAGCGCCGCCGACCAGATGCTGCAATCCACTTCGAATATGTTCCGCTAAAGCATGATTCCGAAAAGTGGCCACCGGTTTTCGGACAAGATCATGCTCAGACAAAGAAACGTCGTGATGATGATCCGCCCCCTGCTCGCCTCGCTTATGCTGCTCGCCACGCCGCTCGCCGCGCTGGCGCAATCCACCACGGTTCCGACGCTGCGCGCCGACGTCACCGTGACCGCCGACATCGTCCGGATCGGCGACATGGTTGACAACGCCGGCAGCGCCGCCGCCATCGCCATCTATCGCGCGCCCGACCCCGGCACCACCGGCAAGCTGCCGGCCGCCGAGGTGCTCGCCCGGCTGCGCGCGCATCAGGTGATCGGGGTCGACACCAGGGATTTGCGCGAGGTCGCGGTGACCCGGCTCGCGCGCACCATCGACGTGAAGGAGATCGAGCACAGCGTCGCCCGCGCGCTGGCGCACCGCAACGGACTGGGCGCGGCCGGCGACATCGAGCTGAGCTTCGACCGCGGCGTCGAGCCGGTGCGGCTCGATATCGCCAACACCGGCGCGCTGCATCCGGTCGCGGTCCGCTTCGATCCGCGCAACGGCCGCTTCGACACCGTCTTCGACATCGCCAACAGCACCGGCGCGACGCCGGCCCGGCTGCGCTTCACCGGCACGGCGGTCGACACCGTCGCGGCGGTGGTGCTGACGCGCGCCGTCGACCGCAACGAGATCATCAAGGCCTCCGACGTCGCGATCGAGCGGCGGCCCCGCGCCGAAGTCGGCCGCGACGTCGCGGTGAGCACGCAGGTGATCGGCATGCAGGCGCGGCGGCAGTTGCGGCAGGGCGAGGCTTTGCGCCAGTCGGATCTGGCCAAGCCCGACCTGGTGCAGCGCGATCAGGCGGTGACCATCGTCTATCAGACCGCCGGCATCACGCTGACGATCCGCGGCAAGGCGCTGGAGAACGGCGCCGAGGGCGACGCCGTCAGCGTCATGAACCTGCAATCCAAGCGCACGTTTTCCGGCACCGTCGTCGGCCGCAATCAGGTCGTCGTCGGCGCGCCCCAGCCCGTCGCCACCGCCGGCCTCGCCGCGCCCGTCGCGGTCGCCGCCAACACGGCCTCGCCCGATCCTCGAACCGCCGAGCAACGTTGATGTCACAGTTTCGCAACCGCGTTCTTCTCACCGTCGCCATGCTCGCGACCGCGTTCCTCGCCGGCGGCTGCTCCTCGATCGACCGCCTGGCGGCGATCGGCGAGAAGCCGGCGCTGACCTCGATCGAGAACCCGACGGCGCAGCCGGGCTACAAGCCGGTGCAGATGCCGATGCCGAAGCCGGAGCCCGCCGCCTACGCCGCCAACTCGCTGTGGCGCAACGGCTCGCGGGCGTTCTTCAAGGACCAGCGCGCGCATCAGGTCGGCGACATCCTCACCGTGACGGTGAACTTCACCGACAAGGCCAACATCGCCAACGAGACCCAGCGCAGCCGCACCAACAAGGAAGACACCGGCGTCTCCGACTTCATCGGCAGCAAGCTCCTGACCGGCAAGGCCGCCGATGTGCTGCCGGGCCGGGTGCTGACCGCCGACTCGACCTCGTCGAGCGACGGCAAGGGCTCGGTGCAGCGCCAGGAAAACCTGCAAACCAGCGTCGCCGCCGTGGTCACGCAACTGTTGCCCAACGGCAATCTCGTGGTCGAGGGCAAGCAGGAAGTCCGCGTCAATTTCGAGGTGCGCGAGCTGGTGGTCGCCGGCATCGTCCGCCCGGAGGACATTCAGAGCGACAACACCATCGACTCCAGCAAGATCGCCCAGGCCCGCATCGCCTATGGCGGCCGCGGCCAGATCACCGACGTGCAGCAGCCGCGCTACGGCCAGCAGGTGCTCGACGTGCTGCTGCCGTTCTGACCCGATTTCCCCAGCTCCCACGCGGCGTCGCCAACCTCGGCGCAACGCCGCGCACCACGCGGCCTCCGGTAGCTCCCCTGCCGGAGGCCGTTTCGCAACCGGGCATTGCTCGCCCGCTCGGCATCTCTCAACAGACGCTCTATGACATCCTCAACCAGACGCGGCCATTGCCGTCCGCCTAGGCAAGCTGTTTGAAGACGATCCCGGCATCTGGATCAGGATGCAAGCCGCCTACGATACCAAGCACGCCGAGCGTGAGGGCGATGTA
>JBDHSX010000180.1:0-6973 GCA_039808365.1 Xanthobacteraceae bacterium | reverse complement strand
ATCTTTCGCGGCGTCGAGGTGTCGTCGCGCGGCGTGTCGCGCCCGACCGGCGACACCATGGGCATGCTCGCCACCGTCATGAACTGCCTGGCGCTGGAAGCCGCGCTGGAACGGCGCGGCCAGCCGGCGCGCACGCTGTCGGCGCTGGTGATGCCGCAGGTCTGCGAACTGTTCACCCGCGGCGTCGCGCACCGTTATCTGGCCGAGGGCAAGATCGTGCTGCTGGCCGCGGGCACCGGCAACCCGTTCTTCACCACCGACACCACCGCCGTGCTGCGCGCCGGCGAGATCGGCGCCGAGGCGGTGCTCAAGGCCACCAATGTCGACGGCGTCTACAGCGCCGATCCCAAGCACGACCCGACCGCCAAGCGGTTTGACCGCCTGACCCACTCGCAGGCGCTCGAAGGCGGCTATAAGGTGATGGACGCCACCGCATTCGCCCTTGCCCGCGAAACGTCGCTGCCTATCATCGTGTTTTCCATCGTGGAGGCGGGATCGATCGGGGCGATTCTCGGCGGAACGGGTTACGGCACCATCGTCGGCGGGTGATACGACGGGCCGGGCAAGGCAATGCCGGATCGCGTTTCGGAACAGGACTTCTCAAGAATAAGCCTGCGATTTCAATAAGGAGAGCGGTATGCCGTCCGGAAGTTTCGACATCAACGAATTGAAACGGCGCATGCAGGGTGCGACCCAGTCGCTCAAGCACGAACTGGGCGGGTTGCGCACCGGGCGCGCGTCGGCCTCAATGCTGGAGCCGGTGCAGGTCGAGGCCTATGGCAGCCACATGCCGCTTAATCAGCTCGCCACCGTCAGCGTGCCGGAGCCGCGGCTGTTGTCAGTGCAGGTCTGGGACAAGTCGATGGTCAAGGCGGTCGAGAAGGCGATCGTCGATTCCAATCTCGGCCTTTCGCCGGCGACCGAAGGGCAGGTGCTGCGGCTGCGCATTCCCGAACTGAACCAGGAGCGCCGCAAGGAACTGGTAAAAGTCGCGCACAAATACGCCGAGGCCGCCAAGGTCGCGGTGCGCCACGTTCGCCGCGACGGCCTCGACACGCTCAAGAAGCTCGAAAAGGGCAGCGAGATTTCCGAGGATGACGAGAAGCGCCTCGCGAGCGATGTGCAGAAGGCCACCGACAGCGTGATCGCGGAAATCGACCAGATGCTGGCCGGCAAGGAAAAGGAAATCCTCACCGTCTAACCTCTAAGGATCTCAAGGCCGCGCGCCCAGGAACCCCATCGAGAACCCGCCGATGTCGAATGTCGCAATGCCCTTGACCGAGGGACCGGATCGCTCCGGCGCGCCGGAGCATGTTGCGATCATCATGGACGGCAACGGACGCTGGGCCGCCTCGCGCGGCCTGCCCCGCGCGGAGGGCCATCGCCGCGGCGTCGAGGCGCTGCGGCGCGTGGTGCGCGCCGCGCCTGAACTGGGAATCCGCTACCTGACGATCTTCTCGTTCAGTTCGGAGAACTGGTCGCGGCCGGCGAGCGAAATCGGCGATCTGTTCGGCCTGCTGCGCCGTTTCATCCGCAACGATCTCGCCACGCTGCATCGCGACGGCGTCCGCGTCCGGGTGATCGGCGAGCGCTTTGGGTTGGAGCCCGATATCGTGGCGCTGCTCGACGAGGCCGAGGATCTGACGCGCGACAATGTGCGGCTCAACCTGACGGTGGCGTTCAATTACGGCTCGCGGCAGGAAATCGCCAACGCCGCGCAGCGGCTGGCGCGCGAGGTCGCCGAGGGCAAGCGCGATCCGTCCAGCATCGACGAGCGCGCGATCTCGGATTATCTCGATACGTCGGACCTGCCGGACCCCGACCTCATCATCCGCACCTCGGGCGAGCAGCGGCTGTCGAACTTCCTGATGTGGCAGGCGGCCTATAGCGAACTGGTGTTCGCGCCGCTGCACTGGCCCGACTTCGACAAGGCGGCGCTGGAGGAGGCGATCGCCGAATACGCCAAGCGCGAACGCCGTTTCGGCGGCCTTGCCGGCAAGGCCGGATCGGGTCGCGCGTGACGGAGCGACCCGCGCCGCCCGCCGGGGATGCCGTGCCCGGTTCCAGTAATCTGACGCTGCGGGTGCTGGCGGGCGTGGTGCTGGCGCCGCTGACCCTCGCCGTCGCCTATTTCGGCGGCGGGTGGTGGATCGCGCTGGCGACGCTGGCGGCCGCCGGCATGTACGCCGAATGGCTGTTCGTGACGCAGGCGACAAGCAAGCCGGTCGTCGCGGCGGGAATTGCGCCGCTGGCCGTCGCCGGCGCGGCGCTGGCTTTCCGGCTGCCGGGGACGGCGCTGCTGGCCATCGCGGCCGGGCTCGTCGCCGTCGCGGGATTGGCCCGCGTCAATCGCGTCTGGGCGGGCGCGGGACTTGTTTACGCCGCCGCCGCGCTGTTCGGCGCGGTGCTGGTGCGCGCCGATCCGCAATCGGGCTTCACCGCGCTGTTGTTCGTGCTGCTGATCGTCTGGGCCACCGATATCGGCGGCTATTTCGCCGGTCGCGGCATCGGCGGGCCGAAATTGTGGGTGCGCGTCAGCCCGAAAAAGACCTGGGCGGGCGCCATCGGCGGGTTTGCCGGCAGCCTCGCGGTGGCGGCGGGGTTCGCCGCCGCGGGATTCGGCCGGATGCTGCCGCTGCTGCTGCTCGGGGCGGTGCTGTCGGTGGTGTCACAACTCGGCGACCTGTTCGAATCCGCCGTGAAGCGGCATTTCGGGGTCAAGGACTCCAGCAATGTCATTCCCGGCCATGGCGGCCTGCTCGACCGGCTCGACGGTTTCGTCGCGGCCATTGTCATGGCCGCCGGGATCGGCGTATTGCGTGCGGGTTGGGATGCCGCCGGTCGCGGCCTGATGATGTGGTGATCGAATGAGCGCAGTCCCGCTGAGGAACAACCGGCCGGCCGGCAACGGCCCGCGCGCCGTCACGGTGCTCGGCGCCACCGGCTCGATCGGCGACAGCACCATGGACCTGTTGCGGCTGGCCCCGGAGCGCTATCGCGTCGAGGCGCTGACCGCGCACAGCAACGTGGAGGGCCTGGCCAAGCTGGCGCGCGAGTTCAACGCGCGCTTCGCCGCCATCGCCGATCCGGCGCGCCTCGACGAGCTGAAGGCGGCGCTGGCCGGCACCGGCATCGCCTGCGGCGCCGGCGAGAGCGCGATCATCGAGGCGGCGGCGCGCCCGGCCGACTGGCTGATGGCGGCGGTCAGCGGCGCGGCCGGGCTGAAGCCCGCCCTGGCGGCGGTCGATCGCGGCGCCACCATCGCGCTCGCCAACAAGGAATGCCTGGTGTGCGCCGGCGATCTGTTCATGCAGCGCGCGGTTAATGCCGGCGCTTGCATCCTGCCGGCGGACTCCGAGCACAACGCCCTGTTTCAGGCGCTCTCCTCCGGCAATCGCGCCGAGTTGACGCGGGTGATCATCACCGCGTCCGGGGGGCCGTTCCGCACCTGGGCCGCGCCCGACATCGAGCAGGCCACGCTGGAGCAGGCGCTGAAACATCCCAACTGGAGCATGGGACAGAAGATCACCATCGATTCGGCCTCGATGATGAACAAGGGTCTGGAGGTGATCGAGGCGGCCTATCTGTTCGCGCTCGACCCCGACCAGATCGACGTGCTGGTGCATCCGCAGTCGATCATCCATGGCCTGGTCGAATTCGCCGACCGCTCGGTGGTGGCGCAACTCGGCACGCCCGACATGCGGATTCCGATCGCCCATTGCCTCGGCTGGCCCGAGCGCATCAGTGGGCCGTCGGTGCGGCTCGATCTCGCCAAGATCGGTCAACTGACCTTCGAGACGCCGGATTTCGAGCGGTTTCCCGGCCTGCGGCTGGCGTTCGAGGCGCTGCGGACCGGGCAGGGGGCGACCACCGTCTTCAACGCCGCCAACGAGATCGCGGTGGCGGCGTTCATCGCCAGGAAAATCCGCTTCGGCGCCATTGCCCGGCTGGTCGAGGCGACGCTGGCGCAGTGGATTCGCGGCGGCCATCTGGCGAAGCTGACCTCGGCCGACGACGCCATCGCCGTTGACCATGATGCGAGACATCTCGCGGCCTCGCTCTTGCCTCAAATTGCCGCAAAGGCATCCTAGGCGTTTCGGGGTGAGGTTGGGCCGCGCGGCATCGCGCTTGCGACCTCAGGTGAGGGAATTTTCATGTCAGAGTTTTTTCTCCATGGCTTCAATGCGTTGAGCCATGGCGTGATCGGTTACATCATTCCCTTCCTGTTCGTCCTGACCATCGTTGTCTTCTTTCACGAACTCGGCCACTTCCTGGTGGCGCGCTGGGCCGGCGTCAGGGTGCTGACGTTTTCCCTGGGCTTCGGTCCGGAGCTGGCCGGCTTCAACGACCGGCGCGGCACCCGCTGGAAGCTGTCGGCGATCCCGCTCGGCGGCTATGTCCGCTTTTTCGGCGACGAGAGCGAAGCCAGCACGCCGGACAACACCAAGCTCGCGGCCATGACGGCGGAAGAGCGCGAGGGCAGTTTCCATCACAAGAAGCTCGGCCCGCGCGCCGCCATCGTCGCCGCCGGACCGATCGCCAATTTCATTCTGGCGGTCCTGATCTTCGCCGGGCTGTTCACGTTTTACGGCCGGCCGAACGCCACCGCCCGGGTCGACAAGGTGATGGAGGGCAGCGCCGCCGCCGCCGCCGGCTTCAAATCCGGCGACCTCGTCACCGCCATCAACGGCACCGCGATCGGCAATTTCGCCGAGATGCAGCGGATGGTCAGCACCGAGGCCGGCCAGAAGCTCACTTTCACGGTGAGGCGCGGCGATGCCTCGGTGACGTTGCAAGCCACCCCGGAACTCAAGGAAATCAAAGATAATTTCGGCAATGTCCATAAACTGGGGGTGCTCGGCATCACGCGCTCCAACGCGGCCGGCGACATTCTGACCGAGCGGGTCGATCCGGCGACCGGGCTGTGGCTCGGCGTCAAGGAAACCTGGTTCGTCATCGACCGCACGCTGGCCTATATCGGCGGCGTCTTCGTCGGCCGCGAAGCCGCGGATCAGGTCGGCGGACCGCTGCGCATCGCCCAGATTTCGGGGCAGGTGGCGACCATCGGCCTCGCGGCGCTGATTCACCTGACGGCGGTGCTCTCGGTGTCGATCGGCCTGTTGAACCTGTTTCCGGTGCCCCTGCTCGATGGCGGGCACCTTTTGTTCTATGCGATTGAGGGGATACGCGGACGGCCACTGTCGGAACGGGCCCAGGAAATGGGATTCCGGATCGGGCTGGGTCTGGTGCTGATGCTGATGGTATTCGCCACCTACAACGACATTTTGCATTTTGCGGCCTCGTAAGTCTCCGAGGGCGTGACTATTGGGCAACGTCTTGGATTGAAATTGAAATTGCTTTGCGAAAGAGCGTTTGCGATGCGGGGAAAATTGGCTACAAGCGAGGCATTGCGAAAGAGTCTGCCGGTGTTCCGGGGGATCGGGCTGAACACTGGAATAAAGAATAAGGGCGCACGGCGCATGAAGGTTGGAATGCGAGTTCTACGGGGCGGTTTCCTTGCTGCCTTGGTCATGATTGCCATGCCGGTCGCGACGACGATGGGAACCGTGATGGTGTCCTCGGCCGCGACAGCCCAGACGGCGTCCTCCATCGTGGTTCAGGGCAACCAGCGCATCGAAGCGGCAACCATCCGGTCCTATTTCAAGACCGGGCCCAGCGGCCGGCTGGATCAGGGCGTGATCGACGATGGCCTCAAGGCGCTGATCGCCACCGGCCTGTTCGAGGACGTCAAGATCAATCACGCCGGCGGCCGACTGGTCGTCTCGGTGGTCGAGAATCCGGTCATCAACCGCGTCGCCTTCGAAGGCAACAAGAAGATCAAGGACGAGCAGCTCTCGGCCGAAGTGCAGAGCAAGCCGCGCGGCACGCTGTCGCGCCCGATGGTGCAGGCGGATGCGCTGCGCATCACCGAAATCTACCGGCACGCCGGGCGCTACGACGTGCGCGTCGATCCGCAGATGATCCAGCAGCCGAACAACCGCGTCGATCTGGTGTTCGTCATCAGCGAAGGCCAGAAGACCGGCGTCAGGTCCATCGAATTCATCGGCAACAAGGCATTCTCCTCCTATCGTCTCAAGGACGTCATCAAGACCCGCGAAACCAACTGGCTGAGCTTCCTGTCCTCGGGCGACGTCTACGATCCGGATCGGGTCGAGGCCGACCGCGATCTGATTCGCCGCTTCTACCTGAAGAACGGCTTCGCCGACGTGCAGGTGGTGGCCGCGTTGACGGAATATGATCCGGACAAGAAGGGCTTCCTGGTCACCTTCAAGATCGAGGAAGGCCAGCAGTACCGGGTCGGTTCGGTCAATTTCCAGTCGACCATTCCGACGTTGAACGGCGATTCCCTGCGAAGCTGGTCCCGCGTCAATGTCGGCAGCATCTATAACGCCGAGGCGCTGGAGAAGTCCGTCGAGGAAATGCAGATCGAGACCTCGCGTCGCGGCTACGCCTTCGCGGTGGTCCGGCCGCGCGGCGAACGCAATTTCGAGAATCACACCGTGGCGATCACCTTCGCCATCGACGAAGGTCCGCGCACCTACATCGAACGCATCGACGTGCGCGGCAACACCCGCACCCGCGACTACGTCATTCGTCGCGAATTCGATATTTCCGAGGGCGACGCCTACAACCGCGCCCTGGTGGATCGCGCCGAGCGCCGGCTGAAGAATCTCGATTTCTTCAAGTCGGTGAAGGTCTCCACCGAGCCGGGATCGTCCAGCGACCGCGTCATCGTCGTGGTCGCGCTGGAGGAGAAGTCGACCGGCGACTTCTCGGTGTCCGGCGGCTATTCGACCACCGACGGCGCGATGGGCGAGGTGTCCGTCTCCGAGCGCAACTTCCTCGGGCGCGGTCTGTTCGCCAAGGCGTCGGTGCAGTACGGCCAGTACGCGCGCGGCTACTCGCTGTCGTTCGTCGAGCCGTATCTGCTCGATTACCGCATCGCGCTGGG
>JBDHSX010000179.1:0-7103 GCA_039808365.1 Xanthobacteraceae bacterium | reverse complement strand
CAGTTCGTCATTGCGAGCGAAGCGAAGCAATCCAGTCTTTCTTTGACGATGCTGGATTGCTTCGTCGCTTCGCTCCTCGCAACGACGATGGATAGAAATGACGGCGACTACAAAAAACTCTGCGGATCGACGTCGACTTCCAGCTTGAGATTGCCGGTGGTCTTCGGCGCCACTGCCAGCCATTCGCGCAGATAGCCCGACAGGTCGACGCCGCGCGCCGACTTCACCAGCAGGCGAAACCGATAACGCCCCTTCACCACCGCGAGCGGCGCCTCGGCGGGGCCGAGCACCTGCACCGCCTCGTTGCGCGGCGCGACGGACGCGAGTTTGCGCGCGAAACCTTCCGCTGTCGGACGATCGCCGGCCGAGACGATCAGGCTCGCCAGCCGCCCGAACGGCGGATACAGCGTGCGCTCGCGCAGTTCGATCTCGGTGTCGTAGAACGCCTCCCGGTCGGCGGCCGCCAGCGCCTTCATCACCGGATGCTCCGGCTGATAGGTCTGCAGGTAACCGACGCCGCGCCCCTGCTCGCGTCCGGCGCGGCCGATCACCTGGTTGAGCAGTTGAAAGGTGCGCTCCGCCGCGCGCGGATCGCCGTTGTTCAAACCGAGGTCGGCATCGACCACGCCGACCAGATTGAGGCGCGGAAAGTTGTGGCCCTTCGCCACCAGTTGCGTGCCGATGATGAGATCGACGCGACCCTCGGCGATCTCGCTCAATTCCGCGCGCATGGTCTCGACCGAGGTGACGAGATCGCTGGACAGCACCATGGTCCGCGCCGCGGGAAACAGGTGGGCGGCTTCCTCCTGCAAGCGTTCGACGCCGGGGCCGATGGCGGCGAGCGAATCCTCCGCGCCGCAATGCGGGCACTGGCGCGGGCGCGGAATCGAGAAGCCGCAATGATGGCACACCAGCCGCTGGCGGAAGCGGTGATCGACCAGCCACGCATCGCAGATGTTGCAGGAGAAGCGGTGGCCGCAGGCGCGGCACAGGGTCAGCGGCGCATAGCCGCGCCGGTTGAGAAACAACAGCGCCTGCTCGCGCCGCTCCACCGCGTGCTGGATGGCTTCCGCCAGCGGCGGCGAGATGAAGCGGCCGCGCGGCGGCGGCGCGCGGCGCAGGTCGATGGTCTCGATCTGCGGCATGTGTTGACCGCCGAAGCGCGACGGCAGCGGCACCCGCGTATAGCGGCCCTTGCGGGCGTTGACCTCGGTTTCGACCGACGGCGTCGCCGACGCCAGCACGACGGGAATTTTGGCGATATGCGCGCGCACCACCGCCATGTCGCGGGCGTGGTAATGCACGCCGTCGCCCTGCTTGTAGGCCTGATCGTGTTCTTCATCGACGACGATCAGGCCGAGGTCGGCATAGGGCAGGAACAGCGCCGAGCGCGCGCCGACCACGACGCGCGCCTCGCCCGCCGCGACCGCCGCCCAGTTGCGGGCGCGCGTGCGTGGCGACAACTCGGAGTGCCACTCGATCGGCCGCGCGCCGAAGCGCTGCGCGAAGCGGTCGAGGAACTGCCCGGTCAGCGCGATCTCCGGCATCAGGATCAGCACCTGCCGGCCGCGCGTCACCGTTTCCGCCACCGCCTCGAAATAGACTTCCGTCTTGCCGGAGCCGGTGACGCCGTCGAGCAGCGCCACCTGAAACGCGCCGCGCGCGACGATGGCGCGCAACTCCGCGGCGGCCGTATCCTGATCGGGCGAGAAATCCGGCTTGGCGAAATCCGGGTCGGGCAGGGGCGGCGCGGGCGGCTTCGGCAGCGGCTCGACCGTGAGCGTACCCTCATCGACCAGCCCGTCGATGACGCCGACGCTGACGCCGGCCTCGCGCGCCAGGTCCGATTTGCCGTGCAGGAGGCCGTCCGCCAGAGACGCGATCACCCGCTGCCGCGCGCTCGTCAGTCTTTGCGGCGGCGGCCCCGTCAGCCGCACGCCGGGCCGCACGCGCTCGGGCCCGAGGTGCTCGCCCATCCGCAGGCACATCCGCAGCACCATGCCGCGCGGCGACAGCGTGTAGTTGGCGATCCAGTCCACCAGCGCGCGCAGCTCGGCGCGCAGCGGCGGCACCTCGATCTTCGAAGCCACGTCCTTGAGGCGGTTGTGCAGGCGCGGGTCGGGGGCGGGATTGTCGGCCCACACCACCGCCGTCACCTCGCGCGCGCCGAGCGGAACGCTGACCACGTCGCCGGGTTGCAGATCGAGCCCGCGCGGCACGCGATAGGAATAGGCGCGGTCGAGCGCCACCGGCACCAGCACGTCGACGACGCGCGGGCCTGATGGCGGTTGCTGGGGCGATGCGGGGTCCATGCGGCGGCGATTAGCGAAAGATCAAGACTGCTCAGGCGATATAGTGACAACGATTCGAGGCCGCAGACTATGGTGAAACCAGCCGCCGACCCAGCCCTGTTCGAACTCGCCTGCGCCGAACCGCGCCTGCTCGCGGAAGCGGTGCATTGGCAAGCCTATCTGCGCGCCGAGCGGCGGCTGTCACCGAAGACGCAGGAGGCTTACGCGCGCGACCTGCGCCAGTTCCTGACCTTTCTGGCCGAACATCGCGGCGAGCAGGTGCGGCTCGCGCATTTCGCCGCGCTGGAAGCCAGCGACATCCGCGCCTTCATGGCGGCGCGGCGCGCCGACGCGATCGGCAGCCGCTCCCTGATGCGGGCGCTGGCGGGGCTGCGCTCGTTCGGCCGCTTCCTTGAGCGCGAGGGGCGCGGCAAGGTCGGCGCGCTGGCGGCGATCCGCGCGCCGAAGATCGGCAAGAGCCTGCCGAAGCCGATCGCCGTCACCGCCGCCAGGCAATTGGCCGACGCCGACATCCGCGCCGGCGAGGACCGCGAGCAATGGATATTGGCGCGCGACGCCGCGGTGATGGCGCTGCTTTACGGCTCCGGCCTGCGCATCTCCGAGGCGTTGGGGCTGAAGAAGCGCGACGTGCCGCAGCCCGGCCGGGGCGACACAATCACCGTGCTCGGCAAGGGCAACAAGACCCGCATGGTGCCGGTGCTGCAAAACGTGCTGGCGCTGATCGCCGACTATGTCGCGATGTGCCCGCATCCGCTGCCGGCGGACGGCCCGATCTTCGTCGGCGCGCGCGGCGGACCCTTGAGCCCGCGCATTATTCAACTAACGATGGCGCGGCTGCGCGGCGGCCTCGGCCTGCCCGACAGCGCCACCCCGCACGCGCTGCGCCATTCCTTCGCCACCCATCTGCTGGGGCGTGGCGGCGACCTGCGGGCGATCCAGGAATTGCTCGGCCACGCCTCGCTCTCGACCACCCAGATCTATACCGGCATCGACACCGAACGCCTGCTGGAAGTCTACCGGACCGCGCATCCGCGCGCCTGACCGGCGCCATGGCGGGCTGCGGATTTCCGATCACAACGAAAATATTTCGCGTGGCCCCCTGGCCGTCCCTCTTGCGAAAGCGGGGCGCCCGGATCGATCGTGCGCGCCCTTTCATCAAAGGAAACGCCGATGAGCGCCCACGAAAGCATGGAACACGCCGAGCACGCCGAACATGCGTCCGGCTCGAACAAGAAGATCGCGTTGCTGATTGCCGTCATCGCCTTGTGCCTGGCGCTGTCGGAAACGCTGGGCAAGGGCGCGCAGACCGACTCGATCAGCGAGAACGTCGCCTCCGCCAATCTGTGGGCGTTCTTTCAGGCCAAGAGCATTCGCCTGACCACGGTGAAGACCGCCGCCGAACAGCTTCAGGCGCAAGCCGAAGCCACCGCCGATCCGGCCGTGAGGGCGGCGCTGATGAAGCGCGTCGAAGGCTGGCGGGAGATCGCGGCGCGCTACGACGATGATCCGGAGAGCGGCGAGGGCCGCAAGCAACTCGCCGAGCGCGCCAAGCACGCCGAACACGCCCGCGATCTGGCGATGGCGAAATATCACCATTTCGAACTGGCTTCCGCCGCGTTCCAGATCGCCATCGTGCTGGCGTCGGCCGCCATCATCGCCGGCGCGATGTGGCTGGGCTGGGGCGCGGGCCTCCTGATGCTGGCCGGCATCGCCTTCACCGCCATCGGCCTGTTCGCGCCGCAGGCGGTGCATCTGATGTAGCGCGGCTATTACCGCGCCGACTGCGCGCGGCGGCGGAGGCGCCGGACCATGCGGAGCCAGCGCGCCGCCGAGTTGACGCGCAGCCGCGCCATCACCGCCTTGATCCGCGCCATGATCGGCGCGACCAGCGCGTGCGCCCTGGCGCGAAGATCGATGACGAAATCATAGAGCCGGCGGAACCACGGCATCTGCAAAAGCTTGTCGCGCGTGACGTCGAACACGAAGGCGATCAGGCCGACGCCGATGACCTTGTGCGCGACCATCACCGCCGCCGCGGCGATAAAGGACTTGTGGGCCAGCAGCCAGCCTTCCAGCAGTCCGACCGGCGCCAGCACGATGAACGGCACGGCGAACACGATCAGCGTCAGCGGCGGCGACAAATGCCGGATCGCCTCGGCGATCCACGCCTTGATCGCATGCAGCGGAATCCATGCCACCACCCGCGCCACCACGGGCTGGAGATGGTCCCACAGCCACGCCTCGATCAGGAAGATCAGCGCGAGCAACACCCACAGGGGTCGCAGCCAGCGGCGCATCGACGTTAAGCACTCCTCTCCGGCGGAGCGCCGGAGCCGGGTTACATATGGATGGCGCGTTTGGCCACCGCAAGCGCGGCTTCCTTGATCGCCTCCGACCGGGTCGGGTGGGCGTGGCAGGTCCGCGCCAGATCCTCGGCGGAGCCGCCGAACTCCATCAGCACGCAAGCTTCGTGGATCATCTCGCCGGCCTCGCGGCCGATGATGTGGCAGCCCAGCACGCGGTCGGTCTTGGCGTCGGCCAGGATCTTCACGAAACCGTCGGTGGTCTGGTTGACCTTGGAGCGGCCGTTGGCGGTGAACGGGAACTTGCCGACATTATAGGCGACGCCGGCCTGCTTGAGGTCTTCCTCGGTCTTGCCGACGCTGGCGACCTCGGGCGTGGTGTAGACCACGCCGGGAATGACGTCGTAATTCACATGCCCGGCCTGTCCGGCGAGCATCTCGGCCACCGCGACGCCTTCGTCCTCGGCCTTGTGCGCCAGCATCGGCCCGCGCACCACGTCGCCGATGGCGTAGATGCCCGGCACGCTGGTGGCGAAATGATGGTCGATCTCGATACGGCCGCGATTGTCGAGCGCGACGCCGGCCTCCTTGAGGCCCAGCCCCTCGGTGTGCGGGGCGCGGCCGATGGCGACCAGCACCACGTCGGCCTCCAATGTTTCCGCCGCGCCGCCGGCGGCGGGCTCGATGGTCGCCTTCAGGGTCGCGCCGCTGCTGTCGATTCCGGTCACCTTGGCGCCGAGCTTGAAAGCGAAACCCTGCCGCTCCAACAGGCGCTGGAACTGTTTGGCGACCTCGCCGTCCATGCCCGGCAGGATGCGGTCGAGGAATTCCACCACCGTCACCTGCGCGCCGAGCCGCCGCCACACCGAGCCGAGTTCGAGGCCGATGACGCCGGCGCCGACCACCAAAAGCTTGCCCGGCACCTTGTCCAGCGCCAGCGCGCCGGTGGACGACACCACGCGCTTCTCGTCGATCTCGATGCCTTTCAGCCTGGCGACGTCGGAGCCGGTGGCGATGACGATGCTCTTCGTCTCCACCGCCTGCGCCGCGCCGTCGGCGGCCCTGACCTCGACCCGCCCGGCGCCGAGCACGCGGCCGGCGCCGCGCAGCACGTCGATCTTGTTCTTCTTCATCAGGAACTCGACGCCCTTGACGTTGCCGTCGATGCCTTCCTGCTTGAACGACATCATCGCCGGCAGGTCGAGCGCCGGCTTGCTCACCGTGATGCCCATCTTGGCGAAGGAATGCGCGGCCTCCTCGAACAGTTCGGAGGCGTGCAGCAGCGCCTTCGACGGCATGCAGCCGACATTGAGGCAGGTGCCGCCGAGCGTCGCGTTCTTCTCGACGATGGCGACCTTCATGCCGAGTTGCGCCGCGCGGATCGCGCAGACGTAACCGCCGGGGCCGGCGCCGATGACGACGAGATCGTAGGAGGCCATGATATCAATCCTGTCGGTGGAGGGGCGGGATCAGCGACCGCCGGAAACGGTCAGGGTGGCGCCGGTGACATAGGACGCTTCATCCGACATCAGCCAGACGATGGCGTTGGCGATCTCGTCGGCGGTGCCGACGCGCTGCATCGGCACCATGGTCGCCAGACGGAAGTGGCGATCGGGTTCGCCGCCGCTGGCGTGAATTTCGGTATCGATCAGGCCCGGCCGGATGCCGACGACGCGGATGCCCTCGGCCGCGACCTCGTTGGAGAGCCCGACGGTGAAGGTGTCGATCGCGCCTTTCGAGGCGGCGTAATCGACATAGGTGTTGGCCGAGCCGAGCGTCGAGGCCACCGACGACAGGTTGACGATGACGCCGCCCTTGCCGCCGTGCTTGGTCGACATCCGCTTCACCGCCTCGCGGGCGCAGAGAAAGCTGCCGGTGACGTTGACGCGCAGCATGTGGTTGATGCGGTCCGCCGTGAGCGTTTCGACCCGCGCGGTCTGTCCGACGATGCCGGCGTTGTTGACCAGCGCGCCGAGGGTGCCGAAACCGTCCGCCGCCCGGAACAGGCCGAGAATGTCGGCCTCGATGGCGACATCGCAGCGCACCGCCAGGGCCTTGCCATTGCCGGCCTCGACGGCGGCGACGGTGTCCCGCGCCGCCTTCTCGTTGCTGACGTAACCGATGACCACGCGCCAGCCGCGTCTGGCGGCGGCGAGCGCGGTGGCGCGGCCGATGCCGCGACTGCCGCCGGTGATGACGGCGACGCGATCCCTGGCCGTCGCGTCGCTCATAGGTCGAGCACCAGCCGGGCCGGGTCTTCGAGGCTTTCCTTGACGCGGACCAGGAAGGTGACCGCTTCCTTGCCGTCGATGACGCGGTGATCGTAGGACAGCGCCAGATACATCATCGGGCGAATCTCGATCTTGCCGCCGACCGCCATCGGCCGCTCCTGGATCTTGTGCATGCCGAGGATGCCGGACTGCGGCGCGTTGAGGATCGGCGTCGACATCAGCGAGCCGTAGACGCCGCCGTTGGAGATGGTGAAGGT
>JBDHSX010000178.1:0-7305 GCA_039808365.1 Xanthobacteraceae bacterium | reverse complement strand
ACTTCGCTCGCAATGACGGTGATGGTGACGGCGGCGGATCACGATTTCTCGCGCAGCTTGAAGCGCTGGATCTTTCCGGTCGCGGTTTTCGGCAGCGCGTCCACCACCTCGATCCAGCGCGGATATTTCCATGGCCCCACCGCGTGCTTGACGTGCTCCTTCAACGCCTCGTGCAGGCCGTCGGTAACCGCGCCCGGCTTCAGCACCACGAAGGCTTTCGGCTTGAGCAGACCTTCGCCGTCCTCCTCCGGCACCACGGCGGCTTCCGCGACCGCCGGATGGGTGATCAGCGCGCTCTCGACCTCGAACGGCGACACCCAGTTGCCCGACACCTTGAACATGTCGTCGGCGCGCCCGCAGTAGGTATAGCGGCCGTCGGCGTCGCGAACGTATTTGTCGCCGGTGCGGGTCCAGTTGCCCTCGAAGGTGCGCCGCGATTTACCGCGCTGATTCCAGTAGCCCTCGCCGGCGGACGGCGCATCGACCAACAGCTCGCCGACCTCGCCATCGGCGACATCGTCGCCGTTCTCATCCACCAGCCGCACCTGATAGCCCGGCACCGGCCGCCCCGAGGTGCCGTACTTCACATCGCCCGGCGCATTCGACAGGAAGATGTGCAGGAGTTCGGTGGAGCCGACGCCGTCGAGAATGTCGACGTTGAAACGCTTGCGCCAATGCGTGCCGACCGATTCCGGCAGCGCCTCGCCGGCCGAGGTGCAGACCCGCAGCCGCGATCCGCCGCCGGCGTTTTTCAACGCCTCGTCGTTGAGCATCGCCGCGAACAGCGTCGGCACGCCGAAGAAGATGCTCGGATGATACGCCTGCATCAGGTCGAACATGCGCGCCGGCGTCGGCCGCTCCGCGTTGAGCACCGTGGTGGCCCCGACCGACATCGGAAACGTCAGCGCGTTGCCGAGACCATAGGCGAAGAACAGCTTTGCCGCCGACAGGCAGATATCGTCCTCGCGAATGCCGAGCACCTGCCTGGCGTAAGTGTCGGCGGTCGCGGCCAGCGAGGCGTGCAGATGCCGCACGCCTTTCGGCATGCCGGTCGATCCCGACGAATAGAGCCAGAACGCCGGCTCCTCGGGGTGGGTGTCGACGGTGGCGAAGTGATCGGATTCCCTTGCCATCTCGTCGGAGAATTTCAATTGGCCGTCGGCATTCGCGCCGACGACGACGACGTGTTCGAGCGTCGCGATGCGGCCGGCCACGTCGCGCAACAAAGGCCATAAGGCTTCCGACACGAACAGCACGCGGGCGCGGCAGTCGGCGAGGATGTAGGCGTATTGCTCAGGTGTCAGCAGCGTGTTGAGCGGCACCGGCACCGCGCCGGCGCGGATCGCGCCGAGAAACACCACGGGGAAGTCCACCGTGTCGAGCATGACCATCGCCACCCGCTCCTCGCGGCGCACCCCAAGCCGGCGCAGCAGGTTGCCGAGGCGGCGGCTTTGCGACTGCAACTGACCGTAGGTCAGATCATCGACGGTGTCGGTGAAGGCGAGCTTGTCGCCGCGCCCTTCGTCGACGTTGCGATCGAGCAGCCAGGTCACCGCATTGTAGGAATTCAGCGCTCCGGTCGTGCCCGCGCCTCCGATCAACCCTTCGCCTGACATGCGCATCCTCGCCGGTCCTTTTCTTGGTCTCGAATTATTCTGAATTATATTTCATATAGAGCCACCCGACGCGCTTGCTGTCAATCACTTCCGGCACTATGTTTCCAAAATCGCCCGCGTTGAGACTATCAGGCCGCATGATCGAGAACCCCGACCGCGATCCAGAAGACAGTTTCCTTGAGGAACTTGGCCGGCGCGTGCGCACCATGCGCGGATTGCGCGGCATGTCGCGCAAGGTGCTGGCGAAAGTGTCCGGCATCTCCGAGCGCTACATCGCGCAACTGGAAAGCGGCAAGGGCAACGTCTCGATCGTGCTGCTGCGCCGGGTGTCGAACGCGATGGCCGCGCATCTCGAAGACCTGATTCCGTCGAACGATCCGGCGCCGGACTGGCCGGTGATCCGCGAATTGATGCGCCACGCCACGCCGGCGCAGATCGCCCAGGCGAAAAACGTCCTGTCCGGGACGGGCGAGCACGGCCTCGGCGAGGCGGCGATGTCGGGCCGGCCACCGTTCGCCGGCATCGCGCTGATCGGCCTGCGCGGCGCCGGCAAATCGACGCTCGGGCGCATGCTGGCGAAACAGATCGGCTGGAGCTTTGTCGAGCTCAACAAGCAGATCGAGCAGGAAAACGGCCTGTCGGTCGCCGAAATCATCGCGCTCTACGGCCAGGAAGGTTTTCGCCGCATGGAGCAGGCGGCGCTCGGCAAACTGCTGGCGCGCAGGGAACTGATGGTGCTCGCCACCGGCGGCGGCATCGTGTCGGAGCCCTTGACCTTCGATCTCATCCTGTCGTCGTTCTACACCATCTGGCTCAAGGCGGAGCCCGAGGAACACATGACGCGGGTGCGGCGGCAGGGCGATCTGCGGCCGATGGCCGACGATCGTTCGGCGATGGCCGAGTTGCGCACCATCCTGCTCAGCCGCGAGCCGCTCTATGCGCGCGCCGCGAGCGTGGTGGACACCGCCGGGCAAAGCGTCGACGCCGCCGCCGCGCGGCTGCTCGGCGCGGTGGCGCCGGTGCTGGCCGGCAATGCCGCGTTCCGGCCGCGCACCATCGCATCCTGACATGACGCCGGTGACATGAGCACGCTTGGCGAATTGTTGCGGGCGCGCGGGATCGTTTCCGGCGACGCGATCGCTGCTCGCACCACGCTGCACCCCGACGACGCCTCGTCCGACTTCCGCTCGATCGACGACGTGCGGCGCGCCGCGGCGCTTTCGACCTACGACCGGATGCAGGACGGCCCGCGTTTCGGCGACGGCGCCCGCGTGCTGTCGTTCGTCGCCACCGCCAACGGCGGTGCGACGTTGACGGCGTTCCGCCACTTCACCCGGCGCGAGCGCGGCAACGTGCCCGGCGATATCGTCTATGACTATGACGCCGCGCCGTTGCTGCACGCCTTCATCGCCCGCGCGGCGCAGCCGGTATTCTACGACACGCACGATCTCGACGCCCTCGACGATCTGATCGGCCGGCTGACGGTGCGATGGCCCGAGCCGCTATCGAACGATATCCTGCCGGCGGACCATGCGGACCTCATGATCGTTCCGCATGATATGATTATCGGACGCCCCTGATCGCGAACTCACACGCCGAGATGGCGCTCCAGCAGGTCCGGCCGTGCCAGCAAATCCGCCGGCGCGCCGTTGAACACCACCACGCCCTTCGACAGCACGACGGCGCGATCGGCGATCTTGGCCAGGCTGCGGAAATCCTTGTCGACCACGATGGTGGCGATGCCCTCGGCGCGGATGACGCCGAGCGTCGTCCAGATGTCCCGCGCCACCAGCGGCGCCAGGCCCTCGGTCGCCTCGTCGATCAGGATCAGGTCGGGATTGGTCATCAGCGCGCGGCCGATGGTCAGCATCTGCTGCTCGCCGCCGGACAGTTGATGCCCGCCATTGCCGCGCCGCTCGCGCAATCGCGGAAACAGCTCGTAGATGCGCTTGAGCGTCCACGCCTGCCTGCCGTCGCGGCCTGGCCGCGCCGCCATGGTGAGATTCTCCTCGACGCTTAGCGCGCCGAACACACCGCGCCCTTCCGGCACCAGCGCGACGCCCGCGCGGGCGATATCCTCCGGCGCGCGGCCGCGAATGTCGCTTCCCGCGAAACGGATGTCGCCGCGACACTCGGTGACCAGCCCCATCAGCGCGCGCAACAGCGTGGTCTTGCCCATGCCGTTGCGGCCGATCAGCGCCACCTGCTCGCCGCGCCCGACCGCGAGATCGACGCCGTGCAGGATCTGGCTCGCGCCATAAAACGCCTCAAGGCGCGACACCGCCAGCAAGGCGCTCATGCCGCGTCTCCCTGGTCGCCGAGATAGGCGGCGCGCACCGCCGGATGCATCCGCACCTCCTGCGGCGAACCGCCGGCGATCACCCGGCCGTCATGCATCACGGTGAGGCGGTCCGCCAGTTCGAACACCGCGTCCATGTCGTGCTCGACCAGCAGCACCGCGCGCCCGGCCTTCAGCGAGGAAATCAAATCGATAATGCCGCGCGCTTCCGCCTGCCCCATCCCGGCCAGCGGCTCGTCCAGCAGGATGATGCGCGGATCGGTCGCCAGCACCATGGCGATCTCCAACTGGCGCTGCTCGCCGTGGCTGAGCGCGCTGGCGACAATCTTCGCCTGCGCCGTGAGGCCGACCCGCGCGATGGCCCGCGCGGCCAGATCGCCGACGGTTGCATCGGACCGCACCGAGCCGAACATCCGCAGCGGCCTCGGCGAGCGCGCCTGTGCGGCGAGGCGGACGTTTTCGTGCACGGTGAATTTCGGGAAGATCGTGGTCTTTTGATAGGCGCGGCCGAGGCCGTGGCGGGCGCGGCGATCCGGCGGCAGCCGGGTGATGTCGGTGTCGTCCAGCATGATCGCGCCGCCATTGGCGAGCAATTCGCCGGACAGCAGATTGACCAGAGTGGATTTGCCGGCGCCGTTGGGGCCGATCACCGCGTGGATTTCGCCGACATGGACGTCGATCGACACATTGGAGACCGCGCGCAGGCCGCCGAAACGCTTGTGCAACCCGGTGGCGCGCAGCGCGATGGTTGAAGCCGTCTCAGCCATTGCGGCTCTCCGCGACGGCGGACGCGGCCGGGCGCGGCGGCGGCTCGTCCGAACCTTGGCCAAAAATCATCGGCCATAACTGGCGAACCCCGCCGGGCAACGCCAGCACGATGACGATGATGATGAGGCCCTCGGCCAGCTTCCAGTAATCGGTCGAGGCTTTCAGCACCTCCTCCAGCCCGATCAGGACCAGCGCGCCGATCAGCGGCCCGGTCACCGAGCGCAGGCCGCCGATCAGCACCATCACCAGCACCGTGGCGGAGAGATGCCAGCCCAGCATCTGCGGCGCGACGAAGCCGAACTGCGCGGCGGCGAAATAGCCGGCAAGACCGGCGATTGCGCCCGAGATCACGAAGGCGATCAGCCGGATGCGATAGATCGGAAAGCCGAGCGAGCGGGCGCGGCGCTCGTTGTCGCGCGCCGCCGCGAGCGCGTGGCCGAACGGCGATCGCACCAGCATGGTCAGCACCGCGACGGTGGCGATCAGGAACGCCAGCACCACGAAATAGAACGCCAGCGGCGAAGCGAGGTCGAGCAGTCGATACCCGGCGACGGCGATCTCCGGCTTGGCGTTGACGTAAGCGCCGTCCGAGCCGCCGGCGATATCGGTGTCGTGAAACAGGAAGAACAGCATCTCGCCGAACGCCAGCGTCACCATGATGAAGTAAACGCCGCGCGTGCGCAGCGCCAGCGCGCCGATCACCAGCGCGCTCGCGGCCGCCGCCGCCATCGCCGCCGGCAAGGTCGCGAGCAGCGACGCCGCGTCGTAACCCGGCGACAGCAGCGCGAGGATGTAGCCGGCGAGACCGAAGAACGCGGCGTGACACAGGCTGACCATGCCGCCATGGCCCACCACCAGATTCAGCGCCATCGCCAGAATGCCCATGATGAACGCCTTGCTGACGAACTGGACGTAATAGGTCGGCGCCGCGAACGGCAGCGCGATCGCGCAAGCGAGCAGCGCGACGGGGATGATCGCCTTGCGCATCGGCGTCATACCTCCCGCCGGCCGAGAATGCCGTTGGGCCGCCACAGCAGCACCGCCGCCATCAGCACGTAGATCAGGATGCTGGAGACGCTGGGGAAGAACACCTTGCCAAAAGTGTCGGTGAGGCCGATCAGCAGCGCGCCGACCGCCGCCCCCGCCACCGAGCCGATGCCGCCGAGCACGACGACGACGAAGGACAGGATCAGCATGCCGTCGCCCATGCCGGGAAACACCGTCGAGATCGGCGCGATGACGATGCCGCCGAGCGCCGCGAGCGCGATGCCGACCGCGAAGACATAGCGGTTCACCACGTCGAACCGAATGCCGAGCACCCGCGTCATCTCGCGGTTCTCCGCGCCGGCGCGCACGATCATGCCGATTTTGGTGCGCGTGATGACGATGAAGATCGCCGCGGCGACGATCAGGCAGAAACCGCAGATCGCCAGCCGGTAGACCGGATAGGACAGGTTGTCGGTGAGCTGGATCGAACCGGCGAGCCACGCCGGCGGCGCCACCGCATGCACGTCCTTGCCGAACAGGATCTCGCGCACCTCGTCGATGACCAGGATCAGGCCGAACGACAGCAGCACCTGCACCAGATGATCGCGGCCGTAAAGCCGGCGGATGAACACGTTCTCCAGCACCAGCCCGACCGCGAAGGCGATCACGACGCCCGCGACCATCGCGATCCAGAAACTGCCGGTATAGGCCGCGATCCAGTACGCCAGATAGGCGCCGAGCATGTAGAACGCGCCATGCGCGAGATTGATGACGCCGAGAATGCCGAACACCAGCGTCAGCCCGCTCGCGACCAGAAACAGCACCATTCCGTATTGCACGGCGTTGAGCAGTTGCACGCCGAAGGTGACGAGGTCCATTCAGGTCATTCCGTGAAACGACTCAATCAAAAACCCCGCCGAGGATCAGCCAAGCATCAACCATCCTCGGCGTCGTCCCCGCGCAGGCGAGGACCCATAACCCCTGACATAGGTTATTGTTGCCCGACTTCGCCCCGATTGATTGAACCGAACCGCTGCGGCGTATGGGTCCCCGCCTGCGCGGGGACGACGCTGATCGTGTTGTAAATCGGCTCATAAAACTCATCCGGAGGCTCGCGGGCGACGGCGGCCGGCCCGCCTACCCCAGCTTGCAGCCGCGCGCGGGATCGTCGACGTCCTTCTGCGCGATCGAGACCAGTTCGTTGCGGCCGTTGCGAACCTCGCGCAGATAGATGTTCTGGATCGGGTTGTGCGCCTTGTTGAAGGCGAGCGGCCCGCGCGGGCTGTCGATCTTTGCCGCCCCCATCGCCGCGATCATCTTGTCGCGCTGCTTGTCGTCGCCGCCGACCGCCGTCATGCCGACGTCGAGCAGCGCCGCCGCGTCATAGCCCTGCACCGCGTAGATGTCGCCGACATTGCCGGTCTTGTCCTTGAACGCCTTGAGGAAGGCGACGTTGGCCGGGATATCGAGATTGTCGGCGTAATGCAGCGTGGTCCTGATGCCGGTGGCGGCGTCGCCCTGCGCCGCGAGCGTGCCGTCGGTCAGGAAGCCCGCGCCGTAGAGCGGGATGGTCTTGCCGAGCCCGGCCGCGGCATAGTCCTTGACGAACTTCACCGCGCCGCCGCCGGCGAAGAA
>JBDHSX010000177.1:0-7308 GCA_039808365.1 Xanthobacteraceae bacterium | reverse complement strand
CGGAACATCTGCAACAGCGTGTAGAGGACGAAGACGGCGACCGCGCCGGCGATCAGAGTGGCCATTCGTGTTCTTTCCGTCGCAGCGCGCGCATCATCGCATTTGCCCGAGCAACCGCGCCGCGCCGCTCGCGCTGCGCGACAGCCGCGACAGCGCCGCGCGCCCGCCCGCCGCATAGGCCGCCGCCGCGCGCAGCAACTCGCGCAACTGCGCCGCTGCGCCGGGATCGAAGCGGCACCACGCCCCGCCGGTCAGCCGCGCAATCTCGCGGAACGCCCGCTCGGCGACCGGGTCGTCGCCTTCCTGAAACAGGAACACCGGCACTTTCAGGAGGCCGAGCTCGCCGGCCATGCGGCACAGATCGTCGACGTTCTCCTCCATGGCGTCGCCGACGAACACCACGGCGCGCACGCCGGATTCCACCGCCTGGCCGCGCACGTCGCCCAAGACGCGGCCGATCTGGGTGTGGCCGCCCTGGCAGTCGATCCGGCGCATCAGCGCCGCGAGTTTTGCCGGATCGGAAATCCAGTTGCTGGCGCGACATTCGGAAGCGCCGCGATAATAGACCAGCCGGATAGTGAGATCGCCGATCGCCGCCGCCTCGCTGAACATGTCGGCTTGCAGATCGCAGGCCATGTCCCAGGTCGGCTGCCGGCTCAGGGTGGCGTCGAGCGCGAACACCAGCCGCGCCTTCGCGCCGGGCGCGTGCGGCGACACCGCGCGGGCCCTGGCGACGAAGGCCGCGATATCCGCCGATGTCGAAACGGTCCGCGGCACGGATGCGCCCGCGCCCGTCGCCGCCACGCTTGAGGTTTTCGATTTCGCGCCTTGGTCCGTCATCAGGGTCCCACGATCCGTCGCAGGACTATGTAAACGCGATCCGGACCAGGTCAATGCGACGGCGCGGCCGGCGACGGCGGCGCGACCTGCGCCACCGGACCGGGCGGCGCCAGCCGCGCGTCCGGACCCGGATTGCCGATCTTCGGCTTGCTTGTATCGACCGGGGCCAGCACGCTGTCATTGTCGAGATACTTGTCGAGCATGTCCTCGATCTTCTGCTTCACCGAGTTCGGCCCGCGGTCGCTCATCTCGGTGTGCTGCGCGCCGGTATCGATGACGGTGATGCCGGCCTTGTCGCGAACCGCGCGATCCGGGATGACGCCGGGATCGGTCTTGAACCTCGGATCGTCCGAGCGGAACGACAGGATCTTGAACTTGCCGTCGGTCAGGAACGGCACCCGCAGATTGTCCAGCGTCACCACCTTGGTCACCTGGTCGGGATGCAGCTTGGCGAAATACATCGCGATGTCGCCGCCATTGGAATGGCCGACCATCGTCAGGTGATCGTAGTCGGCGTTGGGATACATCGCCCTCAGCTTGCCGAGCGCGAACAGGATGTTCTCCACGCCGCGCTCATAGACCGGCAGGCGGCCGACATAGGGTTCGCCCACCTTGGTCACCAGCGGCGGATCGCTGGGGAGGTCGTGCTGGATGCTGACGGTCATGTAGCCGCGCATCGCGAACAGGTTGGCGAGGAACGAGTATTCGGTGAATTTCACGGTGTTGCCGTGGTTGAGCACCGCAACCGGCAAATGGAGCACGCCGGCCTGCGCCTGCATCGCGCGGTCGCGCCGCACGGCGATATCGACCTGGACCGGGCGGTCGCGCGTCTGGTCGAAGAACGTCACCGTCTCATGCCGAATCATCCACTTGCTGCCGCCGAGATAGGCGGCAACCGCAACGATCAGCAGTGACAGAACGACAACAATCGCGCGCTTCATGACCTCACCTTGCGAGCGCCGGGTGCCCGGCCGATTTTGCTCCGGCGTTCTCATCCGCGCCGTTATCAACAATATATGTCACAATCCTGCGACGGAAAGGACGAATTGTCCGCAGTCTCGCCAGCGACGCGGTCCGACGGTGGCAGCCAGGCAGGACTGCGACACCTCGATAAATGATTGATATTTATCATCTATTTTAGATTTTGCCGATCCACTCCATCGCCTCGATGGACACCGTCGGGGTCTTGGTGAATAACCCGCGGTTCCGGAACCAACATCGAGCCCGCGCCATGTCCCGCGATATCTCCCGCGACCCCGTCGTTGCCCGCAGCCTGCCGGCGTTGCGCGAGACGCTGAACGCCTTTCGCGCCGCGGGCGAGCGCGTCGCGCTGGTTCCGACCATGGGCGCGCTGCACGCGGGCCATCTCGCCCTGGTGCGGGAGGCGCGCCGCCGCAGCAAGCGGGTGGCGGTGTCGATCTTCGTCAACCCCACGCAATTCGCGCCGCACGAGGATTTCGATTCCTACCCGCGCACCTGGGACAGCGACCTCGCCAAGCTCGCGGCGGAGAACGTCGACCTGATCTGGAATCCGAACGTCAAGACGATGTATCCGGACGGCTTCGCCTCGCGCATCGTCACCGAGGGTCCCGCCATCGCCGATCTGGAGGATCGCTTCCGCCCGCACTTCTTCGGCGGCGTCGCCACCGTGGTCGGCAAGCTGTTCATCCAGTGCCGGCCGGACGTCGCCGTGTTCGGCGAAAAAGACTATCAGCAGCTTCGCGTGGTGACGCAGATGGCGCGCGACCTCGACCTCGGCGTCGACGTGGTGGGCCTCGCCACGGTGCGCGAGAACGACGGCCTGGCGATGTCGTCGCGCAACGTCTATCTCACGCCCGAGCAGCGCGCCATCGCGCCGGTGCTTCACCGCACCATGCAGGACGTCGCGGCGCAACTGCGCGCCGGCGAGGATCCCGGCGCCGTGCTCGCCGCAGGCCGCGCCCGCATCACACAGGCGGGCTTCGCGCTCGACTATTTCGAGGCGCGGCACGCCGAAACGCTGCGACCGGTGACGACGCTGCAAGACGGGCCGGTGCGGCTCCTGGTGGCCGCCAAGATCGGCACCACGCGGCTGATCGACAACATCGGCATGTGAGACGAAATGAATTCGTCATTGCGAGGAGCGTGAGCTCCGAAGCAATCCAGCCCTTGCTTCGTGGCCCTGGATTGCTTCGCTTCGCTCGCAATGACGAATGGAATGAATGACTACAACAGACCGAGCTCGCGCAGTTCGCGGCGCAACGCCTCCGGCATCTCGACAAGACCGGTGCCGACGCGGGCGAGATCGGCCGGGGCGTCGTTGGCCGGCAGATAACGCCAGCCCTGGAACGCGCGCATCGGGCGCGGCGTCACCGCGATCACCTTGGGCTGCATCACCAGCCGGCAGCGGCCGATGCCGTCGCGATCGCGAAACGGCTCGATGCCGATCAGTTTTTCGCGGGCGGCGATCTCGCCGCGAATAACCCAGTAGAGCGATCCGCCGTCCAGCAGTTCGGCGTCGCGTTTCGGCGTCATTCGCGTGATGTGCAGATGGCGCGGCGTCTCGCCCTGCGCCTTCGCCTGACGCGCCCGCTCGGCGACACGCGCCTTGAGATCCTTGACGGATTCACAGCCGACGGCGAGCTTGACGAGGTGAAGCGGCATGAGGCCCAAAGGGGTGGAGCGTGGATGGAGATGGCGACAGCCATTTCTTAAATAAAACCACGCTCCCGTTCAACGCCGCGCCGGTGAACGCGCCTCGCGGTTCCGGAGAAAAACCCGAACGCTTTGTGTTGGCGCAACTTCACGGCGACATGCGCGGCGTAATCGTTATCCTTGCGCGGCGACCCGATGGCGGTGGGCCGCCCGTCTCGACCGTCGGGCTTGATCCCAAAATCCTTTTCCGCGTTCGGGACCGCGCTTTTGGCAGGCTTTCATCATGGATGACGTCATTCTCGCCCGCGCGCTGCACGTCCTCGGCGTCGTGATCTGGATCGGCGGCGTGGCGATGGCGACCATGGTGGTGCTGCCGGCGGTACGGCGCGGCGAGCTCGGCCCCGACCGGATGCGAAGTTTCCAGGCCATCGAGCACCGCTTCATCTGGATCGCGCGCACCGCCGTGCTGGTGGTGGGATTGACCGGGCTCTACATGATCGCCCGCCTCGACATCTGGGATCGCTTTCAGGCGGCGACGTTCTGGTGGATGCATGCCATGGTCATCGTCTGGACGATGTTCGCCTTCGTGCTGTTCATCGGCGAGCCTTTCATCCTGCATCGCTTCTTTCCGCGATGGGTCCACGACCAGCCGGACGCCGCCTTCGCGGTCCTGCACGCGGTGCATTGGGTGCTGCTGGGACTGAGCGCGATCACCGTTCTCGGCGCGGTCGCCGGCGTCCATGGCTGGAGCCCGTTCTGAACCGCCGCGCGCCGCGTCGCCGCCGCGCGGCGTTCAGTTGTCGCCGCGTGGCGGCGCCAACTGCACCGGCGGGGCGGGAGGGGCCGCCGGGCGGGCCGCCGGCGCGGCGGCCGTCGCGGGATGCGGGTGGGCCGCCGCCTTCGGCGCGGCCTTGGGCGCCGCCTTGGCCTTGGGCACCGCCGTGGCGGCGGCCGCAGCCGGCGCGGAGGATGCGTTCGCCGCCGGCTCCGGCGTCATGATGCTGACCGGCGGGATCGAGGCCGAGGACGGAAATTCGGCGTTGGTCGGCCGGCCGGTCGGGATCGACGCCGCCTCGCCGGTCGGTACCGGCGCGGCGCCGGGGACCATCGGCGTCGCTGCGGCGGAATCCAGGACGGGAACGGCCGCGCCGCTCCACGCCGGCGCATAGCGCGCGACCAGGCCGTCATAGACGCGGCCCTCGATATTGGTGGCGATCTGGCGCTGATCGGTCAGCGACCGGTAGGCCGGGCACATCGCGGCGGTGCAGCCGTCACGGGCGACGAGGACATGGGCGGTCAGTCCGTAGCGGTCGCGCTCGACCGCGCGGCGCAGCGCCTGCAATTCCGGCGTCAGCGCCGCGCCCGCCGCCGCCGCGTCGCCCAGCGCCGTCAGCCGGTCGAGACGCGCGGCGGCGTAGGACACCGCCGCCGCGACGTGATCCGGCGATCCGAACAGGATTTTCTCGCAGGCCGCCTCGACGCCGTCGCCGGCGAGATCATCGACGCAGGCCAGTGCGGGCAATGACGCGCCGCCCGCGGCCGCCGTCCGCGACCGTGCCGGCTCCGCGCCGCCGCCGACGCCGCGCACCGTGGCCGCCGTCGCCACCGCGACCGCCATCAGCGTCATCACCGCCAACGCCCCGTTCGCGATCGAGCGGTCGGCCCGCAGCACGATGACCAGGAACAGGATGGCGAACAGCGCCGCCGCCGCCAGCGTCAGCCAGATCGGAAAGGTTGGCGATCGCCAGAATTGATCGAGCGAAGTCCAGGTCAAGTCCATATGGTCAGGTCCATGCGCGTTCCCCGAGGACGATACCAAGGACGGTGTCAGAGACTATTTTTCGCGACGCCTTTCGGCAAACCGGCCGGCCGTCACTCGCCCCTGCGGTCGGCCCAAATTGTAGAAACCATGTCGCGCGAACCCATTGGCACGGCTCACATCGGGTTTCAAACCTGCCGCCGGCAGTCCCTGCCGATGCGGTCCACATGACCCGTACGAACTTGATGTCGGCGCAAGGCGTACGGGATGGCCGGATCAGGACACGGCGAGCTGGCTCTCCTTGGCGACCCGCTCGAACGCCTCCGTCGAACTCTTGATCCGGTACTGGCAATCGTCCCCATCGGTCGGCAGCAGGCGGATCACCTCATAGGTGCCGGTGGCGGCCGGTCGCGCCACATTGCTCGCCGTAAAATACACAGTCTCTCCAACGGCATACTTATGCTTCAACGCCATCTCCATCACGCACGAGAATGTCGGCCGATCCCTGTGGCCCCCGGATTTCAAGCCGACCTGAAGGTCCGCGTTCTATAACACGCCGGAGCCGCTTTTGCCAACCGCAAGACGGCTTGAAAAAGAGCTATTTTTTCAAATATTTTCAAATGGATAGATGGAAATTTGAGATCGGCGGAGCGATTGCCCGCGAGTCCGGAATTGTTCGGCGCGCCCGCGGGCGTCGTCATGGGCGCGGTTCCGCGTCAGTCGGTCTCCAGCCGCGCGATGACGATGGTTTCGGCCAGTCCCGCCGCCGTCCATTCCGCGAACGCCGGCTGCGCCATCATCGCCGCCATGTAGTCCCGCGCCACCGGGGCGACGTCGATGGCGTAGATGCGGAAGCGATGCACCACCGGCGCGTACATCGCGTCCGCCGCGCTGAAGGCGCCGAACAGAAACGGCCCCTGTCCGCCATGACGCGTCCGGCAATCGGTCCAGATCTGCTCGACGCGGGCGACATCGGCGCGCGCCGCTTCCGACAGCGGTTTCGCCTTGACCGGCCGGTGCAGGTTCATGCCGCATTCGTTTCGCAGCGCGGCGAAGCCGGAATGCATCTCGGCCGAGATCGAGCGCGCATGCGCCCGCGCCGCGCGGTCCTCGGGCCACAGCCGGGCCTCGGGAAAACGCTCAGCGACGTATTCAATGATGGCCAGCGAATCCCACACCGTGACGTCGCCGTCGATCAGCGCCGGCACCTTGCCCGCCGGGTTGACGTCGAGGATGCGCTGCTTGTCGGCGGGGCCGGTATAGAGCGGAATGAACACTTCCTCGAAAGCGATGCCGGCGGCCTTCATCGCCACCCAGGGCCGCATCGACCACGACGAATAGTTCTTGTTGCCGATCACCAGCTTCAGCGTCATCGCGCGATCTTTCCCGACACCCGTTCGCGCCAAGATTAGCATGGCTTGCGCGCGGTCCGCCAATACGCGATGCAGGGCGCATGTCCCCGCCCGATTCGACCCCCTCCGCGCCGACGCTGGAGCAGGCCCTGCTCGCCGCGCTGGCGCGCGCCACTGGCAAGACCCTGAGCGCGCCCGAGATCGCCCAAGCTATCGCCCCGGCCATCGCCGGTGACGGCGCGTGGCACGCGCTGCTGGTGCCGATCCGGCGCGCGGCCGTCGATCTGGCGCGGGCCGGGCGGCTCGTCATCTATCGCAAGGGCAAGATCGCCGATCCGAATGATTTTCGCGGCGTCTATCGTCTGGGCCTGCCGCGTCAGGACTGAGCGGGACGCGGCGTCAGGCGCGGCGGCCGTCGAGGGCGGCGAACGCGGTCTCCGGCGCGTGCGCGATCACCGCCAGCAGCGCGCGGGCCGGCCCGCGCGGCTGGCGCTTGCCCTGCTCCCAGTTGCGGATGGTATCGACCGGCACGCCGAGCCGCGCCGCGAATTCGAGCTGCGTCAGCCGGGCGCGGCGGCGCAGGTCGCGGACACCGGGGACGGCGGACGCCGCCGCGTCCGGCGGAGCGGACGGCAGCACCGGGGCCAGCGGGATTTCGCAACCGTCGCGCAGTTCGACGATCCGTCCATCCGCCTTCAAACGCAGCCGCCGCATCGTCGCTCC
>JBDHSX010000176.1:0-7345 GCA_039808365.1 Xanthobacteraceae bacterium | reverse complement strand
GGGATCTGGTTGTTGACCGGGCAGCCCGGCGTGCCCGGCTCGACCGAGCCGGTGCCGTGGCAATAGGGCACGCCGCAATTCATGCAGCGCGCCGCCTGATCGCGCAGGTCCTTTTCCTCCAGGGGAATGACGAACTCGCGATAGTTCTTCAGCCGCTCGGCGACCGGCGCGTACTTGCGGTCGTTGCGGTCGATTTCAAGAAAGCCTGTGATCTTGCCCATGACTAACTGCCTCTAACCCGTCTCCAGCCAATCGTCATTGCGCGGAGCGTGAGCTCCGAAGCAATCCAGTCCCTGCTTCGTGGCGCTGGATTGCTTCGCTTCGCTCGCAATGACGGCGAGGTTCGTCTCTCCTTACGCGCCGATCGCGATCTGCGGCTCGACGGCCTCGGCCGCCTGCAACTCCTTCAGCGCGCGGCGGTACTCCACCGGCATCACCTTGCGGAATTTCGGCAGCCAGTCCTTCCAGTTGGCCAGGATGTCGGCGGCCCGCTTCGAGCCGGTCAGCCGGGCGTGGCGCGAGATCAGCACGTGCAGCCGCTTGATGTCCTCGCCCAGCAGGTTGGAGAACACATCGACCAGACCGTGCGCTTCGAGATCGCCGGAGTGATGATAGACCTCCTCGTTGACCATCTCCTCGGACAGCAGCGGTTCGAGCTCGACCATCGCCAGATTGCACAGCTTCGGGAAGCTGCCGTCCTCGTCGAGCACATAGGCGATGCCGCCGGACATGCCGGCCGCGAAGTTGCGCCCGGTCTTGCCGAGCACCACGACGATGCCGCCGGTCATGTATTCGCAGCAGTGATCGCCCGCGCCCTCGACCACCGCCACCGCGCCGGAGTTGCGCACGGCGAAGCGTTCGCCGGCGACGCCGCGGAAATAGCAGTCGCCCTCGATCGCGCCGTACATCACCGTGTTGCCGACGATGATCGATTGCTCCGGAACGATGCCGGACTCGGCCGGCGGCCTGACGATGATGCGGCCACCCGACAGGCCCTTGCCGACATAGTCGTTGGCCTCGCCCTCCAGCTCCAGCGTGACGCCGCGCGCAAGCCACGCGCCGAACGCCTGTCCGGCGGTGCCCCGGAGGTTGACGTGGACGGTGTCGTCGGGAAGCCCGGCGTGACCATAATGCTTGACGATGACGCCGGACAGCATCGCGCCGGCGCTGCGGTCGGTGTTGCCGATCTCGGCGTTGATCGTCACCTTGGCGCCGCGATCGATCGCCGGCTGCGCCGCGCCGATCAGCTTGCGGTCGAGCACGGCCTCAAGGTGATGGTTCTGCGGCTCGCACTGATAGATGCGCTGACCGGGCTGCTCCTTCTGCCGCACGAACAGTTTCGAGAAGTCGAGCCCCTTGGCCTTCCAGTGCGCGACCAGGCGGGTCTGGTCCAGCATCTGGGTCTGGCCGACCATCTCGTTGAACGAGCGGTAGCCGAGTTGCGCCATGATCTCCCGCACTTCCTCGGCGACGAAGAAGAAGAAGTTGATGACGTGCTCGGGCTGGCCGGTGAAGCGCTTGCGCAAGACGGGGTCCTGCGTGGCGACGCCGACCGGGCAGGTGTTGAGATGGCACTTGCGCATCATGATGCAGCCGGCGGCGATCAGGGGCGCGGTGGCGAAGCCGAACTCGTCGGCGCCGAGCAGCGCGCCGATGACGACGTCGCGCCCGGTGCGGAAGCCGCCGTCGACCTGCACCACGATGCGCGAGCGCAACCGTTCGCGCACCAGCGTCTGATGGGTCTCGGCAAGGCCGACTTCCCACGGCGAGCCGGCGTGCTTGATCGAGGTCAGCGGGCTCGCGCCGGTGCCGCCCTCGAAGCCGGAGATGGTGACGTGATCGGCGCGCGCCTTGGCGACGCCCGCCGCCACGGTGCCGACGCCGATTTCCGACACCAGCTTCACCGACACCTGCCCCGCCGGATTGACGTTCTTGAGGTCGTAGATGAGCTGCGCCAGATCCTCGATCGAGTAGATGTCATGATGCGGCGGCGGCGAGATCAGGCCGACGCCCGGCGTCGAGTGGCGCACCTTGGCGATGGTGGCGTCGACCTTGAAGCCGGGCAGTTGGCCGCCCTCGCCGGGCTTGGCGCCCTGCGCCATCTTGATCTGCATCATGTCGGAGTTGACGAGATACTCCGTGGTGACGCCGAAACGGCCGGACGCCACCTGCTTGATCGCCGAGCGCATCGAATCGCCGTTCGGCAGCGGCTGGAAGCGGTCGGCTTCCTCGCCGCCCTCGCCGGTGTTCGACTTGCCGCCGATCCGGTTCATGGCGATGGCCAGCGTGGTGTGCGCCTCGCGCGAGATCGAGCCGAACGACATCGCGCCGGTGGCGAAGCGCTTGACGATCTCCTTGGCCGGCTCGACCTCATCGAGCGGGATCGGCTTGCGGCCGTCGTCCTCGGCGGTCCGCACCTTGAACAGGCCGCGCAGCGTCAATAGCCGCTCGGATTGCTCGTTGAGCATCTTCGCGAAAGCGCGATAGCGCTCCTGCGAATTGCCGCGCACCGCGTGCTGAAGCGCCGCGACCGATTCCGAGGTCCAGGCATGGTCCTCGCCGCGGGCGCGGAAATTATATTCGCCGCCGACTTCGAGCGCGTTCTTGAGCGCCGGCTTGTCGCCGAAGGCGTCGGCGTGGCGGCGCACCGCTTCCTCCGCGATCTCCTCAAGGCCGACGCCCTCGATGCGGGTGTGGGTGCCGGTGAAATACTTGGCGACGAAATCGGCCTTCAGCCCGACGGCGTCGAAGATCTGCGCGCCGCAATAGGACTCATAGGTGGAGATGCCCATCTTCGACATCACCTTGAGCAGACCCTTGCCGATCGCCTTGATGTAGTGCTTGACCAGCGTCTTGTCGTCGAGCCCCACCGGCAGGCGGTGCTTCATGGCGATGATGGTCTCGAAGGCGAGATAGGGGTTGATCGCTTCCGCGCCGTAGCCGGCGAGGCAGGCGAAATGATGCACCTCGCGCGGCTCGCCGGATTCGACCACGAGGCCGACCGAGGTGCGCAGGCCGACGCGGATCAGATGGTGATGCACGGCGGCGCAGGCGAGCAGCGAGGGGATCGGCACCCGGTCGCTGCCGATCATGCGATCCGACAGGATGATGATGTTGACGCCCTCGCGCACCGCCGCCTCGGCGCGGCCGCACAGTTCGTCGAGCACCTGCTCCATGCCGGCGGCCCCGAGGCCGCTGTGGAAGGTGGTGTCGAGCGTGCGCGACTGGAAATGCGATTCGGCGATATCGGAAATCGCGCGGATCTTTTCCAGGTCGGAGTTGGTGAGGACCGGCTGGCGCACTTCCAGCCGCTTGGTGCGCGACAGCCCTTCGAGGTCGAACAGGTTCGGCCGCGGGCCGATGATCGACAGCAGGCTCATCACCAGTTCCTCGCGGATCGGATCGATCGGCGGGTTGGTGACCTGCGCGAAGTTCTGCTTGAAGTAGGTGAACAGCAGTTTTGAGTGATCCGACAGCGCCGAGATCGGCGTGTCGGTGCCCATCGCGCCCGCCGCCTCCTCGCCGATCGCCGCCATCGGCGTCAGCAGGATGTTGATGTCCTCCTCGGTGTAGCCGAACGCCTGCTGGCGATCGAGCAGCGACAGATTCGAGCGCGGGCCGCCACCGGGTGCGTCCGGCAGATCCTCCAGCACGATCTGGGTGCGGTTGAGCCAGGCGCGATAGGGATGGCTGCGCGCCAGTTGGGTCTTGATCTCGTCGTCGGGAATGAGGCGGCCCTGTTCGAGATCGACCAGCAGCATCTTGCCCGGTTGCAGCCGCCACTTGGTGACGATCTGGTCCTCCGGCACCTTGATGACGCCCATCTCCGACGCCATGACGATGCGGTCGTCCTTGGTGACGAAGTAGCGCGCCGGGCGCAAGCCGTTGCGGTCCAGCGTCGCGCCGATCTGGCGGCCGTCGGTGAAGGCGATGGCGGCGGGGCCGTCCCACGGCTCCATCAGCGCGGTGTGATACTCGTAGAAGGCGCGGCGCTCGTCATCCATCAGCGGATTGCCGGCCCACGCCTCCGGGATCATCATCATCACCGCGTGCGGCAGCGAGTAGCCGCCCTGCACCAGGAATTCCAGCGCGTTGTCGAAGCAGGCGGTGTCCGACTGGCCCTCGTAGGAAATCGGCCACAGCCGCGAGATGTCCTTGCCGAAGCGGTCGGACAATACCGACGCCTGCCGCGCCGCCATCCAGTTGACGTTGCCGCGCAGCGTGTTGATCTCGCCGTTGTGGGCGATCATCCGGTAGGGATGCGCCAGCGACCAGGTCGGGAAGGTGTTGGTGGAGAAGCGCTGATGCACCAGCGCCAGCGCGCTCTCGAAGTCCGGCTCGTGCAGGTCGGGATAGTAGCTGCCGAGCTGGTCGGCCAGGAACATGCCCTTGTAGATCACGGTGCGGCACGACAGCGACACCGGATAATAGCCGGCGAGGCCACGGTCGCGGCGCTGGTAGATCGCGTTGGAGATCGACTTGCGCAGGATGTAGAGCGTGCGCTCGAAACCGTCGTCGGTGGCCTGGGCGCCACGGCCGATGAACACCTGCATGTGGTGCGGCTCGGTCGGCTTCACGGTTTCGCCGAGCGAGGCATTGTCGGTCGGCACCTCGCGCCAGCCGAGCAGCGTCAGCCCCTCGGCCCTGATCTGGTCGGCGAAGATGCCCTGAATCACCCCGCGCCAGGCGTCGTCGCGCGGCATGAACAGGCTGCCGACGGCGTAGTGGCCGGGGCGCGGCAGCGAGAAGCCGAGCTCCTTCGCCTTGCGGGCGAAGAAGCCGTGCGGAATCTGCACCAGGATGCCGGCGCCGTCGCCGGCGCGCTCATCGGCGCCGACCGCGCCACGGTGCTCCATGTTGCAGAGGATCGACAGCGCGTCCTCGACGATCTGGTGCGACTTCCGGCCCTTGATGTTGGCGATGAAGGAGACGCCGCAGGAGTCCTTCTCCTGCGCGAGGTCGTACATGCCTTCCGCCGGCGGCCGCCAGGTGTGTTCGGGCGCGGCGGGGGCGGCGGCGATCGGTTCGGTGTGGCTGTGTTTGCTGCGATCCGTGGCGGGATTCGAAAAATATGCGGTCTCGCGTGCCGGAACGGTGAGTTCCGAATTCACTGCGAACGGTTGCTGCGCAAATCCTGCCCGGGTCGTGCTCACATTCTTATCCTCGATGGTATTTGCGGGCCTTCATTCCGATCCTGGAACCCCGGCCCTCTCTCCTTCTGGTGCGATCCCGCCCGGATGGGAGGGACCGGCGTCGCCTTCGCGTGAACGATTCCCCGCCGTTTGCTGCTTCCTTCCGCTGGCGTCAGGGCTCACCGAGCCCCTGCAGGCGCCCGTCGAGCGCCCAGCGGTCAAAATCCATCAAACCTCGGTTTAGATCGTGCGGCCCGCCGCCGTCATCCGACGCCCGAGCTGCCTTTTCCTTTCACCCGGCCTGCGCGCCCTCCCTCGGGAGGCGGCGGCGCGGCGGGCGAAACTCCGTTCGAAATTAGGACAGCATTGCTGCCCTAGATTTCAGACTGCCAAACTTTTTTTTAACATACAAGCGTTCAGAACCGTTCCAACGTAATTTTTTGCGGGAACGTGGCAGGGACGCGACCGAATATTACCGAATGTTACAAATTCGATCTTGCCCATAGCAAAACGCCCCGGCACAGCCGGGGCGTTGGCGTCTCGATCGGCTGATCGGCGATGAGCCCTGCCTGAAATCAGGCGGCGGCTTTGTCTCCGACGTTTTCAATCACCGGCTGCGCCGGCGTCACGCCGTTGATCGGAATCTGGCGCGGCTTCTTGGTCTCGGGAATCTCGCGAACCAGATCGACATGCAGCAGGCCGTTCTCCAGCGAGGCGTCCTTCACCAGCACGAAATCGGCAAGCTGGAAGACGCGCTCGAAGGCGCGGGCCGCGATGCCGCGATAGAGCACCTCGGACTTTTTCTCGGCGTTGTCGTTGGAAACCTTCTCGCCCTTGATCGTCAGGGTGTTTTCCTTGGCGACGATGGAGAGTTCGTTTTGCGCGAAGCCGGACACCGCGACGCTGATGCGATAGGCGTTTTCGCCGGTGCGCTCGATGTTATAGGGCGGATAGCCCGCCGCGGTATCGCCGGGCGCCTGGTCGAGCAGCGAGAACAGGCGGTCAAAGCCGACGGTGGAACGATAGAACGGGGTGAGATCGAAAGTACGCATGTTTCAGTCCTCCATTGAGCGACATGTATGCCGGTCCGCCCGTTCGTCGGGCCGGACCGCCGTCTGCGTGCAGCCTGTAGAGCGGCCTGCACGAAAGTGATATGGGAGGGCCCCAACCGGCTTCAAGAGGGGAAAGACATCTCTTTGCATCGCGTCCCACGCCTTGAATTGAAGCGATTTCCCTTCCGTCATTTTTCCCGCGCGGCCGCTCAATGACCCTGGTTTCGATCCCCGCCAACCCGGTTCCCGACGGCGCCGTCAGCGGCGCCATCACCACGCCGGACGGCGTCAGGTTGCGCTTCGCGCGCTTCCCGCCGCCGCCGGGCCGCAAGGGCACGGTCTGCGTCTTCACCGGACGCGGCGAGCAGATCGAGAAATATTTCGAGACGGTGCGCGACCTTCGCGACCGCGGCTTCGCGGTGGCGCTGCTCGACTGGCGCGGCCAGGGCGGGTCCGCGCGGGCGTTGAGCGATCCGCGCAAGGGCTATGTGCGCGACTTCGCCGAGTTCGAGATCGACGTCGAGACGTTCTATCGCGAGGTGGTGCTGCCGGACTGCCCGCCGCCCTATTTCGCGCTGGCGCATTCGATGGGCGGCGCGGTGATGCTGCGCGTCGCCCACGCCGGCCGGCGCTGGTTCGACCGCATGGTGCTGTCGGCGCCGATGATCGACCTGCCCGGCCGCCTCACCTCGTGGCCGGCGCGCACGCTGCTGCGCGCCATGCGGCTCATTGGCATGGGCGGCAAATATGTGCCCGGCGGCAACGACGTGCTGGTGGGTCAGGCCCCCTTCGCCGACAATCCGCTCACCAGCGATCCGGTGCGCTACGCCCGCAACGCCGCGATCCTCGCCGAGGATCCGAGCGTCGGCATCGCCGCCCCCACCGTGGCCTGGGCCGACACCGCCTTTCGCGCCATGCACGGTTTTCGCGAAACGCATTATCCCGCGCGGATCCGGCAGCCGATCCTGATGCTGGCGGCGGGCGCGGACGCCGTCGTCTCGACGCCGGCCATCGAGGAATTCGCCTATCACCTGCGCGGCAGTTCGCATCTGGTGATCCCGGGGGCGCGGCACGAGATCCTGCAAGAACAGAACCGCTATCGCGCCCAGTTCTGGGCGGCGTTCGACGCCTTCGTGCCGGGGAGTTCGACTTAGAACGGCC
>JBDHSX010000175.1:0-7353 GCA_039808365.1 Xanthobacteraceae bacterium | reverse complement strand
CGCGCGTCTCATCTCCAAGTCTTTCATCGCCAAGTCTTTTTCTTCTTCCAGCGTCGTTCCCCGCGCGCGCCCTGTTCCTTGGCGCCGAGATAGAACTCCTGAATGTCCTGGGACTCCATCAACCGTTCGCAGGTGTCGTTCATCACCACGCGGCCGACTTCGAGCACATAGCCGTAATGCGCCGTCTCCAGCGCCACCTTGGCGTTCTGCTCGACGAGCAGGATCGACATGCCCTGTTCCTCGTTGACGCGGCGGATGATGGTGAAAATCTCCTTGACCAGGAGCGGCGACAGGCCGAGCGACGGCTCGTCGAGCAGCAGCAAGGTCGGCCGGTTCATCAAGGCCCTGCCGATCGCCAGCATCTGCTGCTCGCCGCCCGAGAGCTGTCCGGCCGGCTGGTCGAGTCGTTCGCGCAACCGCGGGAAATAGCCATAGACAAGTTCGAGATCGGCGGCGACGCCGTCACGGTCGCGGCGCGGATAGGCGCCCATCATCAGGTTCTCGCGCACGCTGAGGAACGGGAATACCTCGCGTCCCTCCGGCACATGGCTGACGCCGAGACGGACGATGCGATCGGCTTCCATGCGCTGGATCGGCTTGCCCTCGAACTCGATGGTGCCTTTCTGCGGGTCGAGAATGCCGGAGATGGTCTTGAGCACCGTGGTCTTGCCGGCGCCATTGGCGCCGAGCAGGGTGACGATCCGGCCGCGTGGCACTTCGAGGCTGATGCCGCGAATGGCCATGATCGGCCCGTAGTAACTTTCGATATTGCTGAGCTTCAGGATGACGTCCGGCGTGCTCATGGCATCGTCCTCAAGCGCCGAGATAGGCTGCGACGACATCGGGATGGGCCTGAACTTCCGCGGGCGGGCCCATCGCCAGCACCTTGCCGTAGTTCAGCGCGATCACCCGGTCGGATACCCGGTTCACCAGGCTCATGTCGTGCTCGACCATCAGCACCGTGATGCCGAGCTCGGTTTTCATGTCGCGGATCCAGAACGACATGTCGTCGGTCTCCTCCACGTTCAGCCCCGAGGACGGCTCGTCAAGCAGGATCAACTTCGGTTCGCTACAGAGCGCGCGGGCGAGTTCGATCACCTTGCGCACGCCGTAGGGCAGGCCGGAGATCAGCTTGTCGCGATGCGCCTCCAGATCGAGGAATTCTATCACCTGTTCGACGCGCCGGCGGTGAGCCTTTTCGTCGCGCCGGACGTTCGGAAGGAAAAGGATTTCCTGCCACAGCCGGGTGGTGCAGTGCCGGTGCCGCCCGACCAGAAGATTGTTGAGCACGGTGGCGTTCTCGAACAGTTCGATGTTCTGGAACGTGCGGGCAATCCCGAGCTTGGCGATGTCGTGCGCCGGCTCGCGGGTAATGTCCTGGTCCTCGAAGTAGAGCGAGCCCGAGGTCGGATTGTAGAGCCGCGAGATCAGGTTGAAGATCGAGCTTTTGCCGGCGCCGTTGGGGCCGATGATCGACAGGATTTCGCCCTTCTCGACCGCGAAGCTGACGGAATCGACCGCCTTCAGGCCGCCGAAGTGCAGGGACAGGTTGTCGGCGCGCAGACAGCTCATCTGTTCCGCTCCGATTTGACGTAAATCTTCTGCCGCTTGAACGTCGCGCGCTTGTAAAGCGGGAACAGCTGGAAGAACAGCTTGATCTTGAGCCATCGGCCATACAGCCCGTAGGGCTCGAACAAAATGAACAGCATGATGATCAGGCCGTAGATCGCGCCCTTCAGGCCGTTGGCGGAGGCGAACGCCGCGATGCTGTCCTGAATGTGGCCGGCCCGCTCGGCACCCGCGCCGAACGTGGCGGCAAGCCCGGCGATGATGCCGGGAATATCGTCCTTCAGAAAGGTGAGGAACGGATCGATCATCACGATGAAGATCGCGCCCAGCACCGCGCCGTGCAGGCTGAGCACGCCGCCGATGATGATCACCATGATGAACTCGATGGAGAGTTGCAGGGTGAACATCTCCGGGCTGATGAACGACAGCTTGTGCGCGAACAGGCATCCCGCCAGCCCGGTGATGGCGGCGCTCAGCGCGAAGGATTTCACCTTGTAGAGCGCGACATTGACGCCCATGCTCTTGGCCGCGGTCTCGCTGTCCCGCGTGGCGATGAAGGCGCGGCCGGTGGGCGAACGCATCAGGTTCAGCGTGCCGATGATCACCAGGATCAACAGGCCGAGACACAGAAAGTAGAATGTCGGGCTGTCGCGCGGGATGGTGTCGCCGAACATCTGGATGGGCCGCACCCGCAGGCCCTCATTGCCGTTGGTCACGCTTTCCCAGCGCGCCATCACCTCCTCGATGATCAATGCGAAGGCGATGGTGGCGATGACGAGGTAGATGCCCTGCAAGCGCAGGGCCGGGAAGCCGACCACCGCCCCGATCACGCCGGCAAGCAGGCCGGCGGCAAGGAAATAGACCGGGAACGGAACGCCGAGCTTGTGCAGATAGGCCGTGGTATAGGCGCCGATCGCGAGAAAGGCTGCGTGTCCGAGCGAGGCTTGCCCGGTGAAGCCGGTGAGGATCATCAATCCCACCCCCACGGTGGCGTAGATGCAGACGAACACCAGTTGGCTGACGAGATAGCTGCTCAATACGAACGGGGCGACGATGAGGCCGGCCAGCAACAAGCCGTAGGAGATGACGTAGCCGCGATGCGGAAACAGTTTGATGTCATCTTCATAGTCGGTCTTGAACAGGAATCGCATGTCGGCCCTCACACCTTCTTTCGGGCGCGAAGGCCGAACAGACCCTCAGGCTTCAACAACAACACCGCGAGCAGCACGATGTAGGGCGCGACATCCTTCCAGCCCGCCGGCAGATAGAACCCCGCCATGCTCTCGATCACCCCGATCAGCACCCCGCCGACCAGCGCGCCGGGGATCGAACCGAAGCCGCCGAGCACGGCGGCGGGAAAAGCCTTGAGACCCAGCACCAGGCCGACGTTGGAATGGATGAAGGTGATCGGCGCCAGCAGGACCCCGGCGCAGGTCGCCACCGCCGCGCTGATGGCCCAGACGATCGAGACCACGCGCTTGACCGGAATGCCCATGTAATAGGCCGCGAGCATGTTCTCCGAACTCGCGCGCATGGCGGTGCCGAGCGTCGTCTTGTTGAAGAACAGATAGAGCGCGCCGCACAGGATGATGGTCGCGGCGATCACCGAAAGCTTGTCATAGGCCAGCACCAGATCGCCGAGCCGGAGGACGCCGTGGCTGAACGGGGTTTCGATCTTGAGATCGTCGGTGCCCCAGATCATGCCGGCGACCGAGCGCAGGAAGAAGCCCAGCCCGATCGTCACCATGATGATGGAAAACTGCGGGTAACCGAGGATCGGACGGACGACGAGGCGCTCGGCCAGCATGCCGAACAGCGCCATCGTGATCACCGCGAGCAGGAACCCGATCCAGTAGTTGAGGCCGAGAACGGCGATGAAGGTGAAGGCGAAGAAGCCGCCGAGCATCATCAAATCGCCCTGGGCGAAATTGACGACTTCGGTCGCCTTGTAAACAAGGACAAAGCCCAGCGCGATCAGGCCGTAGACACAGCCTAATGCGACGCCACTCACCAACTGCTGAACAAAGTCCAGCATGGTCCGGTCCCTCCCCTGATGCCGCTTGCGATTCTTGACGACCGCGTGCGCCGCACCTCTGCTGACGGCCGCCTCCATTATTCGGATGACGTCGCCGGGCATAAGACAGCCTCAACCGCCGCGTCCTGTCAACCCGGCTCGGATTCATTCGCAACTAAATCGTCTCGGCGGTCTATGCTCAAGCCTGCGTGGAGACGTGACGCCCGTCCTCATGGCGACCAATCCTCCGGCCGACCAAGGCCCGCCCGTGCCCGGAGGTCGCGCCGCACGGCCGGATCCCCGGGGGGCGTTCGACAGAATACAATCAGCCTTATGCAATCGGAGACCATAAAGTTATAAGTGGTGAATTCGGTCGCCCTATGCGCCGTCCTCTCGGTCAGAACAGTTCGTCGCATGATGCAGCTGCGTCATCTCCGGTACTTCGTGAAAATCGTTGATGAGGGACGCATATCGCGCGCGGCCGCGATCATTCACGTCGCGCAGCCGGCGCTTAGCCAGCAGATCGCGGAACTGGAAGAGAACCTTGGTGTCGAGCTTTTGCAGCGAAGCGCCCGCGGCGTGAGGCCGACGAAAGCCGGCGAAGCGCTTTATCGCGAAGCGACTTCCATTCTCAAGCAGGTCGAGAACCTGCCGAGCATCATCCGCTCCAGCGGGGGCCAGATCGAAGGCGTGGTCAGTCTCGGCATGTCGTCAACGCTGGCGGCATTGTTTGTCAGTCCGCTGATCGAAGCCAGCAAGCAGGCCTTGCCCAATGTCACCCTGAGGTTCGCTGTTGCCGATAGTCAGACCATCAAAAGCAGGGTACAGGCCAATACTCTTGATCTGGCCGTTGTGTTCGAGAACGAGCACGTTCCGATTTTCACCCGCAAGCCGCTGTTCCGGCAGCGGCTCTATCTGATCAGCCGCAAGGCGCTATCCAAGACGGCGGCGACGATCTCATTTGCGGAGCTGGGAAAGCTTCCGCTGATTCTGCCGAGCCCCGCGAATATCGTGCGCATGGTGCTTGATCGCGCGTTTAGCGATGCCGGAATATCGCCGAATGTCGTGACCGAGGCCGATATCTGGTCCAGCGTCCTGGCGGCCGTGCGAACCGGTATTGGGCATACGGTGCTCCCGACGGGGAATCTGTCGGAATTTGGTGAGAAGGGGCTGGCGCAGCCTCTCTTGATCGAGCCGCCGCTGTTCCTGACCGCGTCGATCATCTCGTCAAGCGATTTTCCGCTGACCATGGCCGGCGATGCCGTTCGCGATCTCTTTACGGCGCTTGCCAAACGCTGTCTGGACGAAGCCGCCAGGCCAGGAACCGAATGGTTGGGATAGCTCCTTCATTCGGGCGTCACCGGCAGCCATAGGTGGCAGTGATAGCCGGATATCGAGTCGGTATTTGTTCTCGGCTGGTAGTCCGGCCAGTGTCCCGCCGAACTTGAACGGGGCACGATTTGGCGCGCCTCTCAAAATTCGGAGGCCAGCTATGGCACAGCTCATTTACCGCGTCGTCTCCGCATGCGGTGCTCTCGGTTACGGATATCCCAAGGAATCGCTTGAAACAGCCTTGAATGGTCGCATCGACGCCATCGTCGCCGACGGCGGATCGATGGATGCGGGACCTTATTATCTCGGCACCGGTACGGAATATTTCGAACGCGAGGCGGTGAAGGCTGATTTTCGCCATATGGTCGAGGCGGGCAACAAGCTCGGTTGTCCTGTCATCCTCGGCAGCAGCGGGATGGCGGGCGGCAACCGGAATCTCGATATGATGATCGCCGTCGCAAAGGAGATATTCGAGGAACTCGGCGTCGCGAACGCGAAGGTCGCGGTCATCAGCGCCGAGCTTGATCCCGAAATTGTCATCAAGGAATTTCGAAAAGGCGAACTTCGGGCCACCGGTGTCGGGCCGATGCTTGACGAAAAGGCGCTTCGCGACAGCGTGATCGTCGGTCAGATGGGCGTTCATCCCATCATCACGGCGCTGGAAAGCGGGGCGCAATACATTCTCGCCGGGCGTTCTTGCGACGTCGCCCTGTTCGCTTCGGACATGATCTGGCGCGGGATCGATCCCGGCCTCGCTTATCACGTCGGACATGTGCTTGAATGCGGCGCGCTGGCCTGCGATCCGGGCACGCCATCGGATTGTCTGGTGGCGGAGATTTACGACGACGGATCGGCGCTGTTCGCGGCTCCCAATGCCTCGCGTCGCTGCACCGCTTACTCGATCGCGGCGCATTCGCTGTACGAGGAAAGCCATCCGCAGCTGCAGTTCTACCCGGAAGGCATTCTCGCCATGGAGAAGACCGAGTTCTTTTCCCGGGATTCGCGCGTCGCGGGAATCCGCAACAGCCGCTTCGTGCGATCCGGCAAGCCCTGGCCCTGGAGCATCAAGCTGGAAGGGGCGCGGCGGCTCGGTGCGCGCAAGGTGTCGCTGATCTATATCGACCCGGCGGATCTGCCCAGGGTTCCTGCCGATGTTCTTGTGTATGGGCGCAATGGCGTTCAGAGGCAGCCTATCGAGCCGGGCCAGCGCGAACTCGGCCTCATCGTCACGACGGAGGCCAAGACGCGGGAGGCCGCCGTGTTGCTCGCAAGCCTGCTCACGCACTATCTCATTCATTATGGCTATCCGGGCCGGAAAGCGACGGCGGGGAATATCGCCTATCCGCTGTCGCCGAATCTGGTCTGCTTCAAGCAGGCCGACGGGACCTACGGCGCGATTGTCCCGAGCGGCACCCGCGATCCGGTGTTCTTCGAAAATTATGCGAGGATCAAGGCCGCCGTTGTCCAGCTCATCAAGGACGAATTCCCAGACGCGCTCGCCAACGCGCGCTTCAGGATCGTGGAAGCCGATGCTGAAAATCCGGTCATTCTGCTGCGATCCGTCCATTTCGATCCGGCGCGTTTGGGAGATATCCACGCCGACGAGATCGCGCGTATCACCCGCCTCGTCAGGCCGAAAGCCGGCTCGCTTCTCAATCTCGACGCGCCGGATGCCTATGAGTGGTCGCTCTATCATCTTTTGCAGAATGAGGATGTCATCAAGAACGTGATGTTCCCGATCACCTATTTTCGCGCCAGCGGCGCGGACTGGAGCAAGGAAGGCGAGGAGCGTCCGCGCTATGGCGATATCGGTGAAACGAACTATACGGGAAACCTCGACGACCGGACGCTCTCGCTGATTTCCGATGCCCCCGATGGCGGCGCGATAACCGGTTCTCAGCGGCTGCTGGATATGGCGGTCGTCATCAGAAGCAAGGACGCCGGCATCAACCGGCTGACGTTCGATATTCTGTTCAATTCGGCGGAAAACTACGAGACGGCGCTGCGTTCGAACGTGTTCAGCAGGGATTCTGTCGCCAGAATCTTGCAGGTGCCGGCGGAACGTGTCGTCGGGACATTCTTCGTCGATTCTTGCAATGCCATCAAAATCTCGATCGATCGTCCGAATATTTCGGGCTCGACCGACGAGCGCGATGTTTTCGGCGCGCAGCAGCAGGCGGCGATCGAGCGCCTGAATATCCCGACCTTCGCCGTGTCCCTTAGCAAGGCATCGGCCTTCTGAAGTGATACGGGCTTCGCGGCTGTATGATGCCGTCCGTTCGCTATCGCGGCGGGCCGCCGAGATATTGGGCGGCGGCAAGAGCGACGAAAATGGTGGCGGCGCCGCCGGCGCGCGTCGCGATCTGCGCGAACGGCATGAGGTCGAGCCGGCGGGCGGCGCTGAGGATGATGACGTCGCCCGCGCCGCCCATCGCGGC
>JBDHSX010000174.1:0-7623 GCA_039808365.1 Xanthobacteraceae bacterium | reverse complement strand
GTGGTGCCGCCGAGATCGAGGAACGCCTCGTCGATCGACAGCGGTTCGACCTGCGGCGTCAGCGCCAGCATGGCCTGGCGCACCTCGCGGCCGACGCGGACGTATTTCGCCATGTCGGGACGAATCACGGTGGCGTGCGGGCACAGCGCCAGCGCCTTGAACATCGGCATCGCCGAGCGCACCCCAAAGGTCCGCGCGATGTAGCAGGCCGCCGACACCACGCCGCGCTTGCCGCCGCCGACGATCACCGGCCGGTCGGCCAGCGCCGGATCGTCGCGCTTCTCGATGGTGGCGTAGAAGGCGTCGCAGTCGACGTGGGCGACGGTGAGTTGCGCCAGCGCGCGGTGGCGAACGAGGCGCGGCGAGCCGCAGCCGCCGCAGCGCCTGGCGGCGAAATCGAGATCGCGCAGGCAATCGCGGCAGAAGCAGCGCGGAGCGGCGGCTTCCGGCGCGCCGGCGCTCATGGGCTGTCGCGCTCCCATTGCGGGTCGCCGATCGCCTGGCGGGCGGCCGCGACGTGGGTGGGGTCGAGTTCGACGGACCGGGCGAACGCCGTCACCATGGCGTCGTCGCGCAGGATGAAATCCAGCACCGCGGCGAGAAATTGCGGGTCGGCGGCGGCGGATCGCAAGGTCTCCGGGCCCAATCCGCTCTCGGCCAAAAATAGTCCCAGCCGCTCGGGTTCGCCGGCAATGAAGGAAAGCCCTTGAATAGCCACGATTTCAGCGGCTTGCCGGGGATTGGAGGCACGCTTTGTCATTGATCGTGTTTGCCTTTCCGTAACTTATGGGCTCTATTTTCGCCGATGGTGCCGGACTCAAGGGGAGCGGCCCGATTGTCGGGGATCATCCTCTAGCAAATTATGGGCTCCCGGTGGAGTTCGGGGCGGAGCGATGCTTCGTTGCGGGATAGGAGGGGCGGGATGGCTAAAACCGTCCTGATTGTCGAGGACAACGAGCTGAACATGAAGCTCTTTCGCGATTTGCTGGAGGCCCATGGTTATCAGACCTCGGGGACCGGCAACGGCTATGAGGCGATCAATCTGGTGCGGAAACTCCGTCCGGATCTGATTCTGATGGATATCCAGCTTCCGCAGGTCTCCGGTCTCGAAGTGACGCGCTGGATCAAGGACGATCCGGAATTGCGGGCGATCCCGGTGGTCGCCGTCACCGCCTTCGCGATGAAGGGCGACGAGGAGCGCATCCGCGAGGGCGGCTGCGAGGCTTATTTGTCGAAGCCGATCTCGGTGGGCAAGTTCATGGAAACCGTCCGCCGGTTCATCGGCTAGAGCATGATCCCGAAAGCCTGCCCTCGGACTTGATCCGGGGGTGGAAGCCGGTTTTCGGACAAGATCATGCTCAAGCCTAAAACAAACGACGAGCCTGCTTCAACGTCATCGAGGCAGGCTCTAGGAGATTGCGATGTCCGCGCGTGTTCTGGTCGTCGACGACATTCCCGCCAATGTGAAGCTGCTGGAAGCACGGTTGTCGGCCGAATATTTCGACGTCGTCACCGCCTGCAACGGCGCGCAGGCGCTGGAGGTGGCGTCGCGCGCCGAATGCGACATTATCCTGCTCGACGTGATGATGCCGGACATGGACGGCTTCGAGGTCTGCCGCCGCCTGAAGGCCAATCCGGCGACGCATTTCATTCCGGTGGTGATGGTGACGGCGCTCGACAGCCCGGCCGATCGCGTGCGCGGCCTTGAGGCCGGCGCCGACGATTTTCTCACCAAGCCGGTGTCGGACGTGGTGCTGATCGCGCGGGTGCGTTCGCTGAGCCGCCTCAAGATGATGACCGACGAATTGCGGATGCGGGCGCTGACCTCGATGGAGATGGGGGTGCAGGCCCCCGAGCGCGCCGCGGTGACGGATACCGGCGTCGGCGGCCGCATCCTCTTGGTGGACGATCGCCCGTCGTCCTATGAACGGCTGGCGCCGGTGCTCGCCGCCGAACATTCCGTCGACGTCGAGCCCAATCCGGGGGAAGCGCTGTTTCACGCGGCGGAAGGCAATTACGATCTTTTGATCATCTCGCTCGGCCTGGCGAATTTCGACGGCCTGCGGCTGTGCGGTCAGGCGCGCTCGCTGGAGCGCACGCGGCAGGTGCCGATCCTGGCCATCTCCGAGACCGACAACAACGCGCGCCTGCTGCGCGGCCTTGAGATCGGCGTCAACGATTATCTGTCGCGGCCGGTGGACAAGAACGAGCTCCTGGCGCGGGCGCGCACCCAGATCCGCCGCCGCCGCTACACCGACCATCTGCGCGACAACGTGCAGAATTCGATCGAGGCGGCGATCACCGACGCCCTGACCGGCCTGCACAACCGCCGCTACATGGAAACCCATCTCGGGACGCTGGGCGAACAGGCGTCAATGCGCGGAAAATCGCTGGCGCTGATGATGCTCGACATCGATTACTTCAAGGCGGTCAACGACACCTACGGCCACGACGCCGGCGACGAGGTGCTGCGCGAATTCGCCGTGCGGATCCGCAAGTCGATCCGCGGCATCGATCTGGCCTGCCGCTATGGCGGCGAGGAATTCGTCATCGTGATGCCGGAGACCGACATGCAGGTCGCCGGCATGGTCGCCGAGCGGTTGCGGCGCGCGGTGGCGGTGGAGCCGTTCGTCATCGACAAGGGCGCGCGGCAGATTCAGGTGACGATCTCGGTCGGCCTGGCGGCGCTGGAACGCCGGGGCGAGCCGATGGCCGACATCCTCAAGCGCGCCGACCTGGCGCTCTACCGCGCCAAGCACGACGGCCGCAACCGCGTGGTGGCGGCGGCGGCGTAGCGCCGCGCCGTCACGCCGTGTCCGCGATCGGATCGAGATTCAGCGCGAGGCGGCCGGTGAACCGGCACTGGCGCTTGGCGGGCAGCGGGTGGAATTGCGCGCCGTGGGCGTCGCGCACGAAACGCTCCAGGCCGGCGGCGCGGTAGAACCCGGCGCCGCCCGCGGTTTCCAGCGCCTTTTCCACGGTCGCCAGCACGTTCTCCGCGACGATCGTCTTGCGCACCAGCATGGCGTTGGTCAGGTCCAGGCTCATGGCGAAGTCGAGGTCGTTGGCGAGGCGCACCATGTCGTCGGCGGCGAGCTGCGCGGTGGTCAGCGCGTTGGTCAATTCGCCGATCAGATAGGGCACGGTGGGATCGCTCGCGCGTTTGCGCGCCTGCGTCCGGGCGATGTCGGCGGCCGCCTCCGCCACGCCGGCATAGACCGACATGATCAGCGGCAGGGCCACGGTGAGGATCACGTTCCACGCCGGATGAAACCGGCCGCGCGGTCGCCGCAGGGCGACGGCTGCGTCGGGCACGAAGACGTGATCGAGGATGATGGTGCGCGAACCGGTGGCGCGCATCCCGAGCGTCCGCCAGTCGTCGGCGAGGGAAATGCCTTGCGCGGCAAAGGGAACGGCGAAGTGCAGAACCTGCGGGCCTTCCGTGGGATCATCGAACGCCGCCGACGTCACCAGCACCTCGCCCTGCGGCGAGCCGCTGCCGAACGGTTTTCGCGCGCTGACGAAAAAGCCGCCGTCGGCACGCGCGACCTCGCCGTTGGAGTCCATCCAGTCGTTGGCGCCGGTCGAGATCAGAACGGTCTCGGAGGCGGCGACCCGTTCCAGCAGCGCCTTGCCCGGCCGGCCGTTGCGATGATGATAGGCCGCCGCCGCGACCAGATGCTGGTGCATCGACAGCGCCAGCGCCGTCGACGGGCAGTAATGCGCGAGTTGCCGCAGGAACGCGCACATCGCGCCGTGACGCACGCCGCCGCCGCCGAGATCGGCGGGAACCAGCGCGGAGAACACCTTGTGCTGCTTCAGAACATCGTAGTGCGCGGCGACGAACGTATCGTTCTGATCGCGCTCGGCCGCGCCTTCGGCGAAGCGCGGTCCGATGATCTGGACGAGCGCCTGCAGATCAAGAAAGCGTGTCATGGTCAGACCTCCCGGCTTGAAGTATTTCGGGGTAGCCTGATCCCGGCCGCAGAGAGTGACAACTTCAATATCTGAAGCGGTCGGATCGCGCCGTCCGGAGTTGTGGCATGGCTGAAAAGCGAGGCTACGGCCAGTTCTGTCCCATCGCGCTGGCCGCCGAGATCCTGGCGGAACGCTGGATGCCGCTGATCATTCGCGAATTGCTGTGCGGCAGCGTTCGCTTCAACGACCTGCATCGCGGGGTGCCGCGGATGTCGTCGGCGCTGCTGACGCAGCGCCTCAAACAGTTGCAATTCGTCGGCGTCGTCGAGCGCCGGCACGGCACGAGCGGCGGCTTCGAATATCACCTGACGGCGGCCGGCCGGGAACTGTTCCCGGTGATCGAGAACATGGGCCTGTGGGCGCAGCGCTGGTTGCGCCACGATCTCATCGACCGCGCCAATCTCGATCCCAACGTGCTGATGTGGGACATCCGCCGCAATGTCGACGGCAAGGCGCTGCCGCGCGGCGGCCGCTACGTGGTCGAGTTTCGGCTGTCCGGCGTTCCCGTCGATCGCCGCCGCTATTGGCTGGTGTTCGAGCGCGGCGTCGTCGACCTGTGCCACCGCGATCCCGGCTTCGACGTCGACCTGTTCGTCGAGGCCAGCCTGCGCCGGCTCACCCAGATCTGGCTCGGCCATATCGGAATCGCTCAGGCGATCCGTGACGGCTGGTTGCGCCTCGACGGATCGTCTGACGACAGGCGTGCGTTCCGGTCATGGTTCGCGCTCAGCCTGTTCGCGCCGGCCGGCCGCGAGCCGGCCGGATCGGCGGCACCATAGCCATACGGCAGTTTGTCTTTTGATGGTAACAAGACCGTCATTGCCGGGCTTGACCCGGCAATCCATCCACCTGAAACGACTCTTCTTTTTGATGGATGCGCGGGTCAAGCCCGCGCATGACGTTTCCGTTTAAACGAAACCCGCCCTGACCGCGCCAAAACGACGAACGGGGCCGCGCGGCCCCGTTGCAACCCGTTCAAGTCTCTGAAAAGATTACTTGATCTTGGCTTCCTTGAACTCGACGTGCTTGCGCGCGACGGGATCGTACTTCTTCTTGACCATCTTGTCGGTCATGGTGCGCGAGTTCTTCTTCGCGACGTAATAGAAGCCGGTGTCGGCGGTGGAAACCAGCTTGACCTTGATGGTGACCGCTTTGGCCATGGAATGAACCTCGAATTGTCAGGAATCGGCAGCCGACCGGCGAGCGCCAATCCGCGTTTGGCGCGCAAACTAGCCGGCAATGGCCCAAAGTCAAGGTTTTGGCGGGCAAAAACCTGCGAAAACCCCGACGCCGCGGGCAGGGGCCGAGGCCCGGCGTCAGTCCCCCAGCAGGTCCATCTGCATCCTGCCGCCGTAGAAGTGGAAGAACGGCACCGGCGTATCGTGGCGCAGCGGGCCGTCGGCGAGCCGCCGGTCCAGTTGATGCAGCACGTTCTTGGTCATGACATGGGCGTCGGCCAGCGGCTCCGAGCCGATCTCGACCCACACCAGTTCGACCAGCTCGGCGTCGGCATGGACCACGCCCTCGACCCGGTGGGCGATGCTGGAGGCGTCGGCGGTGAAGAACCGGGTGTCGAAGCGGCGGACGCGGCCGGGCGGGGTGATGGCGCGGGCGATCAGGAACAGGCCGGAAGGGTCGGGCAGCAGCCCGGCGTCGGCGAACGGCTGCCACACGCCGTTGAGCTTGCGCGTGGCGGGGTCGTCGCGCCTGCAGCCGAGGCACAGGCCGGTTTCCTCGCAGGCCTCGCGGATCGCGGCGATCGCCAGCGAGCGCGCGCGCGACGGCTCGGTGCGCGGGCTGCCCTTCATCAGGTTGGCTTCGAGTTCCTGAGGAATCGGCGCGGCCACCGGCACGCGGTTGTCGGTCTTGTCGACGCTGCCGCCGGGGAACACGTATTTGCCCGGCATGAACACCACGTTGTTGTGCCGGCGGCCGACCAGCACGCGCGGCCGGGCATGGCTGCGGTCGATCAGGATCAATGTCGCGGCGTCGCGCGGCCGCCGATAGGGATGGTGATCGGCTTCTTTTTCCTCGGGCGTGGCAGGCGTGCTGGTCATCGGATCTCCGGTGGGGTCTTGCCGCCGGCCGCGTCGAGCACCGGCATGTCGTCGGGTGATTTATCGTCGAAGCCGTGCATGCGGCACGCCCACTGCAAACCGACAACGGTGCCCTTGACCGGCTGGAGCAGCAACAGCGAGCTGATGAAGGTGATCGGCAGATAGATCGCCAGTTGCAGCATGATGCTCGGCGAGAAACGGGTTTCGATCGCCAGCGCCAGCGGCACCACGATATGGCCGACGATGACGATCACCAGATAGGCCGGCAGGTCATCGGCGCGGTGATGAAACAGTTCCTCGCCGCAGGACGGGCATATCTCGTTCACTTTCAGGAACGCCCGAAACAGCTTGCCCTCGCCGCAACACGGGCAACGGCCGCGCATGCCGCGCTTCATCGACAGCCAGATGTCGCGGTCGGGCGGCGAGTCGGTCTTTTGGGTCCAGGTCGAGACGGCGGATGATTTCACGATTTGCCTTTACTTCTTCTTGCCCTTGCCCGGTTTGCCCTTGCCTTTGGTAGGCTTGCCCTTGGCCTTTGCAAATTGGCGCGCGGGCTTTGCCGCCTTGCGTTCGGTCCTGATCTTGCCGCGCGCCCTTTGAGCCTCGCGCGAACGCCCGGTGTCCCGCCCCGGTTTGCCCCGGCGCGGCGCGCCCTCGGCCGCCGACAGCAGTTCGAAACGCAACGCGCCGGCCACGGGAGCAGCTTCTACCAGACGAACCTCGACCGCGTCACCCAGCCTGTGCATGGCACCGCTGCGTGTGCCGACCAGCGCGTGGCGCGCTTCGTCGTACTGGAAATATTCGGTTCCCAGCGTCCGGATCGGGATCAGGCCGTCGGCGCCGGTGTCGTTGAGCTTGACGAACAGGCCGGCGCGGGTGACGCCGGAAATGCGGCCCTGGAACACCGCGCCGACGCGGTCGGCGAGGTGGTGCGCGATCAGCCGGTCGACGGTTTCGCGCTCCGCCTTCATGGCGCGCCGCTCGGTCGCGGAAATCTGCGCCGCGACCTCGCTCAGCGTTTCGATGGTCTCGGACTCGGGCAGGGCGCCGGCGCCGAGCCCGAGCGCGCGGATGATGGCGCGATGCACGACGAGATCGGCATAGCGGCGGATCGGCGAGGTGAAATGCGCGTAGCGCCGCAGGTTGAGGCCGAAATGGCCGTAGTTCTCGGCGGCGTATTCCGCCTGCGCCTGCGAGCGCAGCACCACCTCGTTGACCATGTGCTCGGAGTCGTGGCCCTTGATCCGCGTCAGCACGCGATTGAACACGGCGGGCCGCAACGCGCCGGCCTTGGCGAACGGGATATCGAGCGTCTTCAGAAATTCCTGAAGGTTGTGGACCTTCTCCACCGTTGGCTCGTCGTGGACGCGGTAGATCAGCGGCAGGCCCTTTTTCTCCAGCGTTTCCGCGGCGGCGACGTTGGCGAGGATCATGAATTCCTCGATCAGCCGGTGGGCGTCGAGCCGTTCCGGCGTCACCACGCGATCGACGGTGCCGTCCGGCTTCAGGAGGATCTTGCGTTCCGGCAAATCGAGGTCGAGCGGCTCGCGCGCGTCGCGGGCGCGCTTGACCAGCGCGTAGGCGGCGT
>JBDHSX010000173.1:0-7663 GCA_039808365.1 Xanthobacteraceae bacterium | reverse complement strand
GCGGCATTCCCTGTTGAATGGCGGCTCTCGCCTGCAACCATCAACAAACCTTTTCGGAGAGCTACGCGATGTTTTCCCACGTCATGATCGGCACCAACGACCTGGACCGGGCGAAGGCGTTTTACGACAAGCTGCTCGGCACGCTCGGAATCCCGCCGGCGGTGGTCGATCGGCACCGGATTTTCTACCGCACCAAGACCGGCACCTTCGCGGTGTCCAAGCCGATCAACGGCGAAGCGGCGACCCACGCCAACGGCGGCACCATCGGCTTTCTGGCGAAGTCGCAGGAGGAAGCCGACGCCTGGCACGCCACCGGCGTCGCCAATGGCGGCACCTCCTGCGAGGACCCGCCGGGCGTGCGCGACAACGGCGCCGTGAAACTCTATCTCGCCTATCTGCGCGATCCGGACGGCAACAAGATTTGCGTCCTGCACCGGATGCCGTGAGGCCAGGATTTTCGCCCGTTCAAGTCAGCTTCGAGGGGATTCCGCGCGGATCCCCTCGTTGCCGTTGTGGAACAAAAATCGCCGCGAGGCAGTGGACCCGGACGCCGTCTCTCGCGTAGACAGGGGCAACTCAAATTCCCCGTTTCGGGGCACGCCGAAGGTACTCGATGAGTGGATATAAAGAGCCCGGCTTCGCCGATCGTCAAAAGGCGGCGCAGCAAGCCAGGAAGGATATTTTAAACAAGTTCCGCGCCCAGCCCGGCCCCGACGATCCCGCCGTCAGGCAGCGTCAGGCCGAACGCGCCGCGCAGGCCGCCGAGCGGGCCGAGGCGAAGCGGGTGCGCGAGCTCGCCAAGGCGGAACAAGCCGCCCGCGAGGCGGAAGTGGCCCGCCTCGCCGCCGAGCAACTCGAACGCGAAAAGGCCGAGGCCGCCGCGCGCGACGCCGCGCTTGAGGCGGAACGCAAGGCCGCGCGCGACGCCCGCTATGCCGCGCGCAAGGCGAGAGGCAAGAAGCGGTAGATCCCACGTCGTCGTCCCCGCGCAGGCGGGGACCCAAAACCCCTGGCGTCGCCTGTAAAAACTGACATTGCCTCCGAGGATGGAGCCGAAACGCTGCGGCGTATGGTCCCCGCCTGCGCGGGGACGACGATTTTCGTGGGGTAAATCCGCAGCGAAATGAAACGGCGCTCACGCCGTCGCGGCCTTGGCCCGCTTGGCGTTGAGCGCCGACGCCACCCGGCTGACCGGCGGGCGGCTGAGCAGCGCGCTCATCCGGTTGGTGGCGGCGAGCAGCCTGTCCATGTCGACGCCGGTCGCGATCCCCATGCCTTCCAGCATGTAGACCACGTCCTCGGTGGCGACGTTGCCGGTCGCGCCGGGCGCGTAGGGGCAGCCGCCGAGCCCGCCGGCGGCGGCGTCGATCACGAACACGCCCTCCTCCATGCCGGCATAGAGATTGGCCAGCGCCTGCCCGTAAGTGTCATGGAAATGCATCGCCAGCTTCTCGGCCGGCACCTCGGCGCCGACCGCGCGCAGCATCGCGCGCGCTTTCGCCGGGGTGCCGACGCCGATGGTGTCGCCGAGCGAAATTTCGTAGCAGCCGAGATCCCACAGCGTCCGCGCCACATCGGCGACGGCGGCGGGCGCCACCTCGCCGTCGAACGGGCAGCCGAGCACGCAGGAGACATAGCCGCGCACCTTGACGCCGTCGGCCTTGGCGCGGGCCAGCACCGGCTTGAAGCGCTCGATCGACTCGGCGACCGAGCAGTTGATATTGGCGCGGGAAAACCCCTCCGAGGCCGAGGCGAACACCGAGACGACCTTGGCTCCGGCAGCGACGGCGGCCTCGTAGCCCTTCTCGTTGGGCACCAGAACGTGAAACTCAGCCCCCGGCAGCGCGGCCGAGACGGCGCGCAGCACCTCGCCGGAGCCGACCATCTGCGGGATCGCCTTCGGCGACACGAACGCGCCGACCTCGCAGGTGGTGAGACCGGCTTGAACCAGCGCCTCGACGAAGGCGATGCGCGCCTCGACGCTGACCGAGGTTTTCTCGTTTTGCAGACCGTCACGCGGCCCCATCTCGACGATCTGAACCCGGTCGCTCATGCGGCTTAAGTCTCCGTCGGCTCGATCTCGGCCAGTTCGACGCCTTCCTGCACGATGTCGCCGACCTTGCAGTTGATGTGCTTCACCACGCCGGCGAACGGCGCGCGAAGAGTCTGCTCCATCTTCATCACTTCAAGGGTCAGGATCGGCGCGCCCTTCTCAAGGGTCTCGCCCTCCTTCGCCAGCAGCGCCACCACGGTGCCCGGCAGCGGCGCGACGATGCGGTCCTCGCCGACATGCTCGTCATCGCCGCCGCTGAACGGGTCGGCCCATGTCAATTCGAACCGCCCGTTGCGGGTGCGCACATAGACGTCGCGGCCCTCGAACACCGCCACCGCATGGCTGCGCGCGCCGTCGAGCGACACCGCGAAGGCGCCATCGCCTTGGTCGTTGAACGCGAACGCGATCTCGCGGCCGTCGATCTCCAGCGCCGACGAACCGCCGCCATAGCGCCGCGCGATGGTCAGTTCAGCGCCCGATCCGTGGCGGAAGCCGAACACCCGCCGACGCTGGCCGACCGGCATCCAGCCGTCGGTCTGCCACGGCGACGACGCATCCGCGCGCATCAGTCGCCGTTCATGGGAGAGGATGGCGGCGACCGCCGCCGCCAGTTCCAGCGCGCCGGGCGCGGGCGGCGGCGGCGTCAGGTCCTTGAGGTGGCGCTCGATGAAGCCGGTGTCGATCTTGTTTTTGCGAACGTCGGGATGGGTGATCAGCGCCGACAAAAATGGGATGTTGGTGACGACGCCGCGCACGTCGGTTTCCTCAAGCCCGCGATTGAGCCGGTCGATGGCGACGTCGCGGGTGGGCGCCCAGGCGATCACCTTGGCGAGCATGGCGTCGTAATGCGGCGACACGTTGCTGCCCTGCCGGTAGCCGGCGTCGATGCGCAGGCCGCCGACCTCCTCCGGCGTGCGCCAGGTCTTGATGCGGCCGACCGAGGGCATGAAATTCTTGTCGGGATTTTCCGCATAGACCCGCGCCTCGATGGCGTGGCCGTTCAGCTTGAGCTGGTCCTGCGTCATCGGCAGCGTCTCGCCGAAGGCGACGCGCAACTGCCATTCGACCAGATCGACGCCGCTGATGAGTTCGGTCACCGGATGCTCGACCTGCAAGCGCGTGTTCATCTCAATGAAGAACACTTCCTTGCCATCGGAGACGAATTCGATGGTGCCGGCGCCGACATAATTCACCGCGCCGGCCGCCTTGCGCGCGGCCTCGCAGACTTTTTCGCGCTGCGCGGCGTCGAGCGTCGGCGACGGCGCTTCCTCGATCACCTTCTGGTGGCGGCGCTGCAAGGTGCATTCGCGCTCGAACAGCGACACCAGATTGCCGTGGCTGTCGCCGACGATCTGCACCTCGATATGGCGCGGGTTCTGGACGTATTTCTCGATCAGCATGCGGTCGTCGCCGAACGCCGCCTTGGCCTCGCGCCGCGCGCTTTCCAGCGCGGCGGTGAGTTCGGAGGCCGCCCGCACCACCCGCATGCCGCGCCCGCCGCCGCCGGCCGAGGCCTTCACCAGCACCGGGAAGCCAGCCTTCTCGGCCGCCGCCGCCAGCGTCGCGTCGTCCTGCGCCTCGCCGTGATAGCCCGGCACCAGCGGCACGCCGGCCTTTTCCATCAGCAGCTTCGAGCCGGATTTCGAGCCCATCGCGGTCATCATCGCCGCGGTCGGGCCGACGAACACGAGATTCGCGTCGGCGCAAGCTTGCGCGAACTCGGCGTTTTCCGACAGGAAGCCGTAGCCGGGATGAATCGCTTCCGCGCCGCTCTGTTTGGCCGCCGCCAGCACCCGTTCGATGTTGAGATAGCTGTCGCGCGCCCGCGCCGGGCCCAGCAGCACGGCGTCGTCGGCCATGGCGACATGGACCGCCTCAGTGTCGGCCTCGGAATAGACCGCGACGGTGCGCAGCCCCATGGCGCGGGCGGTGCGGATGACGCGGCAGGCGATCTCGCCGCGATTGGCGATCAGAAGCGTGCGGAAACGCCGGTAGTGCGCGGAAGCAGCCATCGTCACATCCTGAAAATGCCGAAGCGGGTCGGCTCGATCGGCGCGTTGGCCGCCGCCGACAGGCCCAGCCCCAACACCAGCCTTGTATCGGCGGGGTCGATCACGCCGTCGTCCCACAGCCGCGCGGTGGCGTAATAGGGACTGCCCTGCTTCTCGTATTGCGCCCGGATCGGCGCCTGAAACTCGCGCTCCTCCTCGGCCGACCAGGTACCGCCCTTGGCCTCGATGCCCTCGCGGCGCACCGTGCTCAAGACCATCGCCGCCTGCTCGCCGCCCATCACCGAGATGCGCGCGTTCGGCCACATCCACAGGAAGCGCGGCGAATAGGCGCGGCCGCACATGCCGTAGTTGCCGGCGCCGTAGGAGCCGCCGATCACCACCGTGAACTTCGGCACCGAGGTGGTCGCCACCGCCGTCACCAGCTTGGCGCCGTCGCGGGCGATGCCGCCAGCCTCGTATTTGCGGCCGACCATGAAGCCGGTGATGTTCTGCAAGAACACCAGCGGGATGTTGCGCTGGCTGCACAATTCGATGAAGTGCGCGCCTTTAAGCGAACTCTCGCTGAACAGGATGCCGTTGTTGGCGACGATGCCGACCGGATAGCCCCAGATATGGGCGAAGCCGCACACCAGCGTCTGGCCGTACAGTTTCTTGAACTCGTCGAACTCGGAGCCATCCACGATGCGCGCGATAATGTCGCGCACGTCGAACGGCTTGCGGTTGTCAGCCGGCACCACGCCGTAGATTTCCTCCGGCGCGTAGAGCGGCGCGCGCGGCGTCTGCCAGCCCGAGACGTGGCGGGGCGACTGTTTCAGCGTGCCGACGATCTTGCGCGCGATGCCGATGGCGTGGCGGTCGTTCTGGGCGTAGTGGTCGGTGACGCCGGACTGGCGCGAATGGACATCCGCGCCGCCGAGCTCCTCCGCCGTCACCACCTCGCCGGTGGCGGCCTTCACCAAAGGCGGGCCGCCGAGGAAGATGGTGCCCTGATTGCGCACGATGATGCTCTCGTCGGACATCGCCGGCACGTATGCGCCGCCGGCGGTGCAGGAGCCCATCACCACGGCAATCTGGGCAATGCCCTGCGACGACAGATTGGCCTGATTGTAGAAGATGCGGCCGAAATGCCGCTCGTCCGGGAAAACCTCGTCCTGCAGTGGCAGGAACGCACCGCCGGAGTCCACCATGTAGACGCAGGGCAGATTGTTCTGCCGCGCGATGTCCTGTGCCCGCAGGTGCTTCTTCACCGTCATCGGATAATAGGTGCCGCCCTTGACGGTGGCGTCGTTGGCGACGATGACGCATTCACGGCCCGACACCCGGCCGATGCCGGTGACGATGCTGGCCGAATGCACGTCGCCGCCGTACAGCCCGTTGGCGGCGAGCGGCGACAGTTCGAGAAACGCGGTGCCGGGATCGATCAACAGGTCGACGCGGTCGCGGACCAACATCTTGCCGCGCGCGGTGTGGCGCTGGCGCGACGCCTTGCCGCCGCCGCCGGCGACCTCGTTCAGCTTGTCCTTCAGTTCCGCCACCAGCGCGCGCATCGCCTCGGCGTTCCGGGTGAAATCCGGCGAATTCGTTGCAATATTGGAATGAAGCGGCATGACTTCCAGACGGGTGGGTGTGAATGGCCTTCAGACGGGACGACGGCCGGCCCCTATGTTGTCATCGCGGCGCCCCCTTGCGCAACCATGACTTTGCGGCCGCCGGGCGCGCGGCCCTTCTCCGCGCCGATCGGGCCGCCCGGATCCCAGGGCGGATCCAAGGACCGGATTCGCGGGCGCGACTCAGTGGGTCCAGGGGTCGCTGCGGCGGAAGGCGAAATTGTCGGCGTAGGCGGCCTGCCGGCGCGCCCGCTCCTTCGGCTCGATCACCTGATAGGCGATGCCCTCGCGCTCGCAATAGGCGACGGCCTCCTCGCGGGTGGCGAAGCGCAAGGTCACTTGCTGCTTCATGTCGCCGGAGCTGGTCCATCCCATCAGCGGCTCGACCACGCGCGGCTGCTCGGGCTCGTAATCGAGTTGCCAATCCTTGCTCTTGGCGAAGCCGGATTGCATCACGCTTTTGGCGGGTTTAAAAATGCGTGCGGTCATGGTGTGGCGTGGCCTGCTGACTTGCGTTTCGACGACAATTCGATAGAGACGACCGGATAAAGACACGCTCCGGATCGCGAGCCCAACGCTCCGCGATCCAAGCATGGATGATGCTATAATCCGTCCGTGGCCTTGTGACAATCGCGCCAAGATAGTACCTGCCGGCGACCTGACGTTTCGCCCCATTTCCCTGCTCCATTCCCGACCATACGGATGGTACACATGGACATCCACGCAACCCTGCCCCCGAGAGGGCGCGATCTGCGGCTCGACTGGTTTCGCGGCATCGCCAACTGGGCCATCTTCCTCGACCATGTCCCGAACAATGTGGTGAACTGGATCACGACGCGGAATTACGGCTTCAGCGACGCCGCCGACCTGTTCGTCTTCATCTCGGGCTACACCGCCTCGTTCGTCTACGCCAAGATGATGCTGGATCGCGGCTTCGTGGTCGGCGCCACCCGCCTGTTCAAGCGGGTATGGCAGCTCTACGTCGCCCATGTCGTGCTGTTCGTGATCTATATCGCCGCGATCGGCTATGTCGCGCTGCGCTACAGCGACCCCGAGATCCTCAACGAGTTCAACATCGCCGGCATCGTGGAGAACCCGATCCAGACGCTGGTCAACGGCCTGTTGCTCGCCTTCAAGCCGGTCAATCTCGACGTGCTGCCGCTCTACGTCGTGCTGATGGCGTTCTTTCCGCCGGTGCTGTGGTTCATGCTGCGCAAGCCCGACGTCACCATGCTGGCCTCACTGGGCCTGTATTTCGCGGCCCGTCAATACGGCTGGAATCTGCGCGCCTACCCGGACGGCGAATGGTATTTCAATCCGTTCACCTGGCAGGTGCTGTTCATGTTCGGCGCCTGGTTCGCGCTCGGCGGCGCCACCGCGTCGCGCGCCGTGATCTGGTCGCGGGGGCTGCTCTATCTCGGCGGGGCCTATCTGCTGTTCGCGCTGGTGATGACCATGGCCGGGCGCTTCCCCGAATTCGGCGCGCTGTTTCCGCGATGGCTCTACGACGCCTTCAATCCCAACGACAAGACCTATCTCGCGCCCTATCGCGTGCTGCATTTCGTCGTCATCGCCTTCTTCGTCACGCGCTTCGTGCCGAAGGACTGGCCGGGACTGGAATGGCGGATCTTCAGGCCGATCGTCAAATGCGGTCAGCAATCGCTGGCGGTGTTCTGCGTCGGCATCTTCCTGTCGTTCGTCGCGCATTTCCTGCTGACCATGAGCTCCGGCTCGATCCTGATGCAGGTCGCCGTCAGCGTCGCCGGCATCTTCGCCATGTGCGTGGTGGCCTATTACATCTCATGGTCGAAACAGCAGGACAAGCCGCGACCGAAACCGGCCGCGCAAGCGCCGGCGCCAGCCAAGCCCGCCGGCGCGACGTGAACGCTCACTGACCCGTCATTGCGATGAGCGCAAGCGACGAAGCAATCCAGTCCTTGCTTCGTGGCTTCCGGATTGCTTCGCGGAGCCTGTGCTCGGACGGCGTGAAA
>JBDHSX010000172.1:0-7791 GCA_039808365.1 Xanthobacteraceae bacterium | reverse complement strand
GCGAAGCAATCCAGGGGCCACAAGCAAGGTCTGGATTGCTTCGTCGGCTTCGCCTCCTCGCAATGACGAAAACCGAGCGACGGCTCTTGGCGATGACGAAGGGCCGGCAAGCGGCGCTACTGCCGCACCATGAACAGCGGGTCGGCGCTGTCGGGGACGCGCCGCCATTGCGCGTTGTCGTCGGCCTCGAAATGCCAGGTCTCGCCACGCGCCGACATCAGCAGCATTTCGCCGCGTTCGAGCCGCCACAGCGTCGGCGCGAAGGCGGCCACCATGGCGTCGCAGCGCGGCTTGACGAAGACGGCGAAATTGTCGCCGCCGGCCTCGGTGTTGGTGAGGGTGAGGGCGCAGATCACCGCGCCGGAGCCGCGCACCATCGCCCAGTTGCCGATCATCTGATCCATCGAGCGCGCCTGCGCCCGCGCCGCCGCCAGATTCTGCAACAGATAGATTCCCTCGCCGGAGCGGCGGCCTTCGAGAATGCCGCTCTCGACCTCGGTGAAGTCGATCACCGGCTGCCCGCCGGCGTCCTGCAGGCGGACGATGTCCAGCCCCTTGATGCTCCACGCCGCGATGTCCCTGGTGAAGGGCAGCGCCTCGGCGCAACCGGGCTCAAGCGTGAGCTTCATGCCTTGCGCCATCCCTTGCGCCGTCGCATCGGCCTTCAAGGTCACGACGCAGGTCTTGCCGCGTTCGGCGGTCGACAGTTCCCACTGGCCGATCATCTCCTTCTTGAGGGCGGCGGCGGTCTGCGCCGCGGCGGGCGCGCCGGCGGCCAGCGCCGCCAGCAGCGCCAGCATCCCCGGCCGGATCGCCGCGAGGCGCATGGTTACCTGTCCTTCACCGGCGTCTCGGCGATCGGCGTCAGCGGCGGCTTGCCGGAGAACCACGCCTTCAGATTGTCGACCACGAGCTGGTCCATGGCGTTGCGCGTCACCAGCGAGGCCGAGCCGATATGCGGCAGCAGCACGACGTTCTGCATCGCCTTCAACTCGTCGGGAACCTGCGGCTCCTTCGCGAACACGTCGAGCCCGGCGGCGAGAATGGTGCCGGATTTCAGCGCCGCGATCAGCGCCGGCTCGTCGATCACGGTGCCGCGCGCCAGATTGATGATGACGCCGCGCGGCCCCAGCATTTTCATCACCTCGGCGTTGATGAGATTGGCGGTGGCCGCGCCGCCCGGCGTGATGACGACCAGCGTGTCGACCGCCTTGGCCATGTCCAGCAGGTTCGGATAGTGCTGATGGGACACGCCCGCCGCCGGATGGCGCGAATGGTACACCACCGGCACGCGTGCGGCATCGAGCCGCCGCGCGATCGCCTGTCCGATGCGGCCCATGCCGACCATGCCGACCTTGCGGTCGCGCAGCGAACCGACGGTGAGCGGATAGTCCTGCGTGGTCCACAGCCCGGAGCGGACATAGCGGTCGGCCTTGACGAACTCGCGCAGCGTGGCGATCAGCAGTCCCATCGCGGTGTCGGCGACTTCCTCGGTCAGCACGTCCGGCGTGTTGGTGACGATGATGCCGTGCTCGCGCGCATAGGCGGAATCGACGTGGTCGTAGCCGACCCCGAAGCTCGACACGATCTCCAGCTTCGGAAAGCGCGACAGCACCGCCGCGCCGGCCGGCCGCATGTGGGTGATGGCGATGCCGCGAATGCGCCGCGCGACGTCCGGCGCAAGCTGCTCGACCTCCGCCAGCGTCTCGCATTTGTGGCGTTCGAACCGCTCGGAAAACCCGTTGTCGACAACCGGCTTGGTCGGGCCATAAACCAGCAGATCGATTTTTTCCGAAGCAGCGGTCGTCATCAGGATTCCTTTCGCAGCGCGCTTTCGTGCCAGCGCCGCAGCAGCAGATGCGACGCCAAAGCCAACGCCATATAAATGACGACCCCGGCCAGCGAGAGCAACAACAATGCGGCGAACATGCGCGGAATGTTGAGCCGGTATCCGGATTCCGCAATCCTGTAGGCGAGGCCCGAGCCTGAGCCGGCCGAGCCCGCCGCGATCTCCGCCACCACCGCGCCGATCAGCGACAGGCCGCCGGCGATGCGCAGGCCACCGAGCATGTAGGGCAGTGCAGCCGGACATTGCAGATAGCGCAGCGTCTGCCAGCGCGAGGCGTGGTACAGCGCGAACAGGCCGGCGAGATTGCGGTCGACCGAGTTCAGCCCCAGCATGGTGTTCGACAGCACCGGGAAAAACGCCACGATCCAGGCGCAGGCCACCACCGCCGTTTGCTGCGGCAGGTAGATCAACAGCAGCGGCGCGATGGCGATCACCGGCGTCACCTGCAGGATCACCGCGTAGGGCAGGAGCGCCAGTTCCACCCATTTCGAGCGGCTGAACAACAGCGCCAGCGCCACGCCGCCGATCGCGGCGGCGACGAAACCCTGCAACGTGGTCCACAGCGTCGTCAGCAGCGACGACCACAATAGCGGCCAGTCCTCGATCAGGGTCGCGGCGACCAGCGCCGGGCCGGGCAGCACGTAAGGCGGAATGCCGTTGACGGCGACCACGAGATGCCACGCGACGACGCCCGCGACTAGCACCGCGACCGGCAGCGCCGCGCGCAGCACCCGCTCGCGCCGCGACGTCGTCGCGCTCATGGTCCGCTCCCGACGGCGCTGGCCTCGGCCAGCGCCAGCGAGACCCGGCGGCAACAGGCGGCATATTCGGCCGAGGTGCGGAAGTTTTCGTCACGCGCGGCGGCGTCGATAGGGATGTCGGCGTGGATGCGGCCGGGGCGGGCGGTCATCACCACCACGCGCTGCGACAGATAGACCGACTCGAACACCGAATGGGTGACGAACACCACGGTCTTGCCGAGGCCGCGCCACAGCGCCAGCAGATCGTCGTTGAGGCGGAAGCGGGTGATCTCGTCGAGCGCGGCGAACGGCTCGTCCAGCAGCAGCACGTCCGGCTCGGTCACCAGCGCGCGGGCCAGCGACACCCGCATCTTCATGCCGCCCGACAATTCGCGCGGAAACGCGCCGGCGAACTCGCCAAGTCCGACCCGCGCCAGCGCGGCGTCGGCGCGGCGGTCGGCGTCGTGGCGCGGCTCGCCCTTGAGCGTCAGCGGCAGCCGCACATTGTCGCGCGCGCTCGCCCACGGCATCAGGGTCGGCTCCTGAAACACGAAGCCGATGGCACGGCCGCCGACATCGACCTCGCCCGAGGTCGGCGCGGCGAGGCCGGCGATGATGCGCAGCGCCGTCGATTTGCCACAGCCGGACGGGCCGAGCAGCGAGACGAACTCGCCGCGCCGCACGTCGAGGTCGATCGGGCCGAGCACGCGGCCGCGCCCGTCGTAAGCCTTGGCGAGGCCGCGCAGCCGGATGGCGTCGCCGCCGCCGACCGTCCCGGATCCGCTCTGCACGGTCACCGCCATCGCGCCGTCACGGTTTTGGCCGCAGTTCGAGGCCGACGCCCTTGTTGACGAAGCGCAGCGTATAAGCCTGGCGATAGTCGATATCGCGGCGGACCACGCCGGCCCGCGCCATCTTGTCGAAGAAACTCGCCATCCGCGTGTCCGACATCGCGCCGATGCCGTCCTTCACGGCGTCGCCGGAATCGACGATGCCGTGATCCTTCATCGCCTTGACCGAATAGGCCAGCAGCTCGTCGGTCATCTCCGGGTTGAGCTTCTTGATCATGTCGTTGCCCGGCTTGTTGTCGCCGTAGAGATAATTGTACCAGCCGATGATCGAGGCATCGACGAAGCGTTGCACGAGGTCGGGCTTGTTGTCGACCAGATCGCGGCGGGTTTCGATCAGCGTCGAATAGGCGTCGAAGCCATAGTCGGCGAGCAGCAGCACCGTCGGCTTGAAGCCGGCGCGCTTCTCCACCGCAAAGGGCTCCGACGACACATAGCCCTGCATCGCGCTGCGCGGATCGGCCAGGAACGGCTGGGCGTTGAAGGTGTAGGGTTTCACCTTGGCCTCGCTGAAGCCGTGATCGGATTTCAGCCACTGGAAATAGCTGGCGATGCCTTCCTTCGACACGAACAGCGTCAACGGCTTGAGGTCGTCGAGCTTGGTCACCTTGGATTCCGGATGGGCCAGGAACACCTGCGGGTCCTTCTGGAATATCGCCGCCACCGCGACCACCGGCACCTTGTTGGCGACCGCGTCGAACGATTGCAGGTTGTTCGCGGTCATGAAGAAGTCGAGCTTGCCGGCGATCAGCAAAATGCGGTTGTTGACGTTCGGTCCGCCCGGCACGATGGTCACGTCGAGCCCGTAGCGGCGATAGGTGCCGTCCGCCAGCGCCTGGAAGAAGCCGCCATGCTCGGCCTCCGCCACCCAGTTGGTGCCGAACGACACCTTGTCCAGTTTCTCCTCGGCTGCGGCCGGCGCGGCCGCCGCGAGCGCCGCACCAAGGAGACAGGCGCTTAACGATGCCGCCAGGCGAGCCGGTTTCATGGTTGACCTCCGTCGATTATTCTGGCCCGTCGTGACAGGATGCGACGGGTGGCGGAAGCGTTGTAGCCGTTCCATCGCCGCGCGTCAGGAATGACCGTCCATTTTTCCGTGATCCGATACGAGAGCCCGCGACCCGATGACCGCTTCCTGCCCGCCGCGCGACTGGCGCGACATCTATTGGGGCGATATCGCGCCCGCGGCGGCCTCGCGCTGGATCGCGGTGCTGCCGCTGGCGGCGATCGAGCAGCACGGCCCGCATCTGCCGCTCGGCACCGACGCGATGATCGCGGACGCCTTTTTGGCGCGCGTCCACGCCATGCTGCCGGCGAGCGTGCCGGCGACGTTCCTGCCGGTGCAGGCCGTCGGCATCTCGACCGAGCATCTCGCCTTTCCCGGCACGCTGACGCTGCCGCCCGACGTCGCGATCCGGGTCTGGACGGCGCTCGGCGAGAGCCTCGCCCGCGCCGGCGTCCGCAAGCTGGTGATGGTGTCGAGCCACGGCGGCAATAGCGCCGCGATGAGCCTGGTGGCCCAGGATTTACGCGCCCGACTCGGGATGCTGGCGGTCACCACCGCATGGAGCCGCTTCGGCGTGCCGGACGGGCTGTTCTCGGCCGCGGAAATCCGCCACGGCATCCATGGCGGCGCGATCGAGACGTCGATCATGCTGGCGGCTTACCCCGACCGGGTCCGCGCCGGCGAAATCAAAAACTTCGAGCCGCGCTCAATCGCGATGGAGCGCGATTATCGCTGGCTCAGCGTCCAGCGCCCGGCGCCGCTGGCCTGGCAGGCGCAGGACCTGCATCCCGGCGGCGCCATCGGCGACGCCTCGGAGGCTCGCGCGGAGAAGGGCCAGCAGGTGCTCGACCATGGCGCGCGCGCCTTTTGCGAGCTTTTGGCCGACGTCGACCGCTTCGACCCGGCGGCGCTGACCGACAGCCTCTGAGCCGTATCCCATGCCCCCCGGCGCGGCGCGCGGGATGGCCGCGCGCCTCCTTCCCATGCGTCCACCCGTTGCACGGCTGTCACAGGCCGCTGGCAAAACGGCTCGAAACGACTTTCCAGTTGCTATTGCGAATTAGTCGCAATAATGACGGATGACAGGGCAGGGCCAATCCGCCACAGCATCGCCGGCCGGTGCGCGAGGGGAGAGGCATGGACCGCCTATGGATCCGGCGGCGGGTGGGGCATATCAGGGTCATGAAACCGGCATGGATCATCCTCGCATCGAGTTTGTGCGCGCCGGGTAGCGTGGCGATGGCGGCCGACTGGCCGGTGACGCGCCCGGTCAAGGCGCTGCCGGTGGCGACCGCGTTCGACTGGAGCGGATTTTATCTCGGCGCCCATGTCGGCTTCGGCTGGGGCCGCGCCTCGGCGGTGCTGGCCGATCCGGCGGTGACGGCGACCTATCACAATTTCGGCGGCGCGGTCGGCGGGCTTCAAGCCGGGGTCAACTGGGTGTCGCCGTCCGGCATCCTGCTCGGATTCGAGGCCGACGTCTCCTTTCCCAGCTACCTCGAATCGAACGCCGTGGTCTCGGCGCTGGCCTCCGCCCGCGCGAACGTGGTCGAGAAATACGACATGGTCGGCACCGCGCGCGGCCGTCTTGGCGTCGCCAGCGGCCCGTGGCTGGCCTATCTGACCGGCGGCTTCGCCTGGAACGGCGCGCGGTTCGTCAACACCACGCTGGCCGGCGACGAGGAGAAGCAGCTTCGATTCCGCGCCGGCTGGGTCGCTGGCGGCGGTGTGGAATACGCCTTCGCCCCGCATTGGTCGGCCCGGCTCGAATATCTCTACAGCCATCTCGGCGGCGCGGAGGCCGCCTTCGCGTCCGGCGCGCGCTATGCGTCGACGACCGATTTCCAGTCGCTGCGCATCGGGCTCAATCGCAAGATCGGCGATCTCGACTCCGGCCTGTCAACGCCGGCAAGCTGGATCGACCCGGAATCCGACCGCTGGGACATCCACGGCCAGACCACCTATGTCGCGCAAGGCTATCCGACCTTCCCCGCGCGCTATTCCGGCCCGAACAGCCTCTCGCCAAACGCCCAGATGAAGGCGACCTGGAGCAACAGCCTGTTTCTCAACGCGCGGCTGTGGGACGGCGGCGAGGTCTATTACAATCCCGAACTGGCGCAGGGTTTCGGCCTCAGCGACACCGTCGGCGTCGCCGGTTTCCCCAATGGCGAAGCGCAAAAGTCCGATTTCCCTTATCCGCACTACAACACCTCGCGGCTGTTCCTGCGGCAGACCTTCGGCTTCGGCGGCGAGCAGGAAGTTCTCGCCGGCGGCCCGATGCAGCTCGCCGGCAAGGCGGATGTCTCGCGGCTCACCGTGCAGGCCGGCAAGTTCGCGGTCACCGACGTCTTCGACGGCAACGCCTACGCCAAGGACCCGCGCCGCGACTTCATGAACTGGGCGATCTGGGCGCCGGGCGCGTTCGACTATTCCGCCGACAAGGTCGGGCTGACCTATGGCGTCACCGCCGAACTCAACCAGAAACAATGGGCGCTGCGGGCCGGCTATTTCCTGATGGGGGCCGAATCCAATTCCAATAATTTCGACATGCGGCTGTTCGAGCGCGGCTCCTACGTCGTCGAACTGGAGACGCGCTATTCGCTGCTGGGACAACCCGGCAAGCTGCGCGCCATCGGCTGGCTCAACAGCGCCTATGCCGGCAGCTATCGCGAGACGCTGGCCGATCCGGCGCTCAATCTCGACATCGCCCAGACCCGCCGTGGCCGTATCAAATACGGCTACGTCCTCAATCTGGAACAGGCGGTGAGCGACGACATCGGCCTGTTCGGACGCTGGAGCTGGAACGACGGCAGGACCGAGATCATGGCGTTTACCGACATCGACGCCAGCCTGTCGCTCGGCGCCTCGATCAAGGGCACGCGCTGGGGCCGCCCGGACGACGTGGTCGGCATCGGCGGCGCGATCAACGCGCTGTCGAAGGATCACCGCGACTTCATCGCCGCCGGCGGGCTCGGCGTGCTGATCGGCGACGGGGCGCTGAACTATCGCAAGGAGCGCATTCTCGAAGCCTACTACGCCGTCGCGCTCAACAAGCAACTCACCTTCACCGCCGACTATCAGCTGATCGTCAATCCGGCCTACAACGCCGACCGCGGCCCGGTCTCGGTGTTTTCGGGACGCCTGCACGGCGAATTCTAGAGTCTGATTCAACTGCGCTGAATCAGACTCGTCGTTGCCGTCATTGCGGGCACTCGGATCGGCGTTTCATGCCGTCCGAGCACAGGCTCCGCGAAGCAATCCAGAACCCAACACGGCAAGGACTGGATTGCTTCGTCGGCTTCGCCTCCTCGCAATGACGGAAGAGAATTGCCGCTCCTCGCGATGACG
>JBDHSX010000171.1:0-8046 GCA_039808365.1 Xanthobacteraceae bacterium | reverse complement strand
AGGGATTGAGGCGCAATCGCGATTGAATTGTCGGCCGGAACCTGTTCACAATCCGACCCGCGCGGGCGGGGCCGCGAAACCACGACAACGCAACCCCAGGAACAAAGCCTCAGGACGACGGCGGAAACGGCAGGTGAAAACAATGACGGAAGCCAAGAGCCATTACGAGGTGATCGTGGTCGGCGCCGGCGTGGCGGGAATCTATCAGATCAAGCGGCTGGTCGATCTCGGCGTCGACGCCACCGTGCTCGATTCGGCCGGCGATCTCGGCGGCACCTGGTACTGGAACCGCTATCCCGGCTGCCGCTTCGATTCCGAGAGCTACACCTACGGCTTCTCGTTCTCGCGCGAACTGCTCGATGAATGGCACTGGAAGGAGCGTTTCTCCAGCCAGCCCGAGAACCTGCGCTATCTCAACTACGTCGCCGACAAGTTCGACCTGCGCAAGCACATGCAGTTCAACTGCCAGGTCGAGGCGATGCGCTTCGACGAGACGCGCGACCTGTGGCATCTGCGGCTCAATGACGGCCGCGAACTGACCTGCCGCTTCGTGGTGCTGGCGATCGGCCTGTTGTCGGCGCCGACCATGCCGCGGCTCGAAGGCGTCGCGGACTTCAAGGGGCGCTCGTTCCATACTTATTATTGGCCGCGCGAGCCGGTGGATCTGGCCGGGAAACGAGTGGCCGTGATCGGCACCGGCGCCACCGCCATTCAGTTGATCGGCGAGATCGCCGACAAGGTCGGCGACCTCACCGTGTTCCAGCGCCGCCCGAACTGGAGCGCGCCGCTCAACAACAGCCCGATTTCCGACCAGGAGATGGCCGACATCCGCGCGCGCTACGACCAGATCTTCGCCACCTGCGCCCGGACGCCGGGCGCCTTCGTGCATGAGCCGGACCCGCGCGGCTTCTACGAGGTGACGCGCGAGGAGCGGGTGAAGCTGTGGGACAAGCTCTATGACGAGCCCGGCTTCGGCATCTGGCTGTCGAACTTCCGCGAGATCTTCACGGACGAGGCCGCCAACGCCGAGATTTCCGACTATATCGCCGACCGCATCCGCCGCCGCGTCAACGACCCGGTGATCGCGGAAAAGCTGATTCCGAAGGATCACGGGTTCGGCGTCCAGCGGCTGCCGCTGGAAACCCGATACTTCGAGGCTTACAACCGCGACAACGTGCATCTGGTGGACATCAGCGAGACGCCGCTGGTGCGCGTCACCGCGACCGGCCTTCGCACCACCGCGCGCGATTACGAATTCGATATCATCGTCTATGCCACCGGATTCGACGCCATCACCGGCGCCTACGACCAGATCGACATCCGGGGCCTCGACGGCGCAAGGCTGGCCGATCTATGGAAGCACGGACCTTCCACGTTCCTCGGCATGCTGGTCCACGGTTTTCCGAATCTGCTGATGCCGACAGGCCCGCAAAGCGCGTCAGCCTCGACGAATTTTCCGCGCGGCATCGAGAACGGCGTCAACTGGTGCACGGATTTGATGCGGTATGCGTGGGATCGCGGCGTCACCCGCTTCGAGGCCACGCGCGCGGATCAGGAACGATGGACCGCGCATGTCGTCAAGATGTACGAGATGATGCTGTTGCGCAAAGCCAAGGGCTGGTTCACCGGCTACAATTCCAACGTCGCCGGCCACGAGGCGGGAACGGTGCGCCATATCGTCTATAATGGCGGCACGCCCAAATTCGTCAGCATCATAAAAGACGTCGCCGCGCGGGGCTATCCGGAGATCGCGTTTTCGCGCGGTGATATCGTCGATCAGCCGGCGCGCGCGTCGGCGACATCATAATGCGGGAGGAGGAAACATGACCATCGGCTACGAGACCATCGGCCAGGGCGCGCACAAGGTGCTGGTGCTGCACGGCTGGTTCGGCGATCACACCACGTTCCGCCCAATGCGCGACGCGCTCAGTCTCGACGAATTCACCTACGCCTGCGTCGCCTATCGCGGCTACGGCCTGTCGCGGGCGATGACCGGCAGCTACACCATGGCGGAGATCTCGGCCGATGTCCGCGCGCTGGCGGATGAACTGGGCTGGCGCGAGTTCAGCCTGATCGGCCATTCGATGGGCGGCATGGCGGTGCAGCGCGTGCTGGCCGATGCACCGGCCCGCGTGCGCAAGCTGGTGGCGCTGACGCCGGTGCCGGCGTCGGGCGTGCCGTTCGATCCCGACGGCTGGGCGCTGTTCGACGGCGCGGCGCAAAACCTCGACAATCGCCGCGGCATCATCGATTTCACCACCGGCAACCGGCTGTCGAAAAGCTGGATCGACCACGTCGCGCGCTATTCCGAGGAGACCTCCGACCGCGCCGCCTTCGCCGCCTATCTGCAAGCCTGGGCCAAGACCGATTTCCATGGCGAGATCGAAGGCAAGACCACGCCGGTCAAGGTCATCGTCGGCGCCAACGATCCGGCCCTGAACGCCGACGTGATGAAGGCGACCTATCTCGCCTGGTATCCCAACGCCGAACTGGAAGTGATGGCCAATGCCGGCCATTATCCGATGGACGAAACCCCGGTGGCGCTGGCGACCTCGATCGAGAATTTCCTCAGGGCGTGAGGTTTCCTCTCCTTCGTCATTGCGAGGAGCGCAAGCGACGAAGCAATCCGGTCCTTGTTTGTGGTTTCTGGATTGCTTCGCAGAGCCTGTGCTCGGACAGTGCGAAGCACTGATCCGAGTGCTCGCAATGACGGCTACTCTGCAAGACCATAACCAAGAGCAAACACCCCGATGTCACAGCCGCTTCTATTTCAACCGCTGACGCTGCGCGGCGTCACCTTGCCGAACCGCGTCGTGCTCTCGCCGATGTGCCAGTATTCCGCCATCGACGGCGTCGCCAACGACTGGCACCTCATTCATCTCGGTAAATTCGCGCAAGGCGGCGCCGGCGTGGTGATGGCGGAAGCGACCGCCGTGGTGCCGGAGGGCCGCATCACCCATGGCGATCTCGGACTGTGGAACGACGCGCAGCAGGCGGCGCTGGCGCGCATCGCCGCCTTCGTGCGCGGCCAGGGCTCGGTGCCGGCGATCCAACTGGCCCATGCCGGCCGCAAGGCCAGCATGCAGCGGCCGTGGTACGGCAACGCCGCGCTGACGGCCGAGGACCGCGCCCGCGGCGACGCGCCCTGGCGGATCGTGGCGCCGAGCGCGATCCCGATGGATGACGGCTGGCTGACGCCGCACGCGCTCACCGTCGAGGAGATGGCCGCGCTGCGCGAGGCGTGGCGGCTTTCGACGCTGCGCGCCGCCGCCGCCGGCTTCGAATTCGTCGAGGTCCATTGCGCCCACGGCTATCTGCTGCATGAATTCCTGTCGCCGCTCTCCAACAAACGCGACGACGCCTATGGCGGCGACCGCGCCGGGCGGATGCGCTATCCGCTGGAAATCATCGAGACGGTGCGCGCGGCGTGGCCCGCCGACAAGCCGCTGTCGGTGCGGATTTCCTCGGTGGACGGCGTCGACGGCGGCGTCGAGATCGAGGACTCGATCGCCTTCGCGCGCGAGGCCAAGGCGCGCGGCGTCGACGTCATCGATTGCTCGTCGGGCGGCTTGATGGGCTCGGCGACGGCGGCGCGGATTCCGCGCGGCTACGGTTTTCAGGTGCCTTACGCCGAGGCGATCCGGCGCGGGGCGGAGATCGCCACCATGGCGGTGGGGCTGATCCTGCATCCGCGCCAGGCGGAGGACGTGCTGGCGCATGGCCAGGCCGATCTGATCGCCATCGGCCGCGAGGCGCTGTTCGATCCGAACTGGCCGCTCCACGCCCGCCTCGCGCTCAGCGAGGCAGGCGGCGAGGTGTTCGGCGACTGGCCGAAGCAATATGGCTGGTGGCTGGAGCGGCGCGAGCCGGGCCTGCGCAAACTCCAGGGCCCGGCGCTGCCGTTCCGCGCCGCCGGCGGGTAGTTCAAATTACGGCGCGACGATCAGCCGTCCCGTCATGTTGGGATGGTATTTGCAGTAGAAATCGAAGCTGCCGGCCTTGGTCAGCGTCTGCGTCACCGTTTTCTTCGGTGGCTGGATCACCTCGAAACTCTTGTCGCGCGCGGTCGCGCTGTGCGCGACAACATCCTTGTTGACCCATTGGACGGTGTCGCCGACCTTGGCCTTCACCTCGGCCGGCTGAAACGTCAAGTTTTCGATGGTGACCGTGATGGTTTCCGCGCCGGCCGGCGCGATGATGGCGACAGCGAGCGGCAGCGCCAGCGCCAGCGCGCGGCACTTCGGCAGAATTGAAACGAACATGGAGGAGCCCTTGCTGGAAGCCGCCGCCGGCGCTTCGCAAGCCCCGGCGGCAAGATGAAAGGCTGATTACTTCAGCGTCGCCGCCACATGCTCGGCGTGCTGCTGGTGGCCCTGGAAAATCTTCAAGCCGGTTTCGAGAAACGACTTCAGTTCGGAATTCTTCGCCGACGGGATCAGCGTGGTGGTCAGCGCGTTGTTGACTGTCTTGTGGTAGGCGACCTCGTGGTTGATATATTCCTTGTCGAACGCCGCGCCGTCGAGCTTGGCGAGTTTCGCCTCCTCGTCCGTGATCTGTTTGGTCAGCGCGCGGCTGGTGTCGTTGTCCTCGGGCGTCACCTTCAGTTTCTTGACGAGATCGAGCGCCTGCTTGTTCACCGCCTCATGGTCGCGCACCATGTTCTCGGCAAATTCCTTGACCGCTTTTGTTTTCGTCTTTTTGAGCGCCACCTTGGCGACGGCGACATCGAGCGCGCCGGCGGTGTAGGCGATATGGGCGATCTGCGGATCGGTCGGGGCCGCATTTTGCGCCAGCGCGACATGACTCATCAGGCAGGCGGCCGCCACCGCCATGCTCAAGCGAACGAACATGATTGAATGCTCCTGTGCCTCGCGCCAAAGCGGCGCGGCGATTTGGTCTCTTACACAGGCTTCGATGGCGCGGCGGCGAAAAGGTTCCCGGATTTATGCGAGATCGAGACGCTTGAGCACAGATTCGGTCAGCCGCTCGCAGCGTTTGCCGGCGAAGGGAAACGCCTCCATCATCACCGGCCCGACGCGCTTCTCGACATTGTCGCGCAACAGCGCGCGGGCGCGGAACAGCCGCGTCTTCACCGTTTCCGGCTTGAGGTCGAGCACCTCGGCGGTTTCCTCGACGCTCAGGCCCTCGACGACGCGGGCAACGAATACGCTGCGGAAGTCGTCCGGCAGTTCGTCGATGGCGTGCTCGACAATCGTTTGAATTTGACGTTGAGCCATGGTCCGTTCGGGGTCCTCGGATGCGGCTGACAAGGGAAAGCGGATGACCTGCGCTTCGAGCGCGCCGTCCTCCAGCGTCGTCCAGTCGACGCTCGGACGGCGGCGGTTGCGGCGGCCCAGCGCCTCGTTCATGGCGATCCGGGTCAGCCAGGTGGCGAGACTGGAGTCGCCGCGAAAGCGGTCGAGATGGGTGAAGGCGCGGACATAGGTTTCCTGCACCACGTCCTCGGCTTCGGCGTCGTCCTTGAGGATGCTGCGCGCCATGCGGAACAGACGCTGGTTGTTGGCCTGAATGATGGTACGGACGGCCTCGGCATCGCGCGCCACGGCGCGGCGGACGAGGTCGGCTTCCTCATTCAAGGACAGTTTAGGCGTCGGCAGGCGAATGTGCGGGGCACTCATGATATTTCTCGCGACCAGACTGCGGCTGGGTATTGGATGATCCAGCCGCGAAAAGGTTCCCGGCGGCTCCCGTCACCCCACCGCTTTCGCCGCCGCGCGGCCGGCGTTGCGGCCGGAGAACAGGCAGCCGCCGAGGAAGGTACCTTCGAGCGCGCGGTAGCCGTGCATGCCGCCGCCGCCGAAGCCGGCCGCCTCGCCGACCGCGTAGAGGCCGGGGATGATCTCGCCGCCGGAGCCGAACACCCGCGCGTCGAGATCGGTCTCGAAGCCGCCGAGCGTCTTGCGCGTCAGGATGTTGAGCCGCACCGCGATCAGCGGGCCGTGCGCCGGATCGAGGATGCGATGCGGCTTGGCGGTGCGGATCAGTCTGTCGCCGATGTAGCGCCGCGCGTTGTGCAGGTTGATGATCTGCGCGTCCTTGGCGTAGGGGTTGGCGATCTCGCGGTCGCGCGCCTCGATCTGGGCGCGGATCCCGTCGACGCGGAGCAGGTTGTCGCCGCTGAGCGCGTTCATCGCATTGACCAGATCGCCGAGGTTGTCGCGGACGATGAAATCCGCGCCTTTCTGCTTGAAGGCTTCCACCGGCGCCGGCGCGCCCTTGTTGGTGGCGCGCTTCAGCGTCATGCGCCAGCTCTTGCCGGTGAGGTCGGGGTTCTGCTCGGAGCCCGACAGCGCGAACTCCTTCTTGATGATGCTCTGGGTCAGGATGAACCACGAATAATCGTAGCCGGTGGACATGATGTATTCGAGCTGTCCCAGCGTGTCGGAGCCGGGGAACAGCGGCGCGGGCAGACGGCGGCCGGCGGCGTCGAACCACATCGAGGACGGCCCCGGCAGGATGCGGATGCCGTGGCGCGGCCAGATCGGCGACCAGTTCTCGATGCCCTCGACGTAATGCCACATGCGGTCGCGGTTGATCAGCCGCGCGCCGGCGGCCTCGACGATTTCGATCATGCGGCCGTCGACGTGCTCCGGCACCCCCGAGATCATTCGCCTCGGCGGCGCGCCGAACCGGCGCGGCCAGTTCTTGCGGACCAGGTCGTGGTTGCCGCCGATGCCGCCGGAGGCGACGATCACCGCCTGCGCTCTCAAGGCGAACTCGCCGGTGACGATCCGCGAACTGGAAACGCCGCGTTCCACGGCGGTCGGCTCCAGCATCGCGCCGCGCACGCCGTCGACCGCGCCATTGGTCGAGGTCAGCGCATCGACGCGGTGACGGAAGCGGAATTCCAGCAGCCCGCGCGCCTGCGCCTCCCGCGCCCGCCGCGCGAACGGCTCGACGATGCCGGGGCCGGTGCCCCAGGTGACATGAAAGCGCGGCACCGAATTACCGTGGCCCATGGCGTCGTAGCCGCCGCGCTCGGCCCAGCCGACGACGGGAAAAATCCGGTGACCCATGGCGCGCAGCCAGTCGCGTTTCTCGCCCGCCGCGAAGGCGACATAGGCTTCCGCCCAGCGCCGCGGCCAATGGTCCTCGGCGCGGTCAAAGCCGGCGGTGCCCATCCAGTCCTGCATCGCCAGATCGACGCTGTCCCTGACGCCGAGCCGCCGCTGCTCCGGCGAATCGACCAGGAACAGGCCGCCGAACGACCAGAACGCCTGACCGCCGAGGCTCTGCTCGCCTTCCTGCTCGACCACGACGACGCGCTTGCCGGCGTCCGCGATTTCCGTCGCCGCCACCAACCCCGCCAGTCCCGCGCCGACGACAATGACGTCCGCATCCAGTGCCATCGCTGGTTCCTCCCCGAACCATCAGAACGTGTCGATGGGCGAGCGGTCAACCGTGATACCGAACTGTTTACGAAATTGCGTGAGGCTCCACGCCGGCGACTGCATCGGGCAAGCCACACTGGAATTGAATTTGGTGCGAAACCGCGATCCCGTCTGGACAAAATCATCGGCCGGCAACACGGTGTCGATCGCGAAGGTTCGCGTCGATGTTGGGGCCGGGACATGAAGATCGCAACGCCGCTGCTCGCGGCCGTCGTTCTGCTCGCGGGAATCGCGGCCAGTCAGGCGGCGGTGCGGATCGCCGAGGATCGCGGCGGCCGGATCGGAACCTATGTCGATAGGTACGAATCGCTGCGCAGTTCCGGCGAGCAGGTGGTGATCGACGGACTGTGCGCGTCGGCCTGCACCATCATCCTCGGCGCGGTGCCCGCAAGCCGCATTTGCGTGACGCCGCGCGCGGCCCTCGGCTTCCATGCCGCATGGGACATGGGCGACGACGGCCGCGCCGTCACCAACCGCGAGGCGACGCGGATGCTGTATGCGCTGTATCCGGCGCGGGTGCAGCGCTGGATCGCGAAGCACGGCGGACTGACCCGCCACATGATCTTCCTGCGCGGCGCGCAGCTTCAGAGCATGTATCGGCCCTGCTATACGATGATGAACGCCGACGCGGCTG
>JBDHSX010000170.1:0-8047 GCA_039808365.1 Xanthobacteraceae bacterium | reverse complement strand
GTGGTGCGCTCGGAGGGACTCGAACCCCCACGATGTTACTCACTGCCACCTCAAGGCAGCGCGTCTACCAATTCCGCCACGAGCGCGTTTCGAAGGCGATCAGCTTGAGCCGACCGTCTCGACGGCGCTCGTGTAACAAATCAAAGTTGAGGCGACAAGAGCCGTGCGCGGTCTACCTGCGATCGGGCGCGCGCGGCAGCATCTGCTTGACTTCCACCGCGATCCGGTCGCGGTCGACCACCACCACGCCGCTGGCGACCGGCATGTTGTTGGCCAGAATCTTGACCTCGTCCTGCTCGGTGGCGTCGAGTTCGATGATGGCGCCGCGGCTGAGTCGCAGCACCTGATGGATCGGCATTGACGTCGTCCCCAGAACGACCATCAGATCGACGCTGACTTTTTCGAGAGTTGGCACCGGAACCCACGCCCACCACATGCAAGATGACCGCCGCCATCCCACCAGTTTATGGTTAGCCGATGGTTAACAGCCGCGACGATCTCGACCTGATGCCGCTATCCGGGGCCGGCGCGGCGCCGGCGGAATGGCGAATCGCGCCCGCGCCGGTCGCCTATCCCGACGCCGTCGCCGCCATGGAAGCCCGCGCCGCCGCCATCGCCGCAGGCCAGGCGCCGGAACTGGTGTGGCTATTGGAGCATCCGCCGCTCTACACCTCGGGCACCAGCGGCCATGCCACCGACCTGCTCGCCCCCCGGTTCCCGCTGTTCCAGACCGGGCGCGGCGGGCAACTGACCTATCACGGGCCGGGCCAGCGGGTGGCCTATCTGATGCTCGACCTCAAGCGCCGCCGCCCCGACGTGCGGGCCTATGTCGCCACCCTCGAGGCGCTGATCATCCGGACGCTGGCCGCCTTCAACGTCAAAGGCGAGCGGCGCGAAGACCGGGTCGGCGTCTGGGTGGCGCGGCCGGACAAGGGCCCGGGTCGCGAGGATAAGATCGCCGCCATCGGCGTCCGGCTCAAGCGCTGGGTGTCGCTGCACGGCATCGCCATCAATGTCGAGCCGGATCTGAGCCATTTCGACGCCATCGTGCCCTGCGGCATCGCCGATCCGCGCTACGGCGTCACCAGCCTGGTCGATCTCGGCCATCTGGCGACGCTGGCGGATCTCGACATCGCGCTGCGGCAGGCGTTCGAGGAACTGTTCGGGCCAACTTCGGCCCGCGTCGAACTCTGATGAAATATAAGAGACTTGCGTTGAATTCCTAAAGCGTCGACAAAACTGAAAATCGCTCGCCGGCCGCGCGCAAACCCAGCATGTCGTCGCCGGCCGGGCTCGCCTCCACCGCCTCGACCCGCGCCAGCGACGGCCCCCGGCGACAGGTCGCCAGCATCTCCGCCACCACCTCCTCGGGGCCGGAGAAGACGGCTTCCACCGTGCCGTCGCGCCGGTTGCGCACCCAACCCGCGAGCCCCTTGCGCCGCGCGACGTCGGCGGTCCAGGCGCGGTAGCCGACGCCCTGCACCCGACCCCGGATCGTGACGTGGGTCGCGGTGGCCATATTACTTCAACCCGAGGAAGTCCGCCGCCCGCAGGGCGAACAGCCGACCCCGTCCGACGCGCTCCATCAAATCTGAAGATGCGATGTTTTTCAATTGCTTAGGCGACGTTCCTTGATAGATCGCCTGAAGTGTCTCATGGATCGCCTGAACGGCGGCGGCGATCGGCGCGTGACCCTGCACCGCGATCCGCACCCGCTGGCCGGCGAGATAATCAAAATCGGCGATGTCGTCCCCCGGACTGCCGAGCACGATCGGCAACGCCGTCGCGGCGACGATGGCCTCCAGATCGGCGCGGGTCTTGATCCCGGTGAAAAACAGCGCGTCGACGCCGGCGGCCTCATAGGCCATCGCGCGCGCGATGGCGTCGGCGACCGAGGTGATGGCGGCCGCGCCGGTGCGGCCGATCACCACCAGCGACGGATCGCGGCGCCCGTCCAGCGCCGCCTTCATCTTGCCGACGCCCTCCTCCAGCGCGATCAGCCGCGGCTTGGCCTGGCCGAATTCTTGCGGCAGCCATGTGTCCTCGATGGTCAGCCCGGCCGCGCCGGCGGCGTCCAGCTCCTCGACGGTGCGGCGCACGTTGAGGGCGTTGCCATAGCCGTGATCGGCGTCGACCAGCACCGGCAAGGAGGCCGCGCGCGACATCCGCCGCACCTGCTCGGCCAGTTCGCTCAGGGTGATCAGGGTCAGGTCGGGATCGCCCAGCACCGCCAGCGACGCCACCGAGCCGCCCAGCATCCCGACCTCGAAGCCGATGTCCTCGGCGATCCGGATCGACAGCGCGTCATGGACCGACGCCGGGCGGACGCAGGCCTCCCCCGACAGGATCGCCCGCAGCGCCTCGCGTCGGGTTCGCCACGCCACGGTCCGGCCTCAGGCGAATTCGAGGATCAGGGCATCCACCGCCAGCGTCGCGCCGGGCGCGGTGTGGATCTTCTTGACAGTGCCGTCGCGTTCGGCGCGCAGCACGTTCTGCATCTTCATGGCCTCGACCACCGCCAGGGCCTCGCCGGCCTTGACCTCCTGCCCCTCGGTCACCGCGATCGAGATCACCAGCCCCGGCATCGGGCACAGCAGTTTCTTGCCGGTGTCGGCGGCGGTGTTGATCGGCATCAGCCGCGCCGCCGCCGCTTCCGTCTCGGTATAGACGTTGACGGTGACCTCGATGCCCTGATGGGCGAGCCGGATGCCGTTGGCCATCGGCCGCACCTGCACCGCCAGCGCCACGCCGTCGAGGGCGCCGTGCCACACCGGCATGCCCGGGGCCCACCCCGACACCAGCTGGTGCGGCTGGCCCAGCGTGCCGTCGGCCTCGACGAAGCGCACCACGATGGCGCCGGCGTCGTTGCGGGCGACCTCAAGCCCGATCTCGTCGCGGTCGAGCCAGACCGCGCGGCGCTGCTCGCGCTTGACCGGGCGGCCGATCATCTGACCGGAAATCTGCCGCTTGCGCTCGCCGTACACGTGATCGATGGCGGCCGCCACCGCCGCGATGCGGCGCGCCGTCTCGCCTTCCGGGGCGCGGCCGGAGAAGCCGTGGGGAAACTCCTCGGCGATGAAGCCGGTGGAGAGGTTGCCCTCGCGCCAGCGCGGATGATTCATCAGCGCCGACAGGAACGGGATGTTGTGGCGGATGCCGTCGACATAGAAGGCGTCGAGCGCCTGCGACTGCGCCTCGATGGCGGCGGCGCGCGACGGCGCGTGGGTGACCAGCTTGGCGATCATCGGGTCGTAATAGATCGAGATCTCGCCGCCCTCATAGACGCCGGTGTCGTTGCGCACGGTGATGCCGTCGGCGCTGCTCTCCTGCGGCGGGCGGTATTTCACCAGCCGGCCGATTGAGGGCAGGAAGTTGCGGAACGGGTCCTCGGCGTAGACGCGCGATTCCACCGCCCAGCCGCTCAGCGTGATGTCTTTCTGGGTCAGCTTGAGTTTCTCGCCGGCGGCGACGCGGATCATCTGCTCGACCAGATCGATGCCGGTGACCAGTTCGGTCACCGGATGCTCGACCTGCAGGCGGGTGTTCATTTCCAGGAAATAGAAGCTCTTGTCCTGCCCGGCGACGAACTCCACCGTGCCGGCGGAATCGTAATTGACCGCCTTCGCCAGCGCCACCGCCTGCTCGCCCATGGCGCGGCGGGTGGCCTCGTCCAAGAGCGGCGACGGGGCCTCCTCGATGACCTTCTGGTTGCGGCGCTGGATCGAGCACTCGCGCTCGCCGAGATAGATGACGTTGCCGTGCTTGTCGCCCAGCACCTGAATTTCGATGTGGCGCGGATTGACGATGAATTTCTCGATGAAGACGCGGTCGTCGCCGAACGACGCCTTGGCCTCCGCCTTGGCGAGGTTGAAGCCCTCCGCCACCTCGGCGGTGGAATGGGCGATGCGCATGCCCTTGCCGCCGCCGCCGGCCGAAGCCTTGATCATCACCGGGTAGCCGATCTCGTCGGCGATCCGGACCGCGTGCTTGTCGTCCTCGATGACGCCGAGGAAGCCCGGCACGGTGGACACCTTGGCCTTGGCCGCCGCCTTCTTGGACTCGATCTTGTCGCCCATGGCGGCGATGGCGCCCGGATTGGGGCCGATGAAGACGATGCCGGCGTCCGCTAAGGCCTTCGGGAACGCCTCGCGCTCCGACAGGAAGCCGTAGCCGGGATGCACCGCCTCGGCGCCGGTCTTGCGGCAGGCGTCGATGATCCGGTCGATCAAGAGATAGCTCTCGGCGGCGGCGGGCGGGCCGATCAGCACCGCCTCGTCGGCCATCTCGACATGCAGCGCATTGCGATCCGCCTCGGAATAGACGGCGACGGTCTCGATCCCCATGCGGCGGGCGGTCTTGATGATGCGGCAGGCGATCTCGCCACGGTTGGCGATCAGGATACGTTTGAACATGCGCTGTTATTGCAACCTGGACAATGAATTTACAACCTGGAGGATGGGCTTCCCGTCGGCACGCAATCTGGCATGACGGAGCCCGCGTAACAATTCTGTTGCAGAGGGAAATTACGCCGACGCCATCGCCCACGCTTCATGAGGGATTCCGATGCGCCCCGCAACCCTGCCCCATCATCGATTGCGGGTCAGGGCGCCGCCGGACAACAAAAACGGCGGGGCGCCGGCCCCGCCGCTCAAAAACCGTCGGTCTGCGCTCACATGCCGAGGTCGAGCATGCCCGGCAGTTGCTGCACCATCGGCAGGGTCGCCGCGCCGACCAGCATCGCGGCCAGCGTCATCAGCGCGCGGTTGTAGCGGCGCTTGCCGCGCATCTGGCCGGAGATCCATTCCAGCACTTCGAGGTTGACGCCGACGGCCCGCGTCGGCGCCCAGCTCTCGATCGCGGTGTTCGGCGACAGCGCCACGGCGCGCGGCGGCACCGGCAGGCCGGACGCGGAGGCGGCGTGATGCACCACCGCCTTGGCCAGAAGATCGTCGAACATGCCCTGATCGAGACGATCGGCGCTGGCGTCGTTGATTTCGAACAGCGCCTCGGCTTCGGCGCGGCTCACCGGCACCTCGTCGATCGCGGCGGCGGTGAGAATGCGCACGCACCAATCGACGTCCTGGGCGTCGAGCGCGCGGGAGAAATGCACGCGGCCCCGCGCCGTCGGTCCCTCGCCGGTAATCACGCCGTTCCGCACCATGGCGAGCGCCGCGACGACGGCTTCGCGATCGGCGATGGCCGAGATGTCGATCGGCGTCGGGGCGGCGACGGCACGGGAGTGGACGGCGGAGGCGGTGGCGGAAGACATGGCGTTTCTCGTTTCTGTGGCGGATCAGCAATTCCACGCGGGCGTGAATCGTCAGTTAAAAATTCGACAATCTGTCGTGACGGCTTTGAGTTTACTTAATCGATGGTTTGTCGCTGTGATGTGGATCACGGTTCAAACCCATCGCAGGACCGTCCGGCGCGCTTAGGGCGCGGTCGCGGCATTATCGGGGCAAGATGCGGCAGATCGCCGTAGGCGTTAATTCGACAACCAGAGCGCCCGTTAAAACGAAACCACTGTCGGCCGTGTGCTCCGGGGAACCATATTATCCTTTTTCGCAGCCGGTTCCGTTCGATTTTCGCCCGCCCTATAGTCATTGCATCCACGACGAACTAGAGACACGAGGACGTAACGATGACTCTCTCGATTGGTGCGACAGCACCCGACTTCGAAGCCGAAAGCACCGAAGGCCACATCAGTTTTCACAAATGGCTCGGCGATAGCTGGGGCCTGTTCTTCTCGCATCCGAAGGATTTCACCCCGGTCTGCACCACCGAGCTCGGCGCGGTCGCGCGGCTCAAGCCGGAGTTCGACAAGCGCGGCGTCAAGCTGATCGGCATCAGCGTCGACCCCACCGACAAGCATCATTTGTGGGCCAAGGACATCGAGGAGACGCAGGGCGTCGCGCCGAACTATCCGTTGATCGCCGACGTCGATTTCAACGTCGCCAAGCTCTACGGCATGCTGCCGGCCTCGACCTCGGGCGACGTCAACACGCGGACGCCGGTGGACAATCAGACCGTGCGCAACATCTTCGTGATCGGCCCGGACAAGAAGCTCAAGCTGGTCCTGATCTATCCGATGTCGACCGGCCGCAACTGGCAGGAAGTGCTGCGCGCCATCGACTCGCTGCAACTCACCGCCAAGCATGGCGTCTCGACGCCGTCCGACTGGAAACAGGGCGACGACGTGTTCTTCTCCGCCGCGGTTCCGGAGGAGGAAGCCCGCAAGAAATTCCCCCAGGGCTGGAAATCGCCGAAGCCGTATTTCCGCATTGTCGCGCAGCCGCAATAACGGCGATCAACGGCGAAGCAATGCCTGAAGGGACGCCTCGCGGCGTCCCTTTTGCATTGCGAGGTGAAGCAGCATCTCTATTGCGTCGAGACCCGACGTTTCCAGCCCTGACATTTCCAGTCTTGGGGCGGCGGCGCGGCCTCGTGACATTGCGCCAGCGTCTCCAGCCAAGCGGCGACGCTGGGAGGGACTTCCGCCGATCCCCCCGCCCACCTTCGGATCAGCCTATCATCGCATTGCAGGGTCGCGGCAAGGCCGCGCAGGGACCAGCCCAGCGCGGCGACGCAATCGCGGAAGCGATCGGGTGTCATTCGTGGAGATCCAGCCGGCGCTCGATCCGGTCAAGGCGAATCTGGATCGAGGCGAGCGTGCCGTCCTGCGCGACTTCGGACTGCATGAACGCGGCCATGTGGCCCTTCACGCCACGCATGTCGGACTTCAGGTCAACGATATCGTCAGCGACCTTGCCGAGTTTCGACTGGATCGCCTTGAGCGTTTCAAGGAGCAATTCGTTCGTCACATTCTCAGTCATCGGAGTTTTCCCTCGCGATTCTGCCGGGGTCATCCGCTCAGCATATTCTTATTATGGAGATTTTCGGCGCGGCGTCAAAATAGTGACGATCCTGCTAAGCCCGGCGCGCGACCAGCCCCACCGCCGCCGCGCACACCGCCATGCCGAGGATCGCCAACAGATCCAGCCGTTCGCCGAACAGCACGTAGGCCATCAGCGCCGTCACCGCCGGCACCAGATAGAACAGGCTCGCGACCTCGGCCGCGCCCCGTCGCTTGATCAGCCAGTACAGCACCGCGATCGAGCCGATCGACAGCACCACCGCGAGCCACACCAGCGCCAGCACGAATTCCTGCGTCCATCGCACCTCGCCGGTCTCGAAGGCCCAGGAGCCGAGCGCGAAGAACGCCGCGACGGCGATGTATTGCACGAGGTTTCCGCTGCGCCAGTCGATGTCGTGGCAGAAGCGCTTCTGATACAGCGCGCCGAGCGTGATGCTGACCAGCGACACGGCGGAGGCGAACCAGCCCCAGCCCACCTCGCCGCTCATCGGCCGCCCGTGCAGGATCAGAACGACGCCGGCAAGCCCGAGCGCGAGCCCGATCCATTGCAGGGCGGTGACGCGTTCGCCGAGCCAGCGGTTGGCCAGCGTCGCCATCAGCACCGGTTGCAGGCCGGGGATCAACGCCGACAGCCCCACCGGCACCGCATGGGCGATGGCGATGGCGGTGCCGGCCAGATAAAAGCCATGGACCAGAATGCCGGCGACGGCGCTGTGGCCGACGCCCTTCCAGTCCGGCCAGCGCGGCCGCCAGATCACGACGATTGCCGCCATCAGCGCCACCACCACGATCATCCGGATCATCAGGTAGGTCAGCGGCTCGGCGCCGGCCAGCGCGTATTTGGTCGCGACGAAGCCGGTGCTCCACAGCACCACGAAGACGGCCGGCGCGGCCTGGGCCGCCAGGGCGGCGGGGTCGGAGGCGATGTCACGATTCATTTGCGGCCCTGAGTGCCCGAACCTATGCTGGGCGGCAATGCCGGTTTGCGCGGGCCGCTCGCGCAATTTCACATAACGCAAGACACAGGAATCGGGATCGAATCATGGACGTTCGCGCCGCCGTCGCCACCGCCGCAGGAAAACCTCTCGAAATCACCACGGTTCAACTCGACGGCCCGCGCGAGGGCGAGGTGATGGTGGAGATCAAGGCCACCGGCGTCTGCCACACCGACGA
>JBDHSX010000169.1:0-8124 GCA_039808365.1 Xanthobacteraceae bacterium | reverse complement strand
TCCTCGGCTTCCGCCTTCATGATGTCGGCGACGCCGAGCCATTGCTGGTTGTGGTCCTCGGTGTCGATGACGCGCAGCATCACCACGCCGCCGCCGACCCGCACCGCCCAGCGGCTGGCGTAATACACGGCGCGGTCCCATTCCGGGCTGTCGTCAACGATCACCAGGCATTTCGGCTTGTGACCCTGTTCGTAACTTCGTCGTTGTGTGCTCATCCATGTCCCGATGTTCGAGTCATCGTCCGGACCGATCGGCGATCGATGTCCCCCGGACGCGATGCCCCACCCAAACCATCCAAACGCCGCATGGCGGCGCAAAACCCGACCATGCTGCCACGGTGCGGCCGCGTTCGACAAGCGTGTCGCGCAAGCGGACCCGCCGCCGCGCCAATTGTGGCGAGGGCAAGGACGAAAGGCGGAACCAGGCCGATTATCTGCGCCGGATGAAACCGACGATGTCCTTCACATCGTTGATGGTTTGTTCGGCGATGGCGTTGGCGCGCGCGGCGCCGTCGATCAATACGCTGTCGACATAGGCATGATCCTGCGACAGCCGCTTCATCTCCGAGGTGATCGGGCCGAGCTTCGCCACCGCGAGATCCACCAGATTCGACTTGAATTGCGAGAATTGCGACCCGCCGAACTCGCGCAGCACGTCGTCCTTCGGCCGGCCCGACAGCGCGGCGAAGATGCCGACCAGATTGTCGGCCTCGGGCCGCGCTTCCAGACCCTTCTCCTCGCTCGGCAGCGGCTCGGGATCGGTCTTGGCCTTGCGGATTTTCTGCGCGATGGCGTCGGCGTCGTCCGACAGGTTGATGCGCGAATAATCCGAGGCGTCCGATTTCGACATTTTCTTCGCGCCGTCGCGCAGGCTCATCACCCGCGTCGCCGGACCGGTGATGACCGGCTCGGGCAGCGGGAAATAGATCGCGGGCTGGTTGTTGGCGGCGATCGATTGGGCGAAGTCGTTGTTGAATTTCTGCGCGATGTCGCGCGACAGTTCGAGGTGTTGCTTCTGGTCCTCGCCGACCGGCACGTGGGTGGCGCGATAGAGCAGGATGTCGGCCGCCATCAGCACCGGATAGTCGTACAGGCCGATCGAGGCGTTCTCGCGATCCTTGCCGGCCTTCTCCTTGAACTGGGTCATGCGGTTGAGCCAGCCGAGCCGCGCCACGCAGTTGAACACCCAGGTCAGTTCGGCGTGTCCCGCCACCTGGCTCTGGTTGAAGATGATATTCTTCTTCGGGTCGATGCCGGCGGCGATGAAGGCGGCGGTGACCTCGCGGGTGCAGCGGCGCAGTTCGTCCGGCCCGCCCCACACCGAGATCGGCACCGTGATGGCGTGCAGATCGACCACGCAATAAATGCATTCGGCGGTCGATTGCAGTTTGACGAAATTGACGATGGCGCCGAGATAGTTGCCGAGGTGCAGGTTGCCGGTGGGCTGGACGCCGGAGAAAACGCGTTGAGCGGTCATGATTTGAGTTCCTCTGAAGGCCGGGGTTGGATGCCGGCCTTATTGCGAGGGCGTGCTTGCCACGACCGTCTCAGTCGCGCAAGCCGGGCTTTCGCAGCGCCCGGATGACGTCGCGCGGAGAAATAACGCCGAGCAGCGCGAGGCTTGCAGCGTAGATGGCGATGCCGGCGGCGATCAGGCCGGCCAGCGCGAAAGCGACCATCAGACGATGCCCGCCAGGGAGCCACGGCGCGAGGCTGGCGGTGGCGAGCCACAGCAGTCCGCCCATCGCCAGCGCCGCGACGACGATACCAATGAGCCGCGCGCGCGTCAGCGGGCCGAGCATGAGGCCGAGCCGGACCCGGGCGCGGATCAGCAGCGCCAGCGCGCCGACCCATGCGCCGAGCGCGATCGCGGCGGCGATGCCCGTCACGCCGTGGGCGCGGTCGAGCACCAGCGCCGCCGCGACGGTCGCGGCAAGCGCGGCGAGCGCCGCCAGCATCGGCGTTGTCGTATCGCCGCGTGCGAAAAATGTCGGGGCCAGCGCCTTGGTCAGCACATGCGCCGGCAGGCCGAGCGCCAGCCATGTCAGGGCTTGCGCGGTGGCGCGGCTGTCGGCGGCGGTGAACGCGCCGTGCTCGAACAGCAGCCGCACGATCGGCTCGCTGAGCAGCATCAAGCCGAGCGCCGCCGGCAGGGCGAGGCCGATGGCCAGTTCGAGCCCGCGCCCGGCGGCCCGCGCGAAGGCGGCATCGTTATCGCGTGTCGCGCGCGTCAGTTCGGACACCAGCACCGTGCCCATGGCGACGCCGACGATGCCGAGCGGCAGCTCGACCAGGCGGTTGGCGAAATACAGCCACGAGATCGCGGCGGGCGAGGCCGAGGCGATGGCGGCGGCGCCGACGATCATCAGTTGCGGCGCGGCGCTGGTGATCATGCCGGGCGCGGCGCTGCCGAGAAAGCCGCGCATCTCGCGGTCGAGCGTGATGCGGATCGGCGTGGCGATGCCGCCGCCGCCCGCCGCCAGCGCCGTCAGTTGCAACAGGCCGGCGAGGCCGACGGTGGCGGACAGCAGCAGCGCCGCGACGGCGGGCTGGCGCGGAAACATCAGCAATCCGATGGCGGCGGCGATCAGGGCGATGTTGAACAACAGCGGCGAGAACGCGGTGAGCGCGAAACGGTGGTGGGCGTTGAGGAGCGCCATCATCACCGTCACCGGTCCGGCGAAGGCGAGATAGGGCAGCATCAGGCGGGCATTGCCGACCGCCAGCAGAAACGCCGGCTCGCCGACGAAGCCGGGGGCCAATAGCGCGATCACCAGCGGCATCACCAGGCCGATCAAGACGGCTGCGGCGAACACCGCGAGGCCGACGGTGCCGAGCACGCGGCCGGCGAAGGCTGAGGCGGCGACGACGCCGTTGCGGTCATGCACTTGCCAGTAGGCCGGAACCAGCGCGGCGTTCAGCGCGCCCTCGCCGAGCAGCCGCCGCGCCACATGGATCAACTGGAACGCGGCCAGGAAGGCGTCCGCCACCGGCCCGGCGCCGAGCAGCGCCGCCATCAGCGCGTCGCGCGCGAATCCCAGGACGCGCGAGGTCAGCGTGCCGGTGGAGACGGTGAGGAGATGGCGGATCATCGGTGGGCCGCGCGATCGATTCAAAAGGGCGGGTGTTGCTGGCGCGGGGCCGAACGTGTTAGGCCGCAGCCGAATTTGACCGGATATTCCCGACAACCGCAATCGCCGCAACCGGATTCTTTGACCATGACCTCAGTGAAATACGACGTGCTTGGCATCGGCAACGCCATCTTCGACGTGCTGGTGCGCACCGATGAGGCGTTTCTCGCCGCGCACGGCATGACCAAGGGCGCGATGGCGCTGATCGACGAGGCGCGCGCCAAGGCCATCTACGACGCGATGGGCCCGGCGACGACGATGTCCGGCGGCTCGGCGGCCAACACCATCGTCGGCATCGCGGGGTTCGGCGCGCGCGCGGCCTATGTCGGCAAGGTGAAGGCCGACGAGGTCGGCCGCGCCTATACGCACGATATTCGCGCCGCGAAAGTGGCGTTCGACACCCCGGCGGCGACCGACGGCCCCGCCACCGGCTGCTCCTACATCCTGGTGACGCCGGACGGCGAGCGCACCATGAACACCTATCTCGGCGCGGCGCAGAACCTGACGCCGAACGACATCGATCCGGCGCAGATCATGGCGTCCGCCGTGATCTACCTCGAAGGCTATTTATGGGATCCGCAAAACGCCAAGGAAGCCTTCCTCAAGGCGTCGGAGATCGCCCATGGCGCTGGCCGCAAGGTGGCGCTGACGCTGTCGGACGCGTTCTGCGTCGATCGCTATCGCGACGAGTTCCTCGATTTGATGCGCCGCAGGGTGGTGGACATCGTATTCGCCAACGAGAGCGAACTGCATTCGCTGTATCAGACCGCCGATTTCGATACCGGCCTCGGCGCGTTGCGCAAGGATGTCGGGCTTGCGGTGGTGACGCGCAGCGAGAAGGGCTGCGTCGTGATCGAGGACGGCAATACCACGCCGGTGCCGGCGCATCCGATCAACGAGTTGGTGGACACCACCGGCGCGGGCGATCTGTTCGCCGCCGGCTTTCTGTTCGGCCTGGCGCGCGGCGCGAGCCACACCGAGGCCGGCCGTCTCGGCGCGCTCGCCGCGGCCGAAGTGATCCAGCACATCGGCGCGCGGCCGCAGGTGTCGCTGAAGGATCTGGCGCAGCAAAGCGGGCTGCCGGTGTAGCTTAACCTTTCGTCATTGCGAGCGAAGCGAAGCAATCCAGAGGCCAAAAAAGCAAGGACTGGATTGCTTCGTCGCGGAGCCTGTGCTCGGACGGCGCGGAGCGCCGATCCGAGTGCTCCTCGCAATGACGGGAGGAAAGGGCGCGCGCCCTCACGCCGTCTTCGCCGCCCGCAGCCCGCGTCGTTTCTCGACATCCTCGCGCATGATGAACTTCTGGATTTTCCCGGTCACCGTCATCGGAAATTCCTCGACGAACTCGACATAGCGCGGGATCTTGTTGTGGGCGATCTGGCCCTCGCAGAAGGCGCGGACCTCGTCTTCCGTCAACGTCTCGCCGCCGCGCACCCGGATCCAGGCGCATAATTCCTCGCCGTAGCGGGAATCGGCGACGCCAAAAATCTGCACGTCCTGAATCTTCGGGTGACGGTAAAGAAATTCCTCGATCTCGCGCGGATAGAGATTTTCGCCGCCGCGGATCACCATGTCCTTGATGCGGCCGACGATGTTGCAATAGCCGGCGTCGTCGATCACCGCGAGATCGCCGGTATGCATCCAGCCGTTCTTGTCGAGCACCTCGGCGGTTTTCTCGGCATCGTCCCAATAGCCCAGCATCACGCTGTACCCGCGTGTGCAAAGTTCGCCGCGTTCGCCGCGCGGCACCACGCGGCCTTCGAGATCGACCACCTTGACCTCGACATGGGGGTGGATACGGCCCACCGTCGAAACGCGGCGTTCCAGCGGATCGTCGGTGGAGCTTTGGAAACTCACCGGGCTGGTCTCGGTCATGCCGTAGGCGATGGTCACCTCGCGCATGTTCATCTCGTCGTTGACGCGGCGCATCACCTCGATCGGGCACGGCGCGCCGGCCATGATGCCGGTGCGCAGCGACGACAGGTCGAACTTTTTGAAATCGGGGTGATCGAGTTCGGCGATGAACATGGTCGGCACGCCGTAGAGCGTGGTGCATTTCTCGCGCTCGACGGTTTGCAGCGTGGTCAGCGGATCAAAACCCTCGCCGGGATAGACCAGGGTCGCGCCGAGCGTCACCGCGGCGAGATTGGCCATCACCATGCCGAAGCAGTGATAGAGCGGCACCGGAACGCAGATGCGGTCCTGCTCGGTGAGGCGCATCGCGCGCCCGGTGAAATAGCCGTTGTTGAGGATGTTGTGATGGGTCAGCGTCACGCCCTTGGGCGACCCGGTGGTGCCGCTGGTGAACTGGATGTTGACGGGATCATCGAACTGCAAGGTTTTCGCCAGCGCCGCGATCTGGTCGCGATGGCGCGGCCCGCCCATTGTCGGCACGTCCGCGAAGGCGAGGGTGCCCGGCGCTTTCGGTCCGCCGACCTGAATGATCGCGCGCAGGTTCGGCAGCCGCGCCGATCGCAGGTGGCCCGGCTCGGCGCGCGCCAGTTCGGGCAACAGCGTGTTCAGCATCTCCATGTACTGGCTGGTCTTGAACGCGGTGGCGGTGACCAGCGCCGAACAGCCGACCTTGCCGAGCGCGAATTCGAGTTCGCTCAGGCGATAGGCCGGATTGATGGTGACCAGGATCAGGCCGGCGCGGGCGGCGGCGAATTGCGTCAGCGTCCATTCCGGCCGGTTGAGCGACCAGACGCCGATGCGCGCCCCATGCTCAAGGCCGAGCGCGAGAAAGCCGGCGGCGAGATCGTCGACCCGCGCCGCGAATTCCCGCCAGCTCCAGCGCACGTCGTGGCTCGGCGACACCAGCGCCTCACGGTCGCCCCAGCGCGCCACCGCACGCTCCAGCGCGGTGCCGATGGTTTCGCCGAGCAGCGGCGCGTCGGACGTGCCGCAAACGTAACTATCGAGGGAATGGGTCATGGCGCATACTCCGCTTATAAATCGTCATTCCAAGGAACACTCGGATCGGCGCCACAAGCGCGTTGACGCGCGTCTTCGGCGCGCTATGGCGTTGATCCGAGCACAAGCTCCGCGACGAAGCAATCCAGAGCCCCACCCTACCCTCCCCGCAAGCGGGGGAGGATAAAGGGAGGGGATTGCTTCGCTTCGCTCGCAATGACGATCATCCATCCGCCGCGTGACGGTGTTGATCTCACGCGGCGTCCTTGACGTCGAGTCCGGCGTAGACGCCGGCTTCGAACGCGGCGAAAGCCGCCAGGCATTGCGGGTCCGCGAACGGCAGCACCTGCATCAGGATGACGCCAGTGATGTCACGGGCCGGGTCGATCCAGAAATAGGTGTTGGCGAGGCCGGCCCAGGCCAGGCTGCCGGCGCTGCGGCCTTCCGGCGTGATCCCGGTGTTGATCATGAAGCTCAACCCCCACTTCTTCACGATGCCTGGATAGAGGTCGACGTCGTTAGTGGCGAAGGCCACCGCCGAGGTCATCCGGCCCATCACCAATTCGCCGATGTGGTTCTGCCCCATGGTCGCGACCGTCTCCGGCTTCAGCACCTGATGGCCGTTGCCGCGCCCCTTGTTGAGGATCATCTGCGTGAATTTGATGTAGTCGGCCGCCGTGCCGTAGAGGCCGCCGCCGCCCATCTCGAATTCCGGGTTCTGCTCCAGTTCGAACGGGATCGATTGCAGCGAGCCGTCAGGGCCGCGCGCATGCATTCCCACCAGCCGCTGACGCATCGCATCGGTAATCTTGAAGGCGGTGTCGGTCATGCCGAGCGGTGTGAGGATGTTGTCGCGCAGGTAGTCGCCGAGCCGCTGGCCGCTCGCCGCTTCCACCGCCTTGCCGACGAAATCGATGTTGGTGCCGTATTCCCAGCGGGTGCCGGGATCGGTCATGATCGGCGTCTTCAGCGCGGCGTTCTGACACGAGGTGATGCCGGGCGTGCCGGTTTTTTCCAGATACGTCACCATGTCGCCGTTCCACATGTCGTAGCAGAAGCCGGCGGTGTGGGTGAGCAGGTGGCGCAGCGTGATCGGCCGGGTCGCCGCGCGCAGGTTTGGATTGCCGTCGGCGTCGAAACCTTCGAGCACCTGCGGCGCGGCGAGATCGGGCAACAGCTTGCCGATCGGATCGTCGAGCGACAGCTTGCCCTGCTCGACGAGTTGCATGGCGCCGGCGGAAGTGATCGCCTTGGTCATCGAGGCGATCCAGAACACGCTGTCGAGCGTCATGTCGACGCCGGTGCCGAGGTCGCGCTTGCCGAACGCGCCCTCATAAATAACCTCCTTGCCGGTGGCGGCGATCGCCACCGCGCCGGGGATTTGTCCGGCATCGCTCGCGCTCCGCAATGCCTGGTCGATTTGTGGCCGTCCCTGCATGTCATGCCTCCCTGTTGGTTTTTTGCCGGACGATTGTCGCCCGTTGCCCGGCGTCCGGCAAGTCACGCCGTCGGGACCGGTCGCGCCGCAAGCCGTGAAACGGGAGCGGGGTCCCCGTCCCGCACCACCCGGCGCACTTGCGGAACGCCTCCCGTCCGGTCATTTTCGTTAGGGGAGATCAGCATGACGGACAGTTCAGGGACCGCCGAACGCGCGGCGCGCGTGCGGGAGAGCTTCGCCCGGCAGGGCCTGATGGCGACGCTCGGGGCGACGCTTGGCAGGGTCGAGCCCGGCGTGGTGGAGATCGCGGTGACCCCCACGCCCGCCATCTCGCAGCAGCACGGCTTCGTGCATGGCGGCGCGGTGAGCGCGATCGCCGATACCGCCGCGGGCTATGCGGCGGTCAGCCTGATGCCGCCCGGCACCGCGGCGCTTACGACCGAACTCAAGATCAATTTCATGGCGCCGGCGAGCGGCGAGCGCATCGTTGCGCGCGCGGAAGTGGTCAAGGCCGGGCGGACGCTGACGGTGGTGCAGACCAACGTCTTCGCCGAGACCGCCGGCGTGCGAAAACTCATCGCGCTTCTGGTGGCGACCATCATGACGCTTGAGGCGAAGGGCGGCTTCAGCGACTGAGAGCTTC
>JBDHSX010000168.1:0-8173 GCA_039808365.1 Xanthobacteraceae bacterium | reverse complement strand
TCGCGGACGATCTTGCCGGATTTGACCGCCGGCAGATCGTAGCCGCTATGCCAGCGCAACGGTTCGTTCTCGACGCGGAAATCATAGAGGCCGCGCGTAAACGCCTCGAACTGGCTGTTGGCGTCGCGGTAGAAATCGAGCCGGATCTCGTCGAAATTCCAAAACCCCTTGTTGACCGGCAGGTCGCGCCCCCAATAGTCCGGATCACGGGTGAGTGTGACGCTGCTGCCGGGGGCGACCGCCGTGACGCGATAGGGGCCCGAGCCGAGCGGCGGGGCCATCGAGGTGTTCTCGAAGGTCGCGACATCGACGGCATGCTGCGGCAGGATCGGCATCAGACCGAGGATCAACGGCAATTCGCGATCGGAAGCGCCGCCGAATTCGAAGCGCACCGTGAGATCATCGATGGCGTCGGCGCGCGTGACCTTGGCGTAATAGAGGCGATGGTTGGGGCGGCCCTTGTCGCGCAGCAGGCGCCAGGAAAACAGCACGTCGGCGGCGCGGACTTTTTGGCCGTCGGAGAAGCGGGCGCGCGGGTCGAGGTGAAAGGTCACGAAGGTGCGCGCGTCGTCGGTCTCGACCCCCTCCGCCAGCAGGCCGTAGAGCGTGAAAGGCTCGTCCTGGCCGCGCGCCATCAGGCTCTCGATCACGAAGCCGCGGATCTGCTGCACCGCGAGCCCGCGCACGATGAACGGATTGAGGCTGTCGAAGGTGCCGCTGACGCCCTGAACCAGCCGCCCGCCCTTGGGGGCGGCGGGATTGGCGTAGGGCATATGGGTGAAGCCGGCGGCCAGCGCCGGCGCGCCGTGCATGGCGATGCCGTGGCTGGCATCCGCCGCCGCGGCGCCGCCAGCGGCCAGGACCGTCGCCACAGCCGCGAAGCCGATGCGCCGGAGGCCGCGCGCGGTTCGCCACAGCGCGGAAAATCGCGTCGGCCGTGATGATTCGAGTCCTGCCACGGATTAAATTTAACACAGCCGCCATGCTTCGGCCCCGGCCGGGTGCCAAACCCCCTGTCCCGGCATTGATCTTTTTGTTCGCCGCTGTATTGAAGGCGTACTTTTGATCCGCAGGACCATCGTCGGCCACTCAACGGCCGCATTTGACCGGGAAACGGCAGCGAAAGAGTTGAGGCGGGCGTTCTGGCGCGGGTTCGGACGCCGCCATTCGAGAAAGGGTTTTCCGCGATGAATTTCACCGATATGGCCGCCCGGGCGTGGCGGTGCGGGCGGGATGTGACGGCGGCGGCGGCGTTGGCCGCGATGGCGTCCGTTCCCGTTGCCTATGCCCAGCAGCCGGCGGCGCCGGCCCAGCAAAAGGCCAAGTCGAGCGGCAAGGCGGCGCCGAAGGCGGCCCCAAAGGCGGCCGAGCAGCCCGCCGCGCCGGCGCCGGCCGCGCAGGAGCAGCAACAGCAGGTGCAGTTGATTTATGCGCCGTGGACCAAGTTCTGCCTCAAGGGGCAGGAGGCCAACGCCAAGCAGGTCTGCTTCACCGGCAAGGACGGCCGCATCGAGTCGGGGCAGCCGGTGATCGCCGCGGTGATCATCGAGCCGGAAGGCGAGCCCAAGAAGATCCTCCGGGTCACGCTGCCGCTCGGCATGCAGCTGGTTCACGGCACCCGCATCATCATCGACAACAATCCGCCGATGCAGAGCCCCTACGTGATCTGCTTCGCCAACGGCTGCATGTCCGATTACGAAGTCACGCCGGACATGATCAATCACTTGAGGAAAGGCCAGAATCTCATTGTTCAGGCGATCAATTCCAACGGCGCGCCGCTGACGCTGCCGCTGCCGCTGGCGGAATTCGCCAAGGCCTATGACGGGCCGCCGACCGATCCGAAGGTGTTCGAGGAAACCCAGAAGAAGCTGCAAGAGGAATTGCAGAAGCGGGCCGCCGAGGCACGCGCCAAGCTGGAAGCGCAGCAGCCGGCCGGCGCGGGAGCCACCGCCACGCCGCCGGCGACGCCGCCCGCCGCGAAGCAGTGATCCGGCCACGGGTCATGACAGCAAAGGCGCTCCGCAAGGGGCGCCTTTTTCGTTTTGATTTCGGCTCGGGATTGTTGCGGCGAAACCGTGGCGGAGATCCGCCGCGCCTCAATTCAGCGAAGTGTTGCGCGGGCGGTAGCCGCCGGTCTTGTCCTTGATGAAAATCTCGGCGACCTGGGAGTGGCGGACCGGCTCGCCGGACTCGTCGGGCAACAGGTTCTGCTCGGAGACGTAGGCGATGTATTCCGACTCGGCGTTCTCGGCCAGGAGATGATAGAACGGCTGGTCCTTGCGCGGGCGGACCTGTTCGGGAATCGCCAGCCACCATTCCTCGGTGTTGGCGAATTCCGGGTCGATGTCGAAAATCACCCCCCGGAACGAGAAAATCCGGTGCCTGACGATCTGACCGATCTGAAATTTCGCGATCCGCATCTTTGTCATGCCCTGTCGAATAGACCAGGATTGTGGCCGATGCTAGAGGCAAAAGCCCCCACCTGACGGCGTGACGAATGGCCTCGCACGGCGGTTGGGCCTCAAATTGCGCGGAAACACCGCTTCATGATCGATATCCTCAACCTGGCGCTGCCCTACTTTGGATTGATTTTTATCGGCTTCGCCTGCGGCAGGTATCGCGGCCTGCCGGAATCCGGCCTCGCCTGGATGAATTTCTACGTCCTTTACGTGTCGCTGCCGGCGCTGTTCTTCCGCATCGTTTCGAAAACCCCGTTCGAGGAACTGAACAACCTGCCGTTCGTGGTGGCGACCACGCTGGCGACGGCCGGCGCGTTCACGCTGTCGGTGGTGGTGGCGCGGCTGGTCGGGCGGCTGCCGCTGCGGCAGGCGGCGATGGCCGGGCTCGCCGGCGGCTACGGCAATATCGGCTATATGGGGCCGGGGCTGGCGCTGGCGGTGTTCGGGCTGAAATCGGCGGTGCCGACGGCGCTGATCTTCTGCTTCGACAGTATTTTCCTGTTCACGGTGATCCCGCTGCTGATGGCGCTGACCGACGGCGCGCGGCGGCCGCTGTGGCCGACGCTTCAGTTCGTGGCCAAGGAGATCGCGCTGCATCCGCTGATCGTTGCGGTCTATTGCGGCGTGGCGGCGGCGGCGCTGCATATCCAGATGCCGGTGGCGATCGACGGCGTGTTGCAGTTCCTGCAAAGCTCGGCCGCGCCGGTGGCGCTGTTCGTGCTCGGCGTGACGGTGGCGTTGCGGCCGTTCGGCCGGGTGCCGTGGGAATTGCCGGGGCTGATCGCGATCAAGCTGGTGGTTCACCCGGTCCTGGCGCTCGGGCTGTTGTGGTGGTTCGGCCCGTTCACCATGGAGTGGGCGGCGACCGCGGTGCTGATGGCCTCGCTGCCGCCGGCGCTCAACGTCTTCGTGATCGCCCGGCAATACGACACCTGGACCGAGGCGGCGTCGGCGGCGGTGTTGCTGGGGACGCTGGCCTCGGTGGTGACGCTGACCACCGCGATGTGGCTGCTCAAGAGCGGTTATCTGACGTTTTGACGGTTACCCGTCAGGACCGCCGCCATGACGGACCGAGCCCCTCGCGCATGGCGAGGCGACGCAGCGGGCCGATGCCGTTGAGCAGATGCAGCCCCGCCGCGCGGGCCATCTGCACCGGCAGGAAATCGCTGAGCAGCGAGCGGTTGGCGAAATCGATCGCAAACGTGCGGCTGGCGATGTCGCCGCGCCGCTTGCGGTCGAAGCGGGCGAGGGTGGCTTCGCCGCCGATGTCCTCGCCCTTTGCCGTCGCGTCCGTGACGATGGCGGCGATGTCGGCGGCGTCGCGCAGACCGAGATTGAGCCCCTGCGCGCCGATCGGCGGCAGCACATGCGCGGCCTCGCCGACCAGCACGACCCGGTTGTGGGCGAAGCGGCGCGGCTGCTCGATCGCCAGCGGAAACGAATGCCGGCCCGCTTCGACGCCGACGCGGCCGAGGATGGACTGCATCATCCGCTCGGCTTCCGTCGAAAGCGCGTCGTCGGACAGCGCCATCAGCCGCGCGGCCTCGCCCGGCGTCGTCACCCACACCACGCTGGAGCGCGCGCCCGGCAGCGGCACGAACACGCATGGCCCGAAGGCGGTGTGAAACTCGGTCGAGGTGTCGTGATGCGGCCGGGTATGGGCGATGTTGAAGGTCAGCGCGGTCTGGCGCAGCGGACGGCGGTCGACGTCGATGCCGGCGGCCGCGCGGCAGATCGACTGGCGGCCGTCGGCCCCGGCGGCGAGGCGGCCGCGAACCAACGCGCCGCCGCGGGTGCGCACCGTGACGGACAAGGCATCGATCTCGACGCCGGCGGCTTCGTCGTCATGGCGATGGATGCGGTCGATCTCCCCGGCGCGCGCTTCCAGCGCCGCCACCAGCCGCCAGTTCTGGATGTTGTAGCCGAACGCCTCCAGGCCGATCTCGTCGGCGGCGAAGCGCACCTCCGGCGCGCGGATCAGGCGGGAGGTCGAATCCACCAGCCGCATCACCCGCAGCGGCGCGGCAAAGTCGGCGCAGCGCCGCCAGACGTCGAGCCGCTCCAGGAAATCGATGGTGCCGCCGAGCAGCGCCGTGGTGCGGTTGTCCGGATAGGGCTTTCGGGAGGCGACCAGCGCCACGTCGACGCCGGCCTGCGCCAGCGCGATCGCGGTGGCGAGGCCGACCGGCCCGCCGCCGATGACGATGGCGTCGCAAGTCGCTTGGAGTTCTGTCGTCGGGCTGTTCATGGCGGGACAATCGGTATTCGCCGGCCGAAATGCAAGGCGGCTCGCGCAACCGTGCGCGGCGGATCGCCGCAAGGCGGAGGATGCAACGGCGCGGGAATCCTGTTAAGAGCTTGACCTGAAATGGAACGCGCAGGATCGAACAAGCCCGGCGTCGTCCTCGCCAACGGGTCGGCGCGGAGCGCCGTCCGACGACCGCTTGCGGCGGGGACCGATACCCCTGGCATTCGCCGTTTTGAATGATTTGGCCCCGACCGATTGAATCGAACCGCTGCGGCGCATGGCTCCCTGCCGGCGCAGGGACGACGCTTGTCGTGGTGAAAATCGGCGATGCCGACTTTCGGTCAGGCGCCACGGATGGCCGCTGACATGCCCCCGGCCAACATCCCATCCGCGACATCGGACCCGGCCCGTCGCCGGGCGGCGTTCGGGGTTCATGTCCTCACGGCGCTCGGGGCCGGCCTCGCGCTGATCGCGCTGATGGAGGCGGTGCGCGAGCACTGGGCGGCGATGTTCGGATGGCTGGGCGTGGCGCTCGTCGTCGACGCCGTCGACGGACCGCTGGCGCGCCGCTTCGACGTCGCCGCCGTGCAACCGCGATGGTCCGGCGAGACGCTTGATCTGGTGGTCGATTTTCTCACCTACGTCTTCGTCCCGGCCTACGCCATCGCCGCCAGCCGGCTGCTGCCGCCGGTCGCGGCCGCCCTGATCGGCGTCGGCATCGTCGTCACCAGCGCGTTGTATTTCGCCGACCGCCGGATGAAGACCGCCGACAATTATTTTCGCGGATTTCCGGCGTTGTGGAACGCGGCCGCGTTTTATCTGTTTCTGTTGCGGCCATCGCCTTGGCTTTCGGCCGTGGCGATGGCCGTTCTCATCGTGCTGACCTTCGCGCCGATCCATGTGCTGCATCCGGTGCGGGTCACGCGTTTCCGTAAATTCAATCTGGCGTTGATGGCGACATGGGCGGTGCTGACGGTTATGGCGGTGATGGCCGATTTCAATGTCGCGCCGCCGGTCAGCATCGCGCTGTGCGCGATCGGCCTTTATGTCGTCTTCGGTGACGCGCTCCTGCGCCTGTTCGGGGTTGCCAAAGCATGATCGACCTGTTGACCAGCCCAGAGGCATGGGCCGCGCTGCTGACGCTGACCGCGCTGGAGATCGTCCTCGGCATCGACAACGTGATTTTCCTCTCGGTGCTGGTGTCGCGCATCCCCGAGCCGCGGGCGACCCGCGCGCGCCGGATCGGCCTGACGCTGGCGCTGGTGTTCCGCATCGCGCTGCTCAGCGTGCTGGTGTGGCTGATCGGCCTGACGGCGCCGGTGTTCACGATTCTCGGCAACGGCTTCTCCTGGCGCGACCTGATCCTGATCGCCGGCGGTCTGTTCCTGATCGCCAAGGCGACCCACGAGATTCACGGCGAGGTCGAGGCGCGGGAGGCGGCGGGAGAGGCCGACGCGCCGCGGGGGCCGGGGACGGCGTTCTTCTGGGTCATCGTGCAGATCATCATCGTCGATCTGGTGTTCTCGCTGGATTCCATCATCACCGCGATCGGCATGGCCAAGGATCTGGAAATCATGATCGCGGCCGTCATCATCGCCTGTATCATCATGTACGTGTCGTCCGGGCCGGTGGCGCGCTTCGTCGCCGAGCACCCGACCACCAAGATGCTGGCGCTGGCGTTCCTGGTGCTGATCGGCGTGGCGCTGGTCGCCGACGGCTTCGAGTTTCACATTCCGCGCGGCTACATCTACTTCGCCATCGCGTTCTCGCTGGCGGTGGAGGCGTTCAACATCATGGCGCGGAAGAACCGCGGCCATGGCGGGTAGGGCGCGCGGCACGCCCGTCATGGCGAGCGAAGCTGGATTTCTTCGTCATTGGGAGCGAAGCGAAGCAATCCAGTCTTCCCTGGCGGCTTCTGGATTGCTTCGTCGCTCACGCTCCGCGCAATGACGACAGAAATTCGCTCATCGCAATGACGACGGAAAGTCTGGTGACCGCCCCTCTGAGTTGACAACCCGACCGCCTTGGCTATCGATGGTGACGTCCGAGGCAAGGGGAGACGCAGCATGGTCAAGGCCGTTCGTGTGCATCAGGTGGGGGGGCCGGAAGCCCTGGTTTACGAGAGCATCGACCTGCCGGCGCCCGGCGCGGGCGAGGTGCATGTCCGCCAGCACGCCGTCGGCCTGAATTTCATCGACGTCTATTATCGCACCGGGCTCTACAAGGCGCCGTCGCTGCCGTTCATCGTCGGCAACGAGGCGGCTGGCGAGGTGGTGGCGGTCGGGCCGGGGGTGACGGACTTTCATCCCGGCGACCGCGTCGCCTACTACGCCAACCTCGGCGGCTACGCCAGCGAGCGCAACGTCGCCGCCGACCGGCTGGTGAAGCTGCCGGACCACATCACCTACGAGCAGGGCGCGGTGCTGATGCTCAAGGGGCTGACGGTGTGGTATCTGCTGCACAAGACCTTCAAGGTCGAGCCCGGCCATCGCGTGCTGATCCACGCCGCCGCCGGCGGCATCGGCCTGATCGCCTGCCAGTGGGCCAAGGCGCTCGGCGCCAACGTCATCGGCACGGTCGGCTCAAAGGCCAAGGCGGACCTGGCGCTCGCCAATGGCTGCGATCACGTCATTCTCTACAACGAGGAAAACTTCGTCGAGCGCGTCAAGCAGATCAGCCGCAACGAATTGTGCGACGTGGTCTATGACGGCGTCGGCAAGACCACGTTTCCGGGATCGTTGTCGTGCCTCAAGCCGCGCGGCCTGTTCGTGTCGTTCGGCAACGCCTCGGGGCCGGTGCCGCCGTTCCCGCTGACCGAGCTCAACAACCACGGCTCGCTGTTCGCGACGCGGCCCAAGCTCAACGACTACGTCGCCAAGCGCGCCGATTTGCTCGAAGGCGCCGACACGCTGTTCGCCGCGGTGATCAGCGGCAAGCTGCATCTGCCGATCAATCACGCCTATGCGTTGAAGGACGCGGCGCAGGCCCACATCGACCTCGAAGGCCGCAAGACCACCGGCGCGTCGATCCTGAAGCCGTAGAGTCTGACTGGAAGCATCAGCGTCGTCCTGGCGTAGGCGAGGACCCATACGCCGCAGCGGTTCCGCTCCTTCCCCATCAGGCGACGTTGTCTAGATGCTTTCCGCTTTTGACGGAATCACCGCCGTCATGCACGGACTTGATCCGCGCATCCATCCAAAAGAAAATTCGTTTCAAGAGAGATGGATTGCCGGGTCCATAGGCGAGCGAAGCGACGCCGTTCTTCGGACGGCTATGCCCGGCAATGACGCTTCCGTCAAAATAGGAACTGCTCTAAAACAACCAACGCCAAGGGTTATGGGGCCCCGGTGGCGCGGGGACGACGATTTTCGTTTTGCGCGCGCAACCTCACGCCTTGACCCGGACGTAGCTGCCGGGGGCGTCCTCGATCGGCGGGTGGGCGTCGTTGCCGACCGGCCGCGCCGCG
>JBDHSX010000167.1:0-8173 GCA_039808365.1 Xanthobacteraceae bacterium | reverse complement strand
ACCGTGTTCGGTCCCGTGGTCGGCGCCTTCGTCATCGTCGCCATGCAGCAGTATCTCGCCGGCTTCGGCCAGTGGGTGACGGTGATCCAGGGCGCGATCTTCGTGATCTGCGTGCTCACGTTCCGCCGCGGCATCGTTGGCGAGATCGCGCACCTGTTCAAGCGCTCGCTGTAATCTCTGATCGTCATTGCGACTGTTCGGAACGGCGTTTCACGCCGTCCGGGCGTCGCGAAGCCATCCAGAAGCCGCAAGGACAAGACCGGATTGCTTCGTGCTCCTCGCGATGACGAATAAATGAGATCCGCCGAACCCTCGCATCGTCCGCCCGTAGCGCGCGGCCGGGCAGGGCGCCGAATCCATACCAATTTCATTGATTTCGCGGTATTTGCGCATTCCGGCCCGTCGCCGCACGGCGGGAATGCGTCATTCGTGCGTGGCGTGTACATTAATCTTGTGATCGGCAGGTTCGGCGGCAGACCGGAACGATTGCGCGGGATGCCAAGAAGTGTTTTATGACAGCGCGATGACGTGCCGCGGATGATGATGGTTTGTCGCGGCGGGACGAGGTGGCCCGGTCGGAGCGGGGTCGGTTTCGATCTCGCCCGGTCAGCGGCGGTCTTGAGATTCGGTCTTGAGATGGGGGCACGCCGGTCGCATGACGGCGTTGGCGCGTCAATGAGTTGCCGCCGACCGAAGTGACCGGGGAACGACGATGCTAGGCTGGTTCAGAGCTGTGCTGCCCAGGGAGGAGAAGTTCTTCCCTCTGTTCGCGCGTCACGCCCAGACCGCGGTGCAGGGCGCGCAGGCGCTGCAGGGGATGCTGCGCGGCGGCGAGGAAACACTGATCTACTGCCAGCGCCTCGATCAGTGCGAGAGCGACGCCGACGGCATCACCCGCGAGGTGCTGACCGCGGTGCGACGCTCCTTCATCACCCCGTTCGACCGCGTCGATATCAAGAACCTGATCACGTCGATGGACGATGCCGTCGACCAGATGCAGCAGACCGCCAAGGCCGTGATCCTGTTCGAGGTGCGCCAGTTCGAGCCGCCGATGCGCGAGATCGGCACGCTCCTGGTCGAATGCGCCACGCTGGTCGGCCGCGCGGTGCCGCTGCTTCAGGCGATCGGCGACAACGTCACCCTGCTGACCGCGATCACCGAGGAACTCGGCAAGCTGGAGGGCCGCGTCGACGACCTGCACGACATCGGCCTCAAGGAGCTGTTTCTCAAGCATCGCCACGCCAACGCGATGGATTTCATCGTCGGCGCCGAGATCTACGACCATCTCGAAAAAGTGGCCGACCGTTTCGACGACGTCGCCAACGAGATCAGCAGCATCGTCATCGAGCAGGTCTAGAGGGCTGCGGGGTGGACGCCACACTGGCCTTTCCGGTTCTGTTCGGCCTGATCGCGGTCGCGTTGCTGTTCGATTTCCTCAACGGACTGCACGACGCCGCCAATTCGATCGCCACCATCGTCTCGACCCGGGTGCTGCGGCCGCAATACGCGGTGTTGTGGGCGGCGTTCTTCAATTTCGTCGCCTTCCTGGTGTTCGGGCTCCATGTCGCCAACACCATCGGCACCGGCATTATCGACGCCGATGTCATCAGCCCGGCGGTGGTGTTCGCGGCGCTGGTCGGCGCCATCGTCTGGAATCTGGTGACCTGGGGCTTCGGCATTCCCTCCAGTTCCTCGCACGCGCTGATCGGCGGGCTGTTGGGGGCGGGCGTCGCCAAGGCCGGCATCGGCGCGGTGGTGTGGAGCGGGCTGTCGATGACCTTGCTCGCCATCGTGCTGTCGCCGGCGGTTGGGTTTCTGCTGGCGCTGGTGCTGGTGGCCGTCGTCACCTGGGCCTCGGCCCGCTCGACGCCGTTCGCGGTGGACCGGGCGTTCCGGATTTTCCAGTTCTTTTCGGCCTCGCTCTATTCGCTCGGCCATGGCGGCAACGACGCCCAGAAGACCATGGGCATCATCGCCGTGCTGCTGTATTCGCAGGGTTATCTCGGCAGCGAGTTCAGCGTGCCGTTCTGGGTGGTGCTGTCGTGCCAGTCGGCGATGGCGCTCGGCACCCTGCTCGGCGGCTGGCGCATCGTGCGCACCATGGGGCTGCGCATCACCCGCCTGACGCCGATGCAGGGGTTTTGCGCCGAGACCGGCGGCGCGGTGACGCTGTTCACCGCGACCTTCCTCGGCGTGCCGGTGTCGACCACCCACACCATCACCGGCGCCATCGTCGGCGTCGGCGCGGCGCGGCGCGTCTCGGCGGTGCGGTGGAACGTCGCCAGTTCCATCGTCTATGCCTGGGTGATCACCGTGCCGGCGGCGGCGACGGTGGCGGCGCTGACCTATTGGGCGGTGGCGCTGGTGCGGTAGGGGGCAGTCGGATATCAGTCCGTCATTGCCGGGCTTGACCCGGCAATCCATCGTTTTTCAAAAAGATGGATGCGCGGATCACGTCCGCGCATGACGAAGGAAAATCCCGCAACACCAGAACCCCCGGGATCACGTCACCAGCTTGAGCCCGACAATGCCGGCGACGATCAGGCCGATCGAGCCGAGCCGCGCGGCGGTGGCGGGATCGCCGAACAGCACGATGCCGAGAAGGGCGGTGCCGACCGCACCGATCCCGGTCCATACCGCATAGGCGGTGCCGACCGGCAGGGTTTTCAGCGCCAGCGCCAGCAGCAGGACGCTCGCCGTCATCGCCGCCAGCGTCAGCACCGAGGGCACCAGACGGCTGAACCCCTCGGTGTATTTGAGCCCGATGGCCCAGCCGACCTCCATCAATCCGGCGATAAACAGGATGTACCAGGCCACGAAACCCTCCTAAATGTCTTAGGCAGGGCCGTCCCCGCGATGTTCGGATGAGACGGAGGGTCGTCCCTCCGCCCGCGAAATATGGGGCGGGCGGGGCCGTCTGGCAACCGCCGCCGCGCCCGGCAAATCGCGTGGAATCTCCTTGATCCCGCCCGCATTCCCTGCCACACGCTCGCCCCATGACCGATACCGCTACCGTCACCGAACCGCGCCCGTCACTGGCCGCCGAGGTCGCGCGCCGCCGCACCTTCGCGATCATCTCGCACCCCGACGCCGGCAAGACCACGCTGACCGAAAAGCTGCTGTTGTTCGGCGGCGCGATCAACCTCGCGGGGCAAGTCAAGGCCAAGGGCGAGCGCCGCAACACCCGCTCCGACTGGATGAAGATCGAGCGCGACCGCGGCATCTCGGTGGTGACCTCGGTGATGACCTTCGAGTTCGACGGCCTGGTCTTCAACCTGCTCGACACGCCGGGCCACGAGGATTTTTCCGAGGACACCTATCGCACGCTGACCGCCGTCGACTCCGCCGTCATGGTGATCGACGCCGCCAAGGGCATCGAGGACCGCACCCGAAAACTGTTCGAGGTCTGCCGGCTGCGCGATATCCCGATCGTCACCTTCATCAACAAGATGGACCGCGACAGCCGCGACACTTTCGATCTGCTGGACGAGATCGAGAAGACGCTCGCGCTCGACACCACGCCGATGACCTGGCCGGTCGGGCGCGGCCGCGATTTCCTCGGCACCTATGACATCGCGACCGGCGGCATCCGCCTGTTGGAGGGCGGCGGCGCCAAGACCGGCGCGGCCGAGCAGATCACCGTCGCCGATCTCGCCGCGCGCAATCCGAATCTCGATCTCGCCGCGGTGACGGAGGAACTGGAACTGGCGACTGAAGCCTGCAAGCCGTTCGACCTCGCCGCCTTTCGCGAGGGCCACCTGACGCCGGTCTATTTCGGCTCGGCGCTGCGCAATTTCGGCGTCGGCGATCTGCTCGAAGGTCTCGGCAAATTCGCGCCGCCGCCGCGCGCGCAGGAATCGAGCCAGCGCCTGGTGCAGGCGGACGAGCCGAAGATGACGGCTTTCGTGTTCAAGATCCAGGCTAACATGGATCCCAACCACCGCGACCGCATCGCCTTCGCGCGGCTGTGCTCCGGCAAGTTGTCGCGCGGCATGAAGGCCAAGCTGGTGCGCACCGGCAAGCCGATGCCGCTGTCGTCGCCGCAGTTCTTCTTCGCGCAGGACCGCGCCATCGCCGATGAGGCCTATGCCGGCGACGTCGTCGGCATTCCCAACCACGGCACCCTGCGGATCGGCGACACGCTGACCGAGGGCGAGGACGTGTCGTTCGTCGGCGTCCCCAGTTTCGCGCCGGAAATCGTCCGCCGCGTCCGTCTCACCGACGCGATGAAGGCGAAGAAGCTGAAGGAAGCCTTGCAGCAGATGTCGGAGGAGGGCGTCGTGCAGGTGTTCCGCCCGCGCGACGGCGCGCCGGCGCTGGTCGGCGTCGTCGGCATGTTGCAGCTCGACGTGCTGAAGGCGCGGCTGGAGGCCGAATATGCGCTGCCGGTGGAATTCGAAATCAGCGAGTTTCAACTGGCGCGCTGGATTTCGTCGGACGATCCGAAAAAGCTCGACGCCTTCATCGCCGCCAACGGCTCCGGCGTCGCCGATGACGTCGACGGCGATCCGGTGTTTCTCGCGCGCAACGAGTTCTATCTCAACTACGCCCGCGAGCGCGCCGAGGGCATCGTGTTCTCCAACGTCAAGGACGTGAAGAAGACGGGGTAGGGTGGGATAGCAGGTTGTCCAGTGTCTTTCCGCCAAATGTCCGGAGCGATGTGTTTCGTCATTGCGAGCCGAAGGCGAAGCAATCCAGAAGGCTATGAAGCAAGACCTGGATTGCTTCGTCGCGGACGCTCCTCGCAGTGACGGAGAAGTCGGGCGCCCCTCGCAATGACGGGGGGCGTCGGATGGGTTCTCGATCCCGCGCCTTCAGAACATCGTCCGGCCGCCGCGCGCTTCGACGTTGCGCTTGATGGCTTCCAGCCCGAGCCGCGCCTCCTGATCCATCCGTTCGATGACTTCCGCGCTCGGCGGCTTCGGCCGCGCCGGGTTGCGCAAGGTGCGGGTGAAGCGGGTGCCGCCCTCGACGCTTTCGCAGTCATACTGCACCACCACCGGCCCCATGAACGAGGTTTGCGTCAGGCCAATCCACACTTTCGCCGGGGTGCAGGCGATCACCAGCCAGTCGAGCTCGACCTTGCCGGTGCGCGTGCTCCAATATTCGTGGAACGTATCGCCGAACCGCATCGGGCGGTCGTCGCAATCGATATGGTGCGACGACGGCAGCCATTCCGGCCACGACTTCGGATTGGTGACGTAGTCGAACACGGCGGCCGGTTGCGCGGCGATGACGATCGCGTGGTGACGTTCGAACGGATGCGTCATGGGGTCCCCCGTAGCAAGGCCGCGATCCTCGCCGGCGCGGTGGCAGGGGTCAAGCGGCGAGAGCGTTTTCGAGCGAAACGCACTCCGGTTCATGCGGAGAAAGCGCGTCAGAACAAAATCTTGGAGACCTTCACCGTTTCATGGAACGGTGAAGACCTCCGGGCCGCCCGCGTGGTCGCGGCGTTGCGCGCGAGCCCGGAAAGGTGGTAGGGCGGCGTTCGACCCCACGGCAATTCGACAGGGCAGGCGCGATGGGACTTGCAATCATGATCGTCGGCCTCGCGTTGTTTTTCGGCACCCATCTGGTGACGACGCGGCGCGAGCTGCGGGCGCGACTCATCGCCGCGCGCGGCGAGGCGGCCTACAAGATCGGCTATTCGCTGTTGTCGGCGCTGGGGCTCGTGCTGATCGTCTGGGGTTTTTCGCGCTATCGCACGAGCGGCTGGATCGAGGTGTGGTCGCCGCCGGTGGCGATGCGCCATGTCGCGCTGGCGCTGATGCCGTTCGCCGTCATCCTGGTGGTGGCGTCCTATGTGCGCGGCCGCATCTACGCGACGCTGAAGCATCCGATGCTCGCCGGCGTCAAGCTGTGGGCGCTGGTCCATTTGCTGGCCAACGGCGATCTCGGCTCCATCGTGCTGTTCGGCTCGTTTCTCGCCTGGGCGGTCTACGACCGCATCTCCTTGAAGCATCGCAGTGATGCCGGCGCGCCGCCGATCCCGGTCGGCGGCCTCAGGAACGATGTCATCGCCGTGACGCTTGGCGTCGTGGCTTATCTGGCGCTGGCGCTGGCGTTTCATCCCTTCGTCATCGGCGTTCCGGTGATCGGCGTTTAGGCCGTCGCCACGCCATCCGCCATGACAGGGACATGACGATTTCGAATCAGGGCCCGCGGTCGATATCCGTCCGCTGGACCGTCATTCGGGTTTTGTGTAGAACAAGCCAATATTGAAAGTTGGGGACGAATTTTGGAAACATTTCGGGGACATCGATCAAAGCGGCAGCTTTTTCGGGTCGAGCCGGGCTTGTATGTCGCTCGATACACGGGATCCGGGGTCGAGCAGAGCGCTCCTGTTGTCGAGCTTCAAATCGAGGAGCCGACGCCTCCGGGATTCGCGATTATTTCCATACCGGGTAAGCCTCTGAATCTTTTGGCTGATGTGGGAGATTGCGCGGTGATCCTCGCGCCCACGCGGGGCGAGCTGTGCATCGTTGCCTATTCGCGCACGCCGCAAGGCGCCGTCGACGCGACGGTGACGCTGGAGCCGCTGGGGAAGACGGTGCCACGTTCGGCCATGCAACACACCATGCCCGCCGAGGACGATTTCGCTGAATTCTCCGCGCAGCCGATGCAATCCAGAGCCGTGGACATTGATGTTCTGGGGCACGTCGCCGGCCGCGGCGACGTCTGGGTCAAGGGCGGGGAATGGATCGCCGGTCCACAGGATCCGGCGCGAATCGAAGGGATTTCAATCGAGATCGCGCCGCAGTCAGACGCGCCCGATCTCGTCTATGGCGTCGTCCGTGCGTCGCGACAAAGTTCGGCGGTCGCGCGACAAGTTGAAAAAATGGTCCCGATAGGTTCGTTTGCGGGGTCGAGAGGGCGCGCGACGCCGGTCGTCGGGCTTAAATTGCAGCTGCGGGGACGATCGCGCACAACGCATAGCATTGTCGCACAGGTGTTGTTTCTCGGCGCTCCCCCGGTGAAAAAGCAAGGCACGGATCTAAATTTTTTAGGTCCGACGGGCCGCGAGCCAATAATTGGGCTTGCAATTTCGGTTAACGTCGTAGAAAGTTCACATTCCGACGTTGGCAAGAATGAGGGCCCAATCAAGGCTCGCAGGGCGGCTGGAGGCCGAGTACGCGTATTTCGATCGGCTTGACACTCGAGTTTTTTACCATAAAAAGACTGCCTGACGACAGGGGCGTAACATGGCGATTTATGATTCTTCCGAGACCCAGCTTATTAATGATTTTAATGGTAACGATTCTACGAGAGATGCCCTTATTGCGGCGTTGAACCAATCGGGTGTCTTCACCGAAGGTGATGAGAAGGCCACGGTAGCGGTTAATGTTGATCCGCTGCCTTCGGACGTCGATGTCGCCGTGTATGAGCACGGTGGAACATTCACGGATATTCCAGCTCGGGCAACGGGCGTTATTTTCAACACCGATGATAACGTCAATGTGGACGTCGGCGGTAGCGGCAATAAGGTTGTCGAGACCGGCGGCGGCAACGACACCATCTTCACCAGCAGCGACGGTGCCACCAACGATTATGTCGATGCCGGTGCTGGCAATGACACGATCGGTGCGGGCGCTGGCGACGACACCCTTCTGGGTGGCGACGGCGACGACCTGCTGGCGGGTGGTGCCGGCGATGACTCGCTGGTCGGCGGCACGGGTGATGACCTGCTGTTCGGCGATGCCGGCAACGACACCCTCGACGGTGGCGATGGCGACGACACGCTTAACGGCGGTGCCGGCGACGATCTGCTGGCCGGCGGTGCCGGCGACGACAATCTGTGGGGCGACTCCGGTAACGATACACTGTTCGGCGATGCCGGCGACGACACTCTCGCTGGCGGTGATGGCGACGATGCGCTGGTCGGCGGTGAGGGCGAAGATCTCCTCGCTGGCGGCAATGGCAATGACTCGCTGTTCGGCGGCGAAGGTGACGACACCCTGTTCGGCGATGCCGGCAACGACACCATCGACGGTCAGGAGGGCGATGACCTTCTGATGGGTGGTGACGGCAGCGACACGATCTACGGCGGCGATGGCAATGACACCATCTTCGGTGGCACTGGCGATGACTCTATCAGCGGCGGTGACGGCGATGACCTGATGGCCTGGTTCGCGGGTGACGGTAACGACACCGTTGATGGTGGCGCTGGCAACGA
>JBDHSX010000166.1:0-8186 GCA_039808365.1 Xanthobacteraceae bacterium | reverse complement strand
TTCACTCGTCATTGCGAGGAGCATACGCGCCGACGAAGTCTGGTGCCTCTCAACCGTCATTGCGAGGAGGCGAAGCCGACGAAGCAATCCAGAGGCCCACAAGTAAGACTGGATTGCTTCGCGGAGCCTGTGCTCGGACAACGCGAAGCGTTGATCCGAGTGCTCGCGACGACGAAAGGGGAATGGCTTCGCGCCGGCATCAATTCGCGATGTTCTTGAGCGCCGGCACCACCAGCGCATCGACCACGGTGACGCCACAGCCTTCCGGGTGCACCAGCACCGGATTGATCTCGATCTCGGCGATCGCCTCGTGGTGGCATGCGGCGAGTTGCGAGATCCGCGCGATCAGCGCCGCCAGCGCCCCGACGTCGGCCTTCGGCGTGCCGCGAAAACCGTGCAGCAGCGGCGCGGCTTTCAATTCGTTCAGCATCGCGGTTGCCTCCTCGACGCCGACCGCCGCGGGCCGATAGACCACATCCTTGAACAGTTCGGTGGCGACGCCGCCGAACCCGACCATGATCATCGGGCCGAAGGTCGCGTCCCGCATGCTGCCGACGATGATCTCGACGCCCGGCTTCGCCATCGGCGTCAGCAGCACGCCCTGGATCGCCGCGTCCGGCCGCCGCGCGCGGGCGGCCGCCAGCACATCGTCATAGGCCTGCATCGCGTCCTGCTCGGTCGCGATATGGAGGCGGACGCCGCCGACCTCGCTCTTGTGCGGGATCGCGGCGGACTGGATCTTCATCGCCAGCGGCAAGCCGACGCGCGCCACCGCGTCGTGAAGTTCGCCGCGCGAAGCGACCAGCACCTCGTCCGGCACCGCCACCCCGGCCGCCGCCAGCAGCCGCTTGCTGTCGTGCTCCGACAGCCGGTCGCCCGCGAGGCGCCGCGTCAGATCAAGCTGCTTGATCGCGACATCGCCCGGCGGCGGCGCGGCGAGCCGGAAGCGCGCGCGCTCCACGGCGCGGCGCAGCGCGACGCCGGCATGGGCGAGACCCGACAGCACGACGACGCCGGCCTTCGCCAGCTCCGTCCGCGCGAAATTGGACGGCAGCGTATAGGAATAGAACACGACCGGCTTGCGACCGGCGTCGATCAGCGGTTTCAGTTCCTCGATCTTGAACGGAATCCGCGCCTCGTTCGACAGCGACAGCACCACGAGGATGGCGTCGACCTCGTCGCCGTCCGCCAGCAACGCGATGGTTTTCTGCAAGCCGCCGCCATGCACCGCCTGCGCCGTGACGTCGATCGGATTGCGCGCCGAGCCGTAGGACGGAATCATGCCGCGAATGGCGGCCTGCGCCGCGTCGGACAATTCCGGCACCTGGAGCCCCTGCGCCGTCACCACGTCCGCGCCCCAGATGCCGCCGCCGCCGGACACGGTGACCACCGCGACGCGATCGCCTTGCGGAAGCGGCGATGTCGTCAGCACCGCGGCGATCGCCACCGCCTCGTCGAGATCGTCGGCGACGATGAAGCCGTATTTCGCGAACACCGCGTCATAGGCGGCCGACCATCCGGCCATGCTGGCGGTGTGCGACGCCGCCGCGCGGCCGCCGGCGCCGGAGCGGCCGACCTTGACCACGATCACCGGCTTGCCGCTTTCCGCCGCCTGCCCGGCGGCGGCAAGGAACGCCCCGGTGTCGCGGATGCCTTCGAGAAACAGCAGGATGACGTCGGTCGACGCATCGCGCACCATGTAATCCAGGAATGCGCCGGCGCCGAGATCGGCCTCGTTGCCGGCGCTGACGACGTAACTGAGCGCGATCCCGAGCGCGCGGGCGCGGTTGTAGATCGCGAAGCCGATACCGCCGCTTTGCGCGACGATGCCGATCCGCCGCGTCGTCGCCAACAGGCGCGGCGCGTCCGGCTTGACGTCGACGGTCGGGCTGAAGGTCGCCGCGACCCGGCCCGGCTCGTTATAGAAGCCTTCCGCGTTCGGTCCGGAGATGCGCATGCCGCTGTCGCGCGCGAGCGCGGCGATGGCGTCCTGCATCGCGACGCTGTCGCCGCCCTCCTCGGCGAAGCCGGACGAAATGACGATGGCGTTCTTCACGCCCGCCGCCGCGCAGTCACGCAGCGCATCGAGCACCGCGCCGGCGGGAATGATGACGATGGCGAGGTCGATCGGCTGCTTGATGTCGACCACGGAGGCATAACAGGCGAGCCCGTCGATGTTCGGATAGTTCGGATTGACCGGATAGATCCAGCCCGGAAAACCGTTGCGGCGCAGGAACGTCAGCAGCAGGCCGGGAATTTTCAGGGCGTCGCGCGAGGCGCCGACGATGGCGATGCTGGACGGCGCGAAAAAACTGTCGAGCGGATGGGTGCGGCTGGTGATCGGCGCGTCGGTCATGTTCGCTTTATCCTGAAGTGTGGCAATCGCCGGCGTTTCGAGCGCGGATCAGTTGGTCAGCCGGAACGTGACGCCGCCGAGCAGAAACGAATGACCGTTTACCGCGTACCCCTTGGCCTTGGCGGCGGCGAGCACCGCGCCGATATCGCGGACCCGCATGATGACGCCGGTCATCAGTTCGTCCGCGCCGGCGACGAAGCGCAGGCGGCCGTTCGGCAGCACGATTTCGGAATCGCCGCTAACCGGCGCGCCGAGGATCGCGCCCCAGTGCCGCGCCAGCCCCGCCGGATCCGGGCTCTGCAACTCGACGCCGGTGAGCGCCTGCGTCACCTCGGTGCGGATCGACGCCTGCCAGTCCGGCCCGGCCGGCGGGTAGGGCCCGCGCAGATCGTCGCTGCCCGCGGTGTGGTTGAACTCGATGAAGGCGGCGCGGCAGTCGCGCGGATGCAGTTGCACGCCGTGATAGGGCGGATGATCGATGACATTGGCGGTGCGCACGCCCAGCGTCGCGGCGTGGCGGCCGCGCGCGTCGGGATCGTCGCAGGTGAAGATCGCCATGTAGCCGCCGCGATTGCCGGTGCGGGCGAGGAAGCGCCCCGCCGCCGTGCCGTCTTGCGTCGGGGCCACCACTTCGAGCAGCACCTCATCGACCGGCATCAGCGCGTTTTCGAGGCCGTATTTGCCGACATGCGGATCGCGGTAGCACACATCGAGCCCGAAGATCGCCATGAGATCGCCGACCACCGGTTCGAGATGCGGCGCAACCAGACAGACCTGCCGCAGCCGCACGTCACCGCTCATCCTAGCGCCCCTTGAAAACCGGCGGCCGCTTGGCGACGAACGCGGCGGCGGCCTCCTTGTGATCGGTGGTTTCGCCGCAACGGGAATGATGCAGCGCCTCGCCGTCGAAGCAGGCTTCGAGCGACAGGGTTTCGGCGTTGTTGATGTTCTTCTTGATGTAGCCGAGCGTCACCGACGGCCCTTGCGCCAGCGCCATCGCCATGTCGCGCGCCGCGGTCTCGACCTCGGCGTCGGGCACCACCTTCGTCACCAGGCCGAGCGCATGCGCCTCCTGCGCCGACAGCACCGGCGACAGCAGATAAAGCTCGCGGGCCTTGGCGCTGCCCAGCATCTGCGTCAGGAAGAACGTGCCGCCATAGTCGCCGGAGTAGCCGACCTTGGCGAACGCCGTGGTGATCTTGACCGAGGCGCTGGCGACGCGCAGATCGCAGGCCAGCGCCATCGACAGGCCCGCGCCCGCCGCCGCGCCGTCGAGCTGCGCCACCACCGGCTTTTGCATCTGGTGCAGGATGCGCGACACCTCCATGCCGCGGCGCAGCGTCGTCACCTTCTCCTCCAGCGGCGGCGGCGCGGTGACGGCGGCCATCGCCTTGACGTCGCCGCCGACGCAGAACGTGCCGCCCGCGCCTTTCAGCAGCACCGCGCGCACCGCGGCGTCCTCGGCGGCGCGGCGCGCCGCCGCGACCAGCCCGGCCACCAGATCCGCGTTCAGCGCGTTGCGGCGATCGGGCCGGTTCATGGTGATGGTCAGCAGGCCCTGATCGAGATCCTGCAACACGATATCGCTCATTCGGCGGCTCCGTTGTTCTACTTCTTCGTCACCAGCGGACACCGCGACGCCGACAGCGACTGAAACGCCTCGTCGCCGGGCACCGTCGCCAGCAGCTTGTAATAGTCCCAGCGCGCCTTGGATTCCGCCGGCGACTTCACCTCGAACAGATACATGTCATGGATCATGCGTCCGTCCTCGCGGATCCGGCCGTTCTTGGCGAACATGTCGTTGATCGGGGTGTCCTTCATGATCTTCATCACCGCCGCCGAATCGGTGGTGCCGGCCTGCTTCACCGCCTTCAGATAATGCAGAACCGACGAATAGACGCCGGCCTGCGACGAGGTCGGAACGCGCTTGACGCGCTCCATGAAGCGCTTGGAGAACGCGCGCGTGTCGTCGTTCATGTCCCAATAGAACGCCTCGGTCACCAACAGGCCCTGCGCGGTCTGCAACCCGACGCTGTCGATGTCGGTGATATAGACCAGCAGCGGCGCGAGCTTCTGGCCGCCCTTGATCAGGCCGAACTCGGCCGCCTGCTTGATGGCGTTGATGGCGTCGCCGCCGGCGTTGGCGAGGCCGATCACCTTCGCTTTCGAAGCCTGCGCCTGAAGCAGGTAGGACGAGAAATCCGCCGTATTGGTCGGATGCCGCACGCCGCCCAGCACCTTGCCGCCGGACTTGGCGATGACATTGGTGGTGTCTTTCTCAAGATCGTGCCCGAACGAATAGTCGGCGGTGATGAAGAACCAGGTATCCAGCCCGCGCTTGACGCTGGCGAGGCCGGCGACGTTGGCCAGCGCGTAGGTATCGTAGACGTAGTGCACGCTATAGGGCGTGCAGGCTTCGTTGGTCAGCCGGATCGAGCCCGGGCCGCTGAACATGATGATCTTGTTGCGCGCCTTGGCGACTTCGAGCGCCGACAGCGCCGGGGCCGACGCGGCGACGTCGACGATGGCCTCGACGCCCTGATTGTCGAGCATGTCGCGGGCGATGCTGCCGGCGAGATCGGCCTTGTTGAGATGATCGGCCGCGACGATCTCGATCTTGCGGCCGAGCACCTCGCCGCCGAAATCCTCCGCCGCCATTTTCGCGGCGGTTTCGCTGCCGACGCCGGTGATGTCGGCATAGAGGCCCGACATATCGAGGATCGCACCGAGTTTCAGCGGCGGCTTGCTCTGCGCCAGCGCGACGCTCGACGCCAATGCCAGCAACGACGCCATCACACCCGATACAATCGTTCTCACGTTGCCCCTCCCCATTGGTTCGTGATCCAGTGACACGGTCCACATCCGGGAACCGATCATGGCGCAACGCTTCACGCCCGGCAACCCGTCGCGCGTCATCGACACCGACGCGACGCGACGGCTTCGGCGTTTTTCCATCGAGCGGAATGGACGCCGCCGCGCGCTGCGAGGGTGGGCCCATCCGGCGGCGGCGCTCGCATGCGCATTGATGTTCGGCCTGATCGTTGTCACCCCGGCGGCGGCCACCGATTGCGGCGACGAGGCGTTGGGGACCGGTCGCGTCACGCAGACGATCGACGCCCGGACCTTGCTGCTGAGCGACGGCCGCGCGATCCGGCTTGCCGGGATCGCGCCGCCGCCCGATTCCGCTGCTGCTGCGGCGGTGTTGGCGAAGCTCACCGTCGATCGCGAGGTCGTCCTTCGCGGCGACAGTGACGCGCCGGACCGCCACGGCCGGCAACATGCCTTCGTCATGCTCGCCGGAACCGCGACGTCCGTTCAAAGCCTCCTGCTGCGAGCCGGCGCGGCGTGGCTTGCCGGCACCCTGCCCGCCGGGACCTGCGCCGCGGAATTGACCGCCGCTGAGACCGCCGCGCGCGAGGCCGGACTGGGCCTCTGGAACGCCGGGGATGTCATAAAAAACGCGGAAAGGCCGGGCGATATTCTGGCCAGATTGGGACAATTCACCCTGGTCGAGGGAACGGTGGCGTCGGCCCGCCAGGCCGGCGCGACCCTCTACCTCAATTTCGGGCGGCGATGGACCCGAGACTTCGCTGTGATTATTCCGCGGCGGATGATAGGGTTGTTGGTGGGGACCGGCATCGATGCAAGGACGCTGGCGGGCCGCAAGGTCCGGGTGCGCGGCTGGGTCGAGCAGCACGGCGGCCCACGTATCGCGTTGCATGGAACCGGGCAGATCACGGTTCTGGATCGTCATTGAGGACGTTATCCGGGGGCCAGCGTGTTTTCGAGTAAAGCGTTTCGGGCGAAGCGGAATCCGGTTCGCGTGAGGAAAATGCGTCAAAACTAAAATTGAGAGTCTTTCACCGTTTCGATGAGACAATGAGGGATTCTCAACGTGGGGCCGACGCCAGAGTCGGTCGGGCTTGTCCGCCGGAATCGTCCGTCGGACGAGCGCGATAGCCTGAAGGGATGCGACGAACGGCAACTGTGACGAAGCGAGCGGGACGACAGAACGGCACGGGTTCGCATCGCCGCCCTCTGGCGGTGATCGCCGGCGTTTGCGCGTTGCTGATCCTGTCCGGCTGCAGCGACATGAGCCGCTTTCAGACGGCGGCGGCGCCCTCCGAGATGGCGGCGAAGCCCGCGCGGGTCGCCACAGCCCCGCTCTCGGACAGCGAACGCGAGCACGAACGCATCCTGGCCTCCTATGGCGGCGCCTATAACGACCCCAAGCTGGAAGGCCTGATCACCAAAACGGTCAACCGGCTGGTGGCGGCCTCCGATCGCCCGGACCTCTCCTACAAGGTGACGATTCTCAACTCCGGCGCCGTCAACGCCTTCGCGCTGCCGACCGGCCAGCTCTACGTCACCCGCGGGCTGATCGCGCTCGCCAGCGACACCTCCGAACTGTCGTCGGTGCTGTCGCACGAGATGGCGCATGTGCTGGCGCGACACGCCGCGATCCGCGAGGATCAGGCCAAGCGCGCCGCCCTCGTCACCCGCGTCGTCAAGGAGATGGGCAACGATCCGGACATCACCGCGCTGGCGCTGGCCAAGACCAAGCTGACGATGGCGAGCTTCTCGCGGGCGCAGGAATTCGAAGCCGACGGCATCGGCGTCGGCATTTCGGCGCGGGCGCATTTCGATCCGTTCGGGGCGTCGCGCTTTCTCACCGCGATGGAGCGCAACGCCGCCCTCAAGGCGGGGCGCAGTTCGATCGATCCGCGCTCGCAGGATTTTCTGTCGTCGCACCCGGCGACGCCGGAGCGCGTTCAGAACGCGCAGGCCATCGCCCGGCAGTTCTCCTCGCCGCAGAACGGCGAACGCGACCATGACGCCTATCTCGCCGCGATCGACAACATCGTCTACGGCGAGGACCCGAGCGAGGGCTTTGTGCGCGGCCGGCGCTTCCTGCATCCGAAGCTCGGCTTCACCTTCCAGGCGCCAAGCGGCTACACGCTCGACAACACCGCCCAGGCGGTGATCGGCGTCCGCAGCGGCGGCGACCAGGCGATGCGCTTCGACGTGGTGCGGGTGCCGGCCGAGCAGTCGCTGGCCGAGTACCTCAATTCCGGCTGGATGGAAAACGTCGACAAGGCGTCCACCGAACAGCTCACCATCAACGGCTTCCCCGCCGCGTCGGTGACGGCGCATGGCGACCAGTGGGAGTTCCGCGTCTACGCCCTGCGGTTCGGCAGCGACGTCTACCGCTTCATCTTCGCATCCCGGCAAAAGACCCCGGAAAGCGAACAGAACGCGCGGGAGACGGTCAAGTCGTTCCGCCGGCTGACGCTGGAGGAAATCCAGGCGGCGCGTCCGCTGCGCATCAAGATCGTGACGGTGCAGGCCGACGATACCGTCGAATCGCTGTCGCGCCGGATGGGCGGCGTCGACCACCCCGAGCAGCGCTTCCGCATGCTCAACGGCCTCGACGCCACCGGCCGGGTGAAGCCGGGCGAGCGCGTCAAGATCGTGGTCGATTGAGGGGCGACGGCGTTCGGCCGCGAAGTGTCGGGAAAGTTGATTTTTGCGATGGATGTTCGCGACGGAAATTTCTCTGAAAATTGAACGACGCGGATTTTGTCGCAAAAGTTAGGGATTCGGCGACAGGTGAGCAGGTTGTTGTGCAGGAGAAATCAATGTTCTTCTCCGGCATCCACGTTGGTTCTGTATCAGTGGTTCTGTATCAGTCGCAACCTGTCCGCCCCTGACGGCGTCGTTGACCCATCAGCCGTCATTGCGAGGAACGTAGCGACGACGCAATCCAGGAGTCATGTAAGTAAGCTCGGATTGCTTCGCGGAGCCTGTGCTCGGACGGCGTGAAACGCCG
>JBDHSX010000165.1:0-8193 GCA_039808365.1 Xanthobacteraceae bacterium | reverse complement strand
ACGAAGGCCAAGACAACGAAGGCCAAGACCAAGAAGACGGCCACAGCCAAAGCCGGCAAGCGTGCGACGAAAGCCAAACGCGCCGCCTGACCGGAATTTATATCGCGCGCAGTCTCGCAACACCAAAGCCGTCGTTCCCGCGCAGGCGGGGACCCCGACTCCGCGGCGCTTCGGCTCTATCAACCGGGCGATGTTATTTAAAACAATCAACGCCAGGGGTTAGGGTCCTCGCCGGAGCTTGTCATCGGGCCGCGCTTTGCGCGGGCCCGCTGGCGAGGACGACGCCGAGGTTGGCTGATCCGGCGTGCTCCATTTCGAATAGGCATGGCGGCCCGGCGCAATGAGCGCCTTGCGGCCGCGCGGATCGGCTGATTAGCTCTCCGTGCTGGACAGCAACAAGGAGGATCGTCATGAGCGCGATCAAGCCGTTGACGCTCGACATCGTGTCCGATGTCGTGTGCCCGTGGTGCTACATCGGCAAGCGCCGCGTCGAGAACGCGCTGGCCCTGGTGACCGATGTTCCGGTGGACGTACGCTGGCGACCGTTCTTCCTCAATCCGTGGGTGCCGCGCGAAGGCATCAGCCGCGAGGAATATCTGACGACGAAATTCGGCTCGGCCGAAGCCTACAGCCAGATCGCCGCGAACGTGGTCGAGGCGGCGCGCGAGGAGGGGCTGGAATACCGGCCCGAGCGGGTCAGCCGCCAGCCCAATACGCTCGATTGTCATCGCCTGATCTATTGGGCTCAGGCGGAAGGCAAGGCGGCGGCGATGAAGCAGCGGCTGATGGAACTGTATTTCCGCGATGGCGGCGATCTGACCGACCCGGAGGTTCTGGTGCGGGCGGCCGCCGATTGCGGTCTGGACGAAGCGGCGGTTCGCCGCCGTCTCGCCACCGACGAGGACGCCGACGTGGTCGCGGCGCAGGCGCAGGAAGCCGCCGACAAGGGCATCGGCGGTGTGCCGACCTATGTCTTCGCCGGCAAATACGCGGTGTCGGGCGCCCAGCCGCCGGCGCAGTTGGCGCGTGCGATCCGCCAGGTGTCGAAGGAAATCAACGCCGACGCGGCGGAGTAAAATCGCGACGTCCGCTTCCGGTCTCAGGCGTTCGGCCTGCCGCGCGGGCGCTCTCGGCGCACCCTTCGCGCCACGTTGCGCACCAGGCTGCGCGCCGCCAGCGCGGCGGTGGCGAGCGCCACCGTCGGATCGCGCCGGTATAGCGGCAGCAGGACATTGCCGATCCGGAGCCGGCCGCGCCAGATCGGCTCGATCATCGGGTTGCCGGCGTCGGCGGTGGAATCGGCGGTGGCGATGAGCGGGTCGGCGCAGAGATGGCGGGTCACGTCCAGCGTGAGCTGCACGCCCGGCGAGAATTTCGCGAACGCCTCGTTCATGCCGATCTTGAAATAGAACGCGCGATCCTGATGGCGGACCAGGATGGCGGCGGCGATCGGGGCGCTTCCCGCGTGAAGCGAGACGATCTCGCAGGCGCCGGTTTGCGCCAGCATCGGCGCGGCGGTGCGGATGAAGCGGCTGTCGCCGGGGCGTTGCAGCAGCGCGGTGCCGCGCCGCCCTTTCCATCCGCTGTTCTCCAGCGTCAGGAAGATTTCGAGCGCGCGGCCGACCTCGTCGGGTGTCCGCGCCACCTCGAACCGGACCGGGCCGTGATCGGCGAGGCGCCGCCGCTGTCGCCGCAGGTCGTTCAGCTTCCGTGTGCTCAGCGCCTCCCGCAACAGGGTGTCGGCGTCCTGCGTCGCGTCGAGGTAGGCGCGGGCGCGGGCGCTGAGCAGGAGCGGCCGAAGATCGTCGCGCTTCAGCGCCGCGACGCAGGCCGCCAGCGCGTCGCCGTCGAGCGCGACGTCGCGCAGCAGCAGCGCCCGCGCGCCGGCGCGACGGGCGTGGTCAAGCAGCGCGTGCGCGGCGTCCGCCGGCGAATCGCGATCCAGCAGCGGCGTGCCGAGGGTGCCGTAGGGATCGGCGTTGACCAGCATCGGCAGCGGAAGACGACAGGCCCGCCACGTCGAGACCACCGGCATCAGGCCGACCAGCGCCGCGGCCGAACCGGCGTCCGCCGCGGGCCCTCCGAAGGCCGTCAACGCCGACGCGCCGGTGCGGCCGGGGGCGAAGGCGCTCACCGCGCGTTCCCAATCGGCGAGGTAGTAGCCGTTCGGCTCGACCGCGCGTTCGGCGAGGGCGTTCCAGCCGGCGCGGGACACCGAGGCGAGCGACGGCAGCGCGCGCGCCGACGCCGCGCGCGCGTCGGCCTGCGCGCTCTCGGCGCGATCCGGCGCGCCATGCCGCCGCGCGGCGATGTCTCCCAATTCGACCAATCCCGTACCCCGTCGTCACCGCCCTTGAGGGCTGCATGGCGATATTGGAGGACAGGTTTCAATTTAGCGTTCGCCGATGCGTTTAAATCTCCGGGCAGGATTAACGCGCCGTTCACCAACAGGCCGGCGCGCGGCGGGCGGTGGCCGGTCGACAGCCGGCGCACGATCCTGCAAGCTTGAACCGCCACCGGGTTTGCCGCGACCCATGACGTGCCTGCGCCCTGCGCGGCCGTGCCGAAGGATTCGATTGCGACGAGGGGGGAACGTGATGTTTCGCCGGACTGTGTTGAGCGTGGTTGCCGTCGCCGCCCTGTCATGGAGCGCCGGCGCGGCGCTGGCGGAAAGCCGGATGGCGCTGGTGATCGGCCAGTCGGCCTATCGCGCGGTGACACCGTTGCCGAATCCCGCCAACGACGCCAAGGCGATGGCGGGGCTTTTGGGCGACGCCGGTTTCGAGGTCACGCAGGCGTCGGATCTGTCGCAGAACGCGTTGCGGCAGGCGGTCAGCGATTTCGCGGGGCATGTCGCGGCCAAGGGGCCGGACACCGTGGCGCTGGTGTTTTACGCCGGCCACGGGATGCAGATCGACGGCGAGAATTTTCTGGTGCCGGTTGATATCGATCCCCGGCGCGAGGCCGATATTCCGCTTCAGGCGGTGCGCCTCAACGACATCCTCAACACCCTGACCTCGGTTCCGAGCCGGATGCGGCTGGTGCTGCTCGACGCCTGCCGCAACAATCCGTTCCCGGAGATCGGCAAGACCGCCGGGCGCGGGCTCGCCATCGTCGATGCCCGGTTCGGCGCGCCGGGGACTTTTCTGTCGTTCTCGACCTCGCCCGGCGCGGAGGCTGAGGACGGCAGTGGCGCCAACAGCCCCTACACCACGGCGCTGCTGAGCGCGGCGAGGGAGCCGGGCCTGCCGATCGAGGATGCCTTCAAGCGGGTCCGCGTCGCGGTGAACAAGGCCACCGAGGGCCGCCAGACGCCATGGGAAAGCTCCTCGCTCACCGACGATTTCCGTTTCTTCACGACGGCGGCTGACGCGTCCGCCAAACCTGCCGACGCCAAATCCACCGACGCCAAATCTGTCGAAGCCAAGCCGACCGAGGCCAAATCCGCCGACGTCAAATCCGCCGACCCCAAGCCCGCCGGGCCGAAGCGTTCGACGGAACAATGGAAAGCGGCGTTGCAGGGCAAACCGGCCGGGGCGGCCCATGAGATCATCGTGGCGGACGGCTCGGTCGAAGCCTATGAGGCGTTCATCGCGCTGTATACCGATCCGGTCTTCGTGCCGCGCGCCCGCGCCTGGCTCGAACGCCAGTTGCGCATGATCGCCTGGAACAAGGCGGTGATCGAGAACACCGCCGCCGGTTATCGCGCCTTCCTGCTGGCCTATCCCGACAGCGACCTGACCGCGACCGCGCGCAAGCTGGAACTGCGGTTGCAGAACCGGCCGAACTTCGGCGCGGTGGTGGCCGCGCTGCCGCCGGCGGCGACCTGCTCGTGCAGCACCCCGCCCGCCGCGCCCGCCAAAAAGGCCGATCGCAACAAGGCCGAGAAGCCTTCGAAGAAGAAGCAGCGCGCCAGCGCCCCGCCGCCGCCTCAGCGCGCCGTCTCCGACGACCCGGTGCCTGACCGTGGCCCGCCGATCTACGTGCCGGTGCCCGGCATCTCCATCGGCGGCGGGATGTTCGGCGGCGGGCGGGGCGGCTATCATCCGCCGAGCCGGAATCCCGGGATGCCGACCACGGGAGGAACGCGCGGCAGGTATTGACCGGGCTGAATGACGCCGATGTGAGATTGAAACGCCGTGGCCCGGCTTAAACGCCGCCCGCCATCGTCATGGTTCGATGCGTTTTCCTCGCGCCAACCGGGTATCCACGCCGCGCGGAACCGCTATAACTGCGCCGACACCAGGCAGTCCTCAAGGAGGCGCGGGATGGCGGACGGGCTTCGCAAGGGATTGACCAGCTACGGCGACGCCGGCTTCTCGCTGTTCCTGCGCAAGGCGTTCATCAAGGCGGCGGGCTATTCCGACGACGCGCTGGAACGGCCCATCGTCGGCATCACCAACACCGCGTCCGACTACAATCCCTGTCACGGCAACGTGCCGGCGTTGATCGAGGCGGCGAAACGCGGCGTGATGCTGGCCGGGGCCATGCCGATGGTGTTTCCGACCATCTCGATCGCGGAAAGTTTCTCGCACCCGACCTCGATGTATCTGCGCAACCTGATGGCGATGGACACCGAGGAGATGATCCGCGCCCAGCCGATGGACGCGGTGATCGTGATCGGCGGCTGCGACAAGACCTTGCCGGCGCAGATCATGGCGGCGGTCAGCGCCGATCTGCCGACCGTGGTGATTCCGGTCGGGCCGATGGTGGTCGGCCATCACCAGGGCGAGGTGCTGGGCGCCTGCACCGATTGCCGCAGGCTGTGGGCGAAATATCGCGCCGGCGAGATCGACGACGCCGAAATCGAGGCGGTCAACGGCCGCCTCGCGCCCTCGGTCGGCACCTGCATGGTGATGGGCACCGCCAGCACCATGGCCTGCGTCACCGAAGCGCTCGGGCTGTCGCTGCCGATGAGCGCGACGATCCCCGCGCCGCACGCCGAGCGCGTGCGCTCCGCCGAAGCCAGCGGCCGATGCGCGGCCGAGATGGCGAAAAGAAAGGGGCCGCGCCCCAGCGAATTGCTGACGAGGGCCGCGTTCCGCAACGCGCAGGTGGTGTTGCAGGCGATCGGCGGCTCGACCAACGGGCTGATCCATCTCACCGCGATCGCCGGCCGCGTGCCGCACCGGCTCGATCTGGATGCGTTCGACGGATTGGGCCGCGAGGTGCCGGTGCTGGTCGACCTGAAACCGTCCGGGGCGCATTACATGGAGCATTTCCATCACGCCGGCGGCGTGCCGGCGCTGATGAGGCAACTCGGCGACTTGATCGACCTCGACGCGAAGACTATCACCGGCGCGACCTTGCGCGAGGTGGTCGCGAACGCCGAGGACGTGCCCGGGCAGGACGCGATCCGCTCGCGTAAAAATCCGATCCGCCGCGAGGGCGCGATGGCGGTGCTGCGCGGCAACCTGGCGCCGCGCGGCGCGGTCATCAAGCATTCCGCGGCCAGTGAGCGGTTGTTGCAGCATACCGGGCGCGCGGTGGTGTTCGAATCGATCGAGGACATGACGTTGCGGATCGATGATCCGGCGCTGGAGGTCGAAGCCGACGACGTGCTGGTGCTGCGCAACGCCGGGCCGAAGGGCGCGCCGGGGATGCCCGAAGCGGGCTATCTGCCGATTCCGATGAAGCTCGCCCGCGCGGGCGTCAAGGACATGGTGCGGATATCCGACGCGCGGATGAGCGGCACCGCGTTCGGCACCATCGTGCTGCACATCACGCCCGAATCGGCGGCGGGCGGTCCGCTGGCGCTGGTCAAGACCGGCGACCGGATTCGCCTCGACGTCGCCGGCCGCCGCATCGATCTGCTGGTGGACGACGCCGAACTCGAACGCCGCCGCGCGGCCCTCGTGGCCCCCGCGCGCCCGGACTGGGCGGAACGCGGCTACGCGCGGCTGTTCCACGATACCGTGTTGCAAGCCGACGAGGGGTGTGATTTCGATTTTTTGCGCGGCGGTGGAGCGGCATAGGTTATTCGTCATTGCAGAGAGCGACAGCGGCGAAGCAATCCAATCCTTGCTTTGCGGTCTCTGGATTGCTTCGCTTCGCTCGCAATGACGGTGGAGGCGGCTACGCTCTCGCCTACGCCCGCTCCTCCCAGATCATCGCCAGATGCACGATGGTCTCGGCCGCCTTCTCCATGTCCTGCACGCTCACCCATTCGGTGCGGGAGTGGAAAGCGTGTTCGCCGGCGAAGATGTTGGGGCAGGGCAGCCCCATGGCCGACAGCCGCGACCCGTCGGTGCCGCCGCGAATGCTGCCGCGGACGGGATCGAGCCCGGCGCGGCGGATCGCTTCGAGCGCATGTTCCATCACCTGCGGGTGGGCGTCGATCACCTGTTTCATGTTGCGGTATTGCGGCGTGATCTCGATCTTGCAGGTCGAATGCGGAAAGTCCGTCATCACCTCCTTGACGATCCTCTCCAGCAGCGCTTCCTTGTCGCGCAGTCCTTGCTCGGTGAAGTCGCGCACGATGAAGGCGAGCGTCGCCTGTTCCAGCGTGCCGTCGATGCCGACGGGGTGCAGGAAACCCTCGCGTCCCTCGGTGGTTTCCGGCGAACAGGTGTCGCGCGGCAGCCGCTCGACGATGCGTGCGGCGATCTTGATGGCGTGCTCCATCTTGCCCTTGGCGAAGCCGGGATGGATGCTGACGCCGGTGATGGCGAGGGTCGCGGCATCGGCGGAAAAGGTTTCGTCCTCGATATGGCCGGCGGTTTCGCCGTCCATGGTGTAGGCGAAATCGGCGCCGAGCTTTGTCAGGTCGACCTTGTCGACGCCGCGGCCGATCTCCTCGTCCGGCGTGAACAGGATCCTGATCGCGCCGTGCTTGATCTCGGGATGCAGCATCAGGAAGCGCGTCGCGTCCATGATCTCGGCGATGCCGGCCTTGTTGTCGGCGCCGAGCAGCGTGGTGCCGTCGGAGGTGATGATATCGTGGCCGATCTGGTCGGCCAGCGCCGGGTTGTCGCGCGCGCGGATCACTTGCGTGGGATCGCCCGGCAGCACGATGTCGCCGCCCTGATAGTCATAAAAAGTGTGCGGCTTGACGTTGGCGCCCGGGCAATCCGGCGAGGTGTCCATGTGCGAGCAGAAGCAGATCACCGGCACCGTCTTGCCGGTGGTGGCGGGGATGGTGCCGTAGACGTAGCCGTGTTCGTCGAGATGGGCGTCGGCGACGCCCATCTCGCGCAATTCGCGCGCCAGCAGGCGGCCCAGGTCCTTCTGCTTCTCGGTGGAGGGACAGGTGGGCGAGGCCGGATCGGACTGGGTGTCGATGACCACGTAGCGGCGCAGGCGCGCGGCGACGTCATGGTCGAAATAGGGGAGGAGATGGGTCACGGCGGCGGTCCCTGTGGCGTTGTCGGGCGAAGCGTGTCCCTTGGGCTTGACCGAGGATGGATACCGGCCTTCGCCGGACGATAGCGGCTTCGGCCGGCGGCGGCCGGTTGGCGTGAAGGCGCCTGAATACCGAAACGCCACCCCGCGCGGCGGCGCGGGATGGCGTCACGAAACGCAAAATTCGTCGCCAGCGCAAGCGCGGCGCGGTCCTCGCGCGAAGCTCCGGCGCGAGGTCAGATCGCTTCCTTGAGTTCCTTGGCGGCGCGGAAGGCCACCTTCTTGCTGGCCTTGATCTGGATGGTCTCGCCGGTGGCCGGATTGCGGCCGGTGCGGGCGGCGCGCTTGCGGACCTGGAGGATGCCGAGGCCGACGATGCGGACCCGCTCGCCCTTCTTCAGGTGCTTGGTGATGCGGGTGACCAGATCGCCGAGAATCGCTTCGGTCTGCTTCTTCGACAGCTCGTGTTGCTCGGCCAGCGCGGCAGCCAGATGCTTGAGCGTGACGGTGGTCGGGGTCGCAGCTTTCTTCGCCATTTCCAGGCCCTCCTCGTGGTTCGAATTTCAAAAGTGACGACGTATCAGGCATTAGTTGATTCGGGGGGGTGCTGACTACGTGGTTTTCCCCGTAAATGGCCGGGTTTTCGTCGCAGGGCGCGCGCGAAACGGCCGATCCGCGAGGGCTTTTCCCGACATGTTCCAAACCAGCTTGACTTGCGATGGCCGCCCCTTTAAGTCCCACCTCCACGACTGGATCGGCTTCGATCCGTGCGGGAGTAGCTCAGTTGGTTAGAGTGCCGGCCTGTCACGCCGGAGGTCGCGGGTTCGAGCCCCGTCTCTCGCGCCATTTTCC
>JBDHSX010000164.1:0-8226 GCA_039808365.1 Xanthobacteraceae bacterium | reverse complement strand
CGGACCTGCCAGTTCATCAGGAAGATTTCGCCGGTGTGGATGCGCCGGCATCCCTGCCAGACGGGCAGATCGCGGCCAGAGCGGTCGCGCTCCAGTGCTGCGCCGGCAATCACGCCATCGACGGTGACGACGTGGCCGGACCTGCAAACGGTCTGTCCGGAGACGGCGCGCACGCGCTTCAGGAGCGGCACGCCCTTCGGCAGATAGCCACGCTCGGCGAGGAAACTCGCAAGCGGTTCGGGCGCGTCCACGGCGACCAGATCAGTCACCTCGAACGGACCGGCGAAGTCGATCGTATAGAAGCCGATCGGCGCACTGGCCGAAGCATTCCAGATCAGTTTGATGGGCATGGGCGTGAGGCCGGGATAACCAACGCCGAACACAGCGAACGCGGTCGCGAGCATGAGACCGGCGCGCGTCATGGCGCGATCCTGCGGCGACAGAGCCATGCCGCATGACGTTCCGGCGTATAGGCGCGCGGCTCCTGACCGGCCACCAGACGGTTGTGGACGTGCCGCCAGTGATCGGGCGACACGTCGGCCGCATCGAGGCCCAGCGCTTCCACGGCGTCGATCGCCTGCAACGCCTTCTCGACCTTCGCCCAGGTGTCGAGACGCAACAGGATGTCGCCGCCGGGTCGCACGAAGGGCAATGTCTGGAACGGCTCGCCGCGGCCAATGGCGCGCACGATGTCGATGCGTGAAATGATGGTCCCGTGCTCGCCGGCCGCCCAGCGGACGAAGGCAAAGACGCTGTTCGGCGCGAAGCCGACGACGCTGCGGCGGCGGTCGAGAATCTGTTCGTAGCTCTTGTGGCCGAAGCGTATCCAGTGCTCGATCTTGCGCTTTTCGAAGGTCAGTTCGACCAGGGTGGTGAACGGTGCTGGCCCATCCGGCCGTGGACGGCCGTGCGCGCGGCGTGCCGCGTGGCCGGTCATGATCTCTCTCCTTCGATGCGGGAAAATTCGGGGGCGAGCGGTGCGGTCGCGCCAGCTCCGTCATGGAACGGCAGCACGGCGGCGATCCGTGAGCGGGCTCGCTCGGCCATCGCGGCGTCGATCTCGCAGCCGAGATAGCGTCGGCCGGAAAGCCGGCAGGCTTCACCGGCCGCGCCCGATCCGGCGAACCAGTCGCCGACCAGGCCACCCACAGGGCAACTCGTGCGGATCAGGATTTCGAGAAGCGCGGACGGCTTCTCGGTCGGATGGATGGCGCGGCCGTGGCAGTTGCGCACGGTGATGACGGAGCGCATCAGGCGCGGCCCGCCGTCCTGGCTGATGTAATGGCCGACGTCGATGTGGCCGGTGTGCGGTGGCCGGCGCTTGCGCCGCACGGTACGCGCCGTCGCGTCGGGCGTCGTCTGAACATCGTTGTAGATGTCGCGCCAGGGCGATGCGGCCGGATAGAACTGCGCGGCCAGCTCATGCACCCGCTTGAAGCGATCGGCATGGAAGCCGGAGCCGTTCTGTTTCTCCCAGACGATCTCCTGTGCGTAGCGAAGGCCGGCTTCCGTGAAGCGGTTTGCCGTCGCCATGAACGAGCGCAGCGATCCGAACACCCAGAGCGAGCCGGTCGGCGCGAGCGCGGCACGCGCGAGCTGTAGCCAGCCGTCGACGCGCCGATCCCAGGCGAGCGACGTGTCGCCATAAGGCGGATCGGCGAGGATCAGGTCGAAGGGTGCGTGCGCCGGCATCAGGGCACGGCAGTCGCCGGTCAACACGGTCATGGCGTTTGCCTCGACCGTTTCGCGGCACCGTGGGCGTCTTGTCCGCGCGCTACAGAATCTAAGTTAGATTCACTGTTATATAAGTTAGGCGCGCGGTTTTCGTTTTGATGCCAGAGATTTAGCTGCGGTTCGTGCGCCTGATGTGCCGATAGTGTTGCGCCTGATGTGCCGATACCCCGTGCGCCTGATGTGCCGATGGTTTTAACACCCTTATCAACAGGCACTGTGGACGAGTTCTCGGGCCGGATACGCAGCAGCTCGCGGCCGTCGCTGCGTTCGATCTGAAGGCGATAGCCGGGCAGCGGCTGACGCGCCGTGATGCGGCGCAGGTCGAGCGCAAAGTCCGAGACGCGCGCGAGACTGCCGGATTTCACATGCAGATGCGCGATCTCGAAAAGCCAGCCATGGCGCTGGTGGCCGGCGTGCTTGCGCGCGACGCGGTAGAGCCAACGTTCGATGCCGCCGGTCAGTCGGAAATAAGCCGGGTCGATCGTCAGCACCAGCGAGCGATCGACGACGCTGTTGTAGAACCATTCGGGCAGGACGAATTCCATGCCCTCGACGCGGCCGGCGCGCGTCGTCATTTCCTCCCACTCGTTGATCCATGAGAATTGCCGGCGCCGCCAATGCGGGCCGTTGCGGATCGTGGTGGCGATGACGGTGGATTGCAGGCGCGCGAGCGCAGCCTTCAGCAGAACATATTGACGGTTGCCGGTTGGACGGCCGATGGCGCGCAGCAGATGATACGGCGTGAAGCGGAAGAACCTCGATGTGGTGAGGCCGTTGTTCTCGGCTGCGACGATCTGCGAGGCCGCCCATATCAGCACATCGGCGTCCCAAATGGTCGCCATGCCGTGTTCGGGCATCCCGAGCACTTGCACTTCCACGTCGGCGGTCTTGTAAAGAATCGGCCTGGTGCGCGGCGTCTTCGCCAGCGAAAAGAACGGCCGTTCCATCAAATCGCGCTGATCGCGCGGCGTGGCATCGCCGGTCGCGACCACGAAGGGGTCGAGGCGGCTGCGCTCGCTGCCAAGCTGATGCTTGTCGTCGTCCTCGCCCAGCATTCAGCGTCCACCCCGTTCCTGCGGGGTCAGCGGGCGAGCGGGAAAGACCGTGCCGGCGTTCTCGTCGTGGGTGGATTTGCGGGCACCGAGCGCGGACCAGTCGAGCAGGTCATCAACCGTATAGACGACCCGGCCACCAATCTTGCGATAGGTCGGCCCGGTGCCATAGGTCCGGTGCTTCTCCAGAGTGCGCAGCGAGATGCCAAGGAAGCGGGCAGCTTCGGGCGTGCGCAAGAGTCGTGGCGGCAGACCCGCCAATGGGTCGCGCATAAGATCACCTCCGGTTCGCAATGGCGTGCGGCTGTCGGTGACGACAGCAAGCTATGGCGAACCATGGCGAGGGATCGGCGCCCTGTAGCGTGCCGCATTTGCGCTTACGCGCTGACGGCACCCCCTTTTGCTTTCTGATTGGAGTCGTTGTTTGTAGCCGCCCAGCGCTGTGGCCGGCGGTGTCGACGCGAGATCGGCGATTATCTCGGTTTACTGGCCCTTTTCAGCAGCTCACCGGGCTCAATCTCAAGGGCATCAGCAATTTGACCGAGCACGGTTACGCTGGCGGATACGTCACCGCGCTCGATGGCACCGACATAGCGCATACTCAGGCCGGCGCGGTCGGCCAGTTCTTCTTGGGTCAGCTTCTTATCATGACGTGCCTGACGCAGATTTCTCGCCATGACCTCTTTGAGATCCATGGCCGGAAGGGATCAGCATAGGAACGATCATTCTAGGAATGATCGTTCCTAATCGTGCAGGACTATGCTATTCATTCTGGTTGCTAAACTTGCCGCATTATTGTCCGCATTAAGTTACTGGAAAGGATAAATTTCATGCAGGCGCGGCTGCGACTTGACCCTGATGTCGAGGACGAAGCGCCGCGCGGGCCGACGATCACGCCCTATGACGAGCAGCATTACGTGACCTACATGCGCTTGCTGGATGCCAGCCGCGACGGCGCGGACTGGAGCGAGGTTGCGCGCGTTGTCCTGCACCGAGATCCTGTGACCGAAGAAGCGCGCACGCGCCATTGCTGGGAAAGCCATCTCTCGCGCGCGCAATGGCTTTCCAAGGGTGGCTACCGCCGGATATTGGAGCAGGCTGTTCGGAATGACAGTTAGCGAATTGTTGCCCGAAGATGTGAACGAAAGTTTGCTTTTATTTACCTCAAACGACCTACAGTTTGTGAGTGCTTTGTCTGTTTCGGCGGCTGCTAATCTCTCAACAAATGAACGAGGGCGAATAAGATGAGGCGGTCCGGGGGGACTATTGCAGATGATCTATCGGTTGCCCGTTGATGAACTGAGACAGGTATTCCTCTCATTGCCGGTGTCCGTCTGCCTGCTCGATCGCGAGGCACGCTACATCGCTGCGAACCGTAAATACGCAGATCTCTGTAACACCAAACCAGACGAGTTTTTCGGCAAATCCATGTTGGATTTCTGTCCGGCTGATCTCGTTGCGAAGGCGCGCCAGGATTTCGAGCTGTTCGATTCCATGCAAACGATTCCCGATCGCGAGATCGTGTTCGCGGGGCGCACCCTGCTCGTCGCTGTGAACCCTATCGCGCGCGATGGCGACACCGGCGTTTCCGCAATCGCTGTCGCACTCACCGACATCTCGAAGCAGAAGAAATTGGAGACGGCGCTGGCTGTCGCCAACGATAATCTGCTGGCTGCCTACAAAGAAATCAGGATATTCGCCGAGAAGGATGCGCTGACCGGATTGGTCAACCGCTACGGACTTGAAAAATTCTTCGAGCGAGAAATCCGTCGTTGCCGGCGCGAGCTGAATCCGATCGCCGTCGCGATTGTCGATGTAGACTGTTTCAAGCCCTACAATGATCGGCGTGGCCATGTCGCCGGCGATGAAAGCCTGAAGGCCATTGGGGCCGCCATCCAGTCCGCGGTGCGGCGGCCGGGCGACTGCGCGGCACGCTATGGCGGCGACGAATTCGTGGTCGTACTGCCGAATACGACGCTCACCGGTGCGGAGCATGTCGGGCGGACCATACAGAGGGCCGTTGCTGATCTTGCCATCCAGAACGGTGACGGCCCGTTCCCTCGGCTAACGGTCAGCATCGGCATTACCGGCCTGACGACGATCCCACGAGACATTCCTCCGATCGCGATCCGCGACTGCCTTCTACGTTCGGCAGACAAGGCGCTTTATGCCGCCAAGGATGCCGGTCGAAACGGGTTGGTTGTCTGGAACGACAAACTTTGAGGAAAGGTAGCCTGATCAAACACTCCGACGTCGGGCTATTTCGGCGATACTGGTTTGATCGGATAGTGCAGCAACAGGCGGTGGCCGTCGCGCATCATTTTCAGCCCGTTGCCGATGAGACGGCGGACCTGATTTTTGCGCGGGTCGGTTTCCCAATCTTCTTTCGTGCCGTGAAAGCCGAACAAGACTTCGGCGATGGTGCGGTAGCTCTCGCCGCGCTGGTGCGCGTCGAGCGCGCGCAGCGACAGGATATGGAAGCGCCGGAGCCGTGCCGGCATTTGGCGGAAATCGCGACCAGGCGCTCGGCCTCTGAGGGAGCGCCCCAAGCGGTGGGCCGCATGGGAGCGCAGATCATGGAAGGCATCGACCAGCGAGAATATCCCATAGATTGCCGGCGCGTCGGGATCGGCCTCTGGCAACCAGAATTGATGCGTGACGCCATCGACCTGCCAGATGCCATGCCAGCCGTCCGAGGCATTGCGAAGATCGAGACCATCGAGACGCGCGAGCGTCACGATCGGCTCGGTCGCGCCTTCCCTGTGCTGCACGGGCAACAGCGTCACGGCTCGCGGCTGGAGCGAAGGAATCCAGAATAGCGCTTGCCGATCAGGATCGTTTTCGGGGTCGCAGGGGAAATCGCAACCCCCAGCGCTGGGAAAACTCGTCCAGGCGCTCAGTCGAAAGGTTTTTGATATCTGCGATGTTCTGGAAGGCGCGATGATAATCGTCGTCGCGTCGGAGATATTCCCAGGCGAAGCCGGCGGCGGGAATCTGTTCCGTGTACTGATACGCCGCAGGCGAGCGCCAATTGATGCTCTTGAGCATGGCGTCACCCCACTATTCCGGGCAATGCACCACCCGGAAAGGGAGCTTGGCGGAGACGGAAACCTGCGAGTAGCCGGCAGATTCCGATATCTTGAACGGTTCGACCGATCGTTTTTAGTTACTTCATTCTTAACATTGCTGCTGTGTTTTCGCGAGCCGGGCGCAGCCCGGCGAGCGGCGACGGTGTTCTGCGCACGGCCGCGCCGCCGATCCGCCGTTGCGGATTGGCGCAAAATTTTCCGAATGTGCAAAACCTGAAAGGCGGAAAGCCGCGCAACCGGATTTGCCGGCTGCGCGGCTCTGCTGATTATGCGGCCTTCTCCAGCAACGTTTTTGCCTTCGCCTCCAGGTTAAGGCGCGTGTCCTGATGCGCCTTGGTGCGGGCGTGCGCCGTCATGCCCTGCACAAAATCGAAGATGCTTTCGGGCGGACGGCCTTCCTCGGAAAGCACGATCTCGATGATTCTGCCGGTCTCGGCCTTGCTGAACCCGCGCTTGCGCAGGAAGGTTTCGCGGTCCTCGTCTGTGCGGGCAACGATGCGCTCGCGAGCCGCCTTGATCCCGGCCACAAATGGCGCGGGCGAGGAATGGGCGAAGCTGGTCAATGCGGGCGCAGCCTCATGGGCGAAGCGCTGCGCGGCAAACTTGCTGTGCCGGATGCTGATTTCCTCGAAACCTTCCACACCCCACAAATTGCGATTCATGCAAACGGCGCGCAAATAGAAAGAGGCGATGCCAAGCGTCTTCGATCCGACTTCGCTATTCCAGCAATAGAAACCCCGGAAATAAAGGTCCGGCTCTCCGTTCGGCAGGCGTCCGGCCTCGATGGGATGGGTGTCGTCCACGAGGAAAAGGAAAACATCGCGGTCGCTGGCGTAAAGCGTCGTCGTGTCCTTGGTCAGGTCCGCAAAGGGATTATGCGTCATGGTCGCCCAATCCAGAACCCCCGGCACCTTCCACATGGTATCGCCGACGCCATTGCCCGCGATCTTCATGACGGCGGCGACAAGCTCGTGATCCCAGATGCGGCCATAGTCCGGGCCGGTGACGGCGCGCAATTCAATGCGTCCGTCCTCGGCCTCCAAGGTCTTCAAAAGCTCGACACGGTGCGACAGCAAGCCATGCTGTAGATTGATGCCTGCGAGCGGCGCGGGAAGCTGGCGCATATAGGTGGCTGGTGCACCGACAAGGCTGCACAACTGACCGAAACTCCAATGTGTCGCGGCAATCGGCTGCTCCTGTCCGGGGACGATCAGCGCAAGCCGCTCGGCATCTTCCCGGCTCGCCTCCACGCGCAAGGCGCGGCTTTCCACGGTGCGGGCCTTGGCGCGATCCGCGCGGGACTTCACGGCGTCGTAAAGCTCGGTCAGGCTCAAATACCTCTCATCATCGGGTCGCGAAAACCATTCCGACGAAACGCGGCCGATCCGCTCGCCGCGCGAAAGGTCCACGCGATACCCCTTGGAAACCGGCTGGCTGGCGTTGATGGTCATGACGTTCATGGTCTTTCTCCTATTGGGCTTGGGTTGGAGCGCAGCGCTGCGCTGCAACCCTGCCCGTCGGCGAGACCGGGGTAGCAAGGTGCAAGGGCGGACGGGCCGGAGGGGGATCACCCGGCCTGCACAAGCGGATGGAGGTTTGGCGACAGTGCGCAAGCACGTATCCGCGCGGAAGGCTGGGGAGACCGGCCCGGCCGAGCGTCAGCGATCCCTTGCGCCGCGCGGGGGCAGCGCCCCTAGCAAAAACAAGCCGGCAGAAGCGTCAGCGGATGCCGGGAGTAAGATCCGATCGGGATCACGCAAAACCTGAAAACCGGAAAGCCTGCATCCCGATCTCCGTCTTTTTTGAAAGGCGGCGGACATGAGCATGAAGAAGCCCCGCGCTCGGCGGGGCTCCTTGGGCTGTGCTGGCCTCAGTCGCCGTTGCGGCGGGACCAGATGAGGTTGTGACCGCTGCCGTCCTCGGCTTCGACCAGGCTGGCGTAGATCGGTGCCGGGAAGCTCGGATCGTCCAGCTTGACGGAGAGGTATTCGCGCTGCGTCTCGCGGGCGACCTTCTTCCAGGCCGCGCCGAACTCTGTCGCACCGGCGAAGATGCGGAAGTCGGGAGCGCGTTCGTTTTCGCCCTCGGTGGCGATGAGCTTGGCCTTGACGTTGAGGGTCAGGGTCTTGACCGCGCCGGTGAAGCCGTTGCCGTTTTCGTTCTTGGTGAAGGTGCCGATGGTCGCCATTGTCGTATTCCTTTTCCTGTCGGGCCGCACCATTGCGACCTCGATGCGGGTCGTGAGGCCGGGGGCGATCGGCCCTGCACCCTTCAGGGCTGGAACGGAGTGGAAGACGGCCGGCGACGGCTTTTTTGGATCGCGATGCAAAGCCGAAGGCGGCGGAAAAAAG
>JBDHSX010000163.1:0-8256 GCA_039808365.1 Xanthobacteraceae bacterium | reverse complement strand
CCGGTCGCCATCGCCACCGAGCCGCCCGGCCCCGCTCCGCTGGAGCCCGCCGCCGCACCGATCCGGACCGCGACGCTGGCGCCGGCCGAACCCGCGCCGTCGGCGGACCCCGATCCGTCCGCCGTCGTCACCGGGCCGGTTCCGCTGCCGCGCTCGCGCCAATCGGCGCTGGCGCGGGACCACGCGGCGCAACGGGCCGCCCGAACGCGCCGGCTGGCAGCGTTGCGCGCGCGACGGGCCGTCAGGCCGCAGCCCGCCGTCTCCGCCCCCGCGTCGCCGTTCGAATAAGAGATGCCCGCGGGGTCAGGCCGCGCCGGTCGCCACCGGCGGGCCGCCTTCGAGGCCCCATTCCGACCACGAGCCGTCGTACAGCGCCGAACCGCGCACGCCGAGGCGATACAGCGCCAGCGTCAGCACGGCAGCGGACACGCCGGAGCCGCAGGTGGTGACCACCGGCCTCGCCAGATCGATACCGGCGGCCGCGAAGGCGTCGCGCACGGCGTCGAGCGGCTTCATCGTCCCGGTTTCAGGGTCGATCAACTGGTTGTACGGCAGGTTGCGGCTGCCGGGGATGTGGCCCGAGCGCAGGCCGGCGCGCGGCTCGGCGACGCTGCCGTCGAAACGGCCGGCGGCGCGTGCGTCCACCACCTGCTCCGCCCCGCTATCGAGATTGGCGACCATCTGGGCCTGGCTGCGGACGAAACCCGCATCGAGCGTCGCGGGGCTGTAGCGACCGGGTCGCGGCGTGACGTCGCCGGCCTCGACCGCGCGGCCCTCGGCGCGCCATTTCTTCAACCCGCCTTCAAGGATTTTGACGTCGCGATGGCCGAACGACAAAAACATCCACCACGCGCGCGGCGCGGCCACCCAGCCGCCGGCGTCATAGACCACCACGGTGTCGCCGTCGGAGATGCCGAGCGCGGCGACGTCGCGCGCGAACTGCGCGCCGTCGGGATACATATGCGGCAGCGGCGACGCATGATCCGACACCGCGTCGACATCGAAGAACGCCGCGCCGGGAATGTGCCCGCCACGAAAATCATCGATCGGCAGCGGCAACACGCCGGGCATCTTGAAGGTCGCGTCGATCACCTTGACGCGCGGATCGTCGAGATGCGCCGCCAGCCACTCGGTGGAAACGAGAGGATCGTCCGATGATGCCATGATGCGATCTCCGATTTCGATGAAGCCGACAACCGCCGCCACCGTCATTGCGAGCGAAGCGAAGCAATCCAGTCTTCCTTTGCGGCCTCTGGATTGCTTCGTCGCTGCGCTCCTCGCAATGACGGAGGAACCGCGCTCCTCGCAATGATGCAAATGAAGGTTCTCGGACTACTTCGCCTTCGGCGTCACCTTCTCCACCGCCTCGCCGGCGTCGCGCCAGGCTTTGAAGCCGCCGCCAAGATGCGCCACCGGCTTCAAGCCCATGTCCTGCGCGGTCTTGGCGGCGAGAGCCGAGCGCCAGCCGCCGGCGCAATGGAAAATGAACTTCTTGCCTTCCTCCTGAAAGATCGGCTTGGCGTAGGGGCTTTCCGGATCGATCCAGAATTCCAGCATGCCGCGCGTGCAGGCGAACGAGCCGGGGATCCTCCCCTCGCGTTCCAGTTCGCGCGGATCGCGAATGTCGACGATCACCGCCTCGCCGCGCTCGACCGCCGCCTTGGCGTCGGCGACGTTCATGGTCTCGATTTCCTTGTCGGCTTCCTCAAGCAGCTTCTTGAAGCCGCGGGTGATCGTCTGCGCCATTGTTATTACCTCACCAGTTCCTTCATCGCGCCTTCCAGACCCTCGATCGTCAGCGGGAACATGCGCTCCGAGAACAGCCGCCGGATGATCGTGGTGGATTCCGAGTAATCCCAATGCTTCCTGGCGACCGGATTGAGCCAGACCGCGTGCGGATAGGTCCGGGTGATCCGCTCCAGCCAGACCGAGCCGGCCTCCTCGTTGACGTGCTCGACCGAGCCGCCCGGCACCATGATCTCGTAAGGCGACATCGAGGCGTCGCCGACGAACACCACCTTGTAATCGTGAGGGTACTTGTGCAGCACGTCCCAGGTCGGCGTGCGGTCGGTGAAACGGCGCTTGTTCTGCTTCCACACGCCCTCATAAAGGCAGTTGTGGAAGTAAAAATATTCCATGTGCTTGAATTCGGTCTTGGCCGCCGAAAACAGTTCCTCGACCTGCGCGATATGCGAATCCATCGACCCGCCGATGTCGAAGAACACCAGCACCTTGACCGCGTTGCGCCGCTCCGGGCGCATATGCACGTCGAGATAGCCGTGATTGGCGGTTTCCTTGATGGTGGTGTCGAGATCGAGTTCGTCCGGCGCGCCGGTGCGGGCGAACTTGCGCAAGCGCCGCAGCGCCACCTTGATGTTGCGGATGCCGAGTTCGACGTTGCCGTCGAGATCCTTGAACTCGCGCTTGTCCCACACCTTCACCGCGCGGTTGTTGCGGCTCTTCTCCTGGCCGATCCGCACCCCTTCGGGATTGTAGCCATAGGCCCCGAACGGCGAGGTCCCGGCGGTGCCGATCCACTTCGAGCCGCCCTGGTGGCGCTTCTTCTGCTCCTCAAGGCGCTTCTTCAGCGTCTCCATGAGCTTGTCCCAGCCCATGGCCTCGATCTGCTTCTTTTCCTCGTCGGTGAGGTACTTCTCCGCGAGCTTCTTCAGCCATTCGGCGGGAATCTCCGCCTTCTCCATGGCGTCGAGCAGGTTTTCCAGGCCCTTGAAGGTGGCCCCGAACACCCGGTCGAACTTGTCGAGGTTGCGCTCGTCCTTGACCAGCGCGGCGCGCGACAAATAATAGAAATCCTCGACGCTCTGGCCGGCCAGATCGGCGTCGAGGGCTTCCATCAGCGTGAGGTATTCCCGCAGGGTGACGGGGACCTGGGCATCGCGCAGCGATGTGAAGAATTGCAAAAACATAGGGAGCAGATTGCGCGCCGGGGCGCTTTCGTCAAGGGGCGGCCCGTCACGGCTGCCGTGCAGGGCGGCGGATTGACGGGGAACAGCGGCGTGCCGTTCACTGGACCTGCCCAGTTTTTCTACTAAAGTGCCGAGGCGCAGCGGCGCGCAACCTCGACTGCCGCAACAGGGGATAGCTCCATGGGTATTGAATCCATTATCGTCTGGCTCATCGTCGGCGCCATCGCCGGCTGGCTCGCCGGCCTCGTGGTGCGCGGCGGCGGCTTCGGCCTGCTCGGCAACATCGTCGTCGGCATCATCGGCGCGGTGGTCGCAGGCTGGCTGTTGCCGCAACTCGGCATCAACCTCGGCACCGGCGTGATCCGCGCCATCATCAACGCGGCGATCGGCGGCATCGTCGTCCTGGTGATCCTGTCGCTGATACGACGCGCGTAGGTTTCCATCATCCGGCAGCGGCCGCCGCGGGGCGGTCGTTGCGTGTTCGGAGGAGCATTGCGCTCCTCCATTCGTGAAAGCAGCAAGGCATCCATCGATGAAGTTTACCGGCACCCAAGACTACGTCGCGACCGAGGATCTCAAGGTCGCGGTCAACGCCGCCATCGTGCTCGAACGCCCGTTGCTGGTGAAGGGCGAGCCCGGCACCGGCAAGACGGTGCTGGCCGAGGAAGTCGCCAAGGCGATCGGCGCGCCGCTCCTGACCTGGCACATCAAGTCCACCACCAAGGCGCAGCAGGGCCTATACGAATACGATGCGGTGTCGCGGCTGCGCGACAGCCAGCTCGGCGACGCCCGCGTCTCCGACATCTCGAATTACATCAAGCGCGGCAAATTGTGGGAAGCCTTCACCCACGCCAGGCGCCCGGTGCTCCTGATCGACGAGATCGACAAGGCCGACATCGAGTTTCCCAACGACCTGTTGCTGGAACTCGACCGCATGGAGTTCTACGTCTACGAGACCGGCGAGACGATCAAGGCGAAGGAGCGCCCGATCGTCATGATCACCTCCAACAACGAGAAGGAACTGCCGGACGCCTTCCTGCGCCGCTGTTTTTTCCACTACATCAAGTTCCCGGATCAGGAGACGATGGCGCGGATCGTCGACGTCCACTTCCCCGACATCCAGAAGCGGCTGGTGCAGGAAGCCTTGAAAATCTTCTTCGAGGTGCGCGAGGTGCCGGGCCTGAAGAAGAAGCCTTCCACCTCCGAACTGCTGGACTGGCTCAAGCTCCTGCTCAACGAGGAATTCACCCCGGAAATGCTGCGCGAGCGCGACCCGCGCAAGCTGATCCCGCCGCTGCACGGCGCGCTCCTGAAGAACGAGCAGGACGTCCACCTGTTCGAGCGTCTCGCCTTCCTCAGCCGCCGCGAGGTGTGAGAGCCGCGCCCCGATAGCATCTGCGCGCAAGATGCGGCGTCGGCGGGCGGCGACAGTCGATGACTGAACCGGAACGGATCGTCGTTGCGAGCGAAGCGAAGCAATTTCCCCTCCCTTCCCCCTCCCCCGCGTGCGGAGGGTTGGGGTGGGGGGTCTGGATTGCCTCGTCGGTTCGCTCCTCGCAATGACTGTTGAGGAGATGGCGCCATGAACGTTCAGACCAGGATCGAAGCCGACAGCCCGCTCGAAGCCGGGCACTTCGACGTGCTCATCGTCGGCGCCGGCATCTCAGGCGTCGGCGCGGCCTATCACCTGACCACGCAATGTCCAGGCACCAGCTTCGTGATCCTGGAGGCGCAGGATCATTTCGGCGGCACCTGGTGGACGCACCGCTATCCCGGCATCCGCTCCGACAGCGACCTCTACACTTTCGGCTATCGCTTCAAGCCGTGGGTCGGCGCGCCGATCGCCACCGCCGCCGAAATCCTCAAATACATGAGCGAGGTGATCGACGAGAACGACCTCGCCCAATATATCCGCTACCACCACCGCATCCTCAGCGCCGACTGGTCGAACGCCGACAATCTCTGGACCATTATCGCCGAGCGCGGCGACACCGGCGAGCGGCTGCGCTTCACCACCAATTTCTTCTGGATGTGCCAGGGCTATTATCGCCATACCGAGGGCTACACCCCGCAATGGCCGGAAATGGCCTCCTTCAAGGGCCGCATCGTGCATCCGCAGAAATGGCCGGCGGATCTCGACTACAAGGACAAGAAGGTGATCGTGATCGGCTCCGGCGCCACCGCCGCGACGCTGGTGCCGAACATCGCCGACGATTGCGCCCACGTCACCATGCTGCAACGCTCGCCGACCTACTTCCGCGTCGGCCGCAACGCCATCGAGATCGCCGACGAACTGCGCCGGCTGCAAGTCGACGAAAGCTGGATTCACGAAATCGTCCGCCGCAAGATTTTGTACGAACAGGATGCCTTCACCCGCAAGACCTTCAAGGACCCGGAGGGCGCGAAGCAGGACCTGATGGCCGGCGTCGTCGCCTATCTCGGGCCGGACTACGACATCAAGACCCACTTCACCCCGCGCTACCGGCCATGGCGGCAGCGCATCGCCTTCATTCCCGACGGCGACCTGTTCAAGGGCATCGCGTCCGGCAAGGCGTCGGTGATCACCGACGAGATCGAGCGCTTCACCGAAACCGGCATTCTCCTGAAATCCGGCAAGACGCTTGAGGCCGACATCATCGTCACCGCCACCGGCTTCAACCTGCTGCCGACCGGCGACATCGCGTTTTCGATCGACGGCAAGCCGCTCGATTTCGCCGATACCGTGACTTATCGCGGCATGATGTTCACCGGCGTGCCGAACCTGGTCTGGGTGTTCGGCTATTTCCGCGCGAGCTGGACCTTGCGGGTCGATCTGGTCGCCGACTTCGTCTGCGCGCTGCTCAAGCACATGAAGGCGATCGGCGCGCGCAAGGTGACACCGGCGCTGCGCCCCGAAGACAAGGACATGCCGCTGCTCGACTGGATCGATCCGGAGAACTTCAATCCGGGCTACATGATGCGCGGCATGCACCTGTTGCCGAAACGCGGCGACAAGCCGGAATGGCAGCATAATCAGGATTACTGGGCCGAGAAGGACGAGTTTCCGCAGATCGACCTGAAGGACGCGGCGTTCGTGTACGAGTAGTCGCAACACGACAATCGTCGTCCCCGCGCCGGCGGGGACCCAGCATCCTCGCGTTAGATGCGTTCCGCTTTTGACGGAATCACTGCCGTCATGCGCGGACTTGATCCGCGTAACCATCATCTTCTTGGAATATGATGGATTGCCGGGTCAAGCCCGGCAATGACGCTTCCATCAAAATAGGAAATTCTCTCGTAACTAACCGGTTGCCTGAACCCGAAACACGGTCATTGCGGGCACTCGGATCAACGCTTCGCGTTGTCCGAGCACAGGCTCCGCGAAGCAATCCAGTCCTTTCCTTGTAGCTCTGGATTGCTTCGTCGCTCACGCTCCTCGCAATGACGCCGTCGGGCGTCGATTCAATCGAATGCTTTTGAAGTCAGTTCCTCAAGACGACGCATCAACCACCGCGCTCTCCAGCGCCGCCCTCCCCCGGATGAAATCCGACGCCTTGTCGGCGATCATCATGGTGGAGGCGTTGAGGTTGGCGGAGATCATGCGCGGCATGATCGAGGCGTCGACCACGCGCAAACCCTCCAGCCCGTGGACGCGCAGCCGGTCGTCCACCACCGCCCACGGCGCGCCGGCCGGTCCCATCCGGCAGGTGCAGCCGGGATGAAACGTGGTGGTGCCGCGCTCGGTCGCCGCCGCGAGAAACTCGTCGTCGGTCACGACGTTCGGCCCCGGAAAATCCTCGCGCTCGTAATAGGGCGCGAGCGGCCGGGAGGCGAGCAGCCGCCGCGCCAGCTTCATGCCGGCGACGACGACGCGGCGGTCGAGTTCGGCGTCGAGATAATTGGTCTGGATCAGCGGCGCCTCGAACGGATCGCTGGAGCGGCAATGCACATAGCCGCGGCTTTCCGGCCGCTGCTGCCACGACGCGACCGTCATGCCCGGCGCGTCCTCCAACTGGCCTTGCACGCCCTCCTTGTAGCTCGCCGGCGTGAAGGTCAGTTGCAGATCGGAGCTTTCGGTGGTCTCGCCGGAATGCCAGAAGCAATAGACCATGGTCGGCGACAGCGCGAGAATGCCGCGCCGCGTCGTCGCCCATTTGATCGCCTCCAGCGCCAGGTTGAATCCGCGCGCGCGTTCGTTGATGGTCCGGATGTTCTTCACCCGCGCCACCGAGCGCGGCGCGTAGTGATCCTGCAAGCCTTCGCCGACGCCGGGCAGCGCGTGGCGCACTTCGATGCCGAGCGATCGCAGCAGCGCCGGATCGCCGACGCCGGAGAGTTGCAAGAGTTGCGGCGAGTTGTACGCGCCGCCGCACAGGATCACCTCCTTGCGCGCCCGCACCTCGCCCGTCGCGCCGCCGCGGCCGCCCTTGGCGTAGCGCACGCCGACCGCGCGCCGGCCGTCGAACACCACGCTCGTCGCATGCGCGCGGGTGACGACATGGACGTTGCCGCGCTTGAGCGCCGGATGCAGGAACGCGGTCGCCGCGCTGACGCGGCGGCCGTTGTGGATGGTGCGCTGGGCGTAGGACACGCCCTCCTGGGTCTTGCCGTTGTAATCCGGGTTGCGCGGAATGCCGAGGCTGACCGCGCCTTCGATGAAGGCGTCGCACAGCGCGTCGTGCCAACCGATGTCGGTGACCGTCAATCCGCCGTCGCGGCCGCGATAAGCGTCCTCGCCCGCGCCGATGCGCCGCTCCAGCCGCCGGAAATACGGCAGCACGTCGGGATAGCCCCAGCCGCGATTGCCGAGTTGCGCCCAGGTGTCAAAATCCTGATGCTGGCCGCGATTATAGATGTGGCCGTTGATCGAGCTCGATCCGCCCAGCGTCTTGCCGCGCGGCGCATAGATGCGACGGCCTGCCGTCCACGGCCCCGGCTCCTGCGAATAGCACCAGTTGATATTCGGATCGTAGAAGGTCTTGATGAAGCCGGCCGGCAGATGGATATACGGATGCCAGTCGCGCGGCCCCGCCTCCAGCACGCCGACCGTGACGCCTTGGTCCTCGCTCAGGCGATTGGCGAGCACGCACCCGGCCGAACCCGCGCCGACGATCACATAGTCGAAGGTGTCCATCCTGCTTCCACAACCGTCATTGCGAGGAGCGAAGCGACGAAGCAATCCAGAACGCTGCGTAGCAAGGAGCTGGATCGCTTCGCTCCGCCCGCAATGACGCCTTTGGAAACCGCCCGATCCATCAACGCGGCCGTTCCAATTGATACGTCAGATGCGCCTTCGCCGTCGGCCATTCCGAGGCGATGATGCTGAACACCACCGTATCGCGCAACGTGC
>JBDHSX010000162.1:0-8283 GCA_039808365.1 Xanthobacteraceae bacterium | reverse complement strand
TCGCCCGGCAGGCCGAGCACGCGCTCGGCGATGATGTTGCGCAAAATCTCGTCGGTGCCGCCCTCGACGCGGGTCGCGGGCGAGCGCAGCAGCATCGCCTGAAACTTGCCTTCGACCTCGGCATGCGCGGGGTCGCTGACGACGCCGGCCGCGCCTTGCAGATCGAGCGCGTAGGTCGCGACCTCCTGGATCATCGATCCCGCCACCAGCTTGCCGATGGAATTCTCCGGCCCCGGCCGCTCGCCGCGCGACAGCGCCGAGATCGAACGGAAGGCGGTGTATTTCAGACCCGAGGCCTTCACCGCCCAGTTGGCGAGTTTCGCGCGCACGGCGCGGTCATCGATCGCCGGCCGGCCGTCGATCACAAGCTCGTTGCAATAGTCGAACAATTCCGGGAAGCCGGTGGCGACCGACGCGCCGATCGACATGCGCTCGTTCATCAGCGTGGTGAGCGACACGTTCCAGCCGTCACCGACCGCGCCGAGCCGCTGGTGGTCCGGAATCCGCACGTCGGTGAAATACACCTCGTTGAATTCGGACTGGCCGTTGGCCTGCTTGATCGGCTTGATCTCGATGCCGGGGCTTTTCATGTCGAGGAAGAACATGGTCAGCCCCTTGTGCTTGGGCACGGTGGGGTCGGTGCGGGTGATCAGGATGCCGTAGTCGGAATAATGCGCGCCGGAGGTCCAGATCTTCTGGCCGTTGATGATCCAGTCGTCGCCGTCGCGCTCGGCGCGGGTGCGAAGTCCCGCGACGTCGGAGCCGCCCGCCGGCTCGGAGAACAACTGGCACCACACCTTCTCGCCCGACGCCAGCGGCGGCAGGTAGTGGCGCTTATGCTCCTCGCTGGCATAGGCCATCATGGTCGGGCCGCACATGCCATGGCCGATGATGAACATCCGGCCGAGCTTGCCGAACACGCCTTCCTCCTGCTGCCAGATCACGCGCTCGATCGGCGACGAGCCGCGCCCGCCATATTCCTTGGGCCAGTGCAGGCAGGCCCAGCCGGCGTCGGCCTTCTTCTTCTGCCAGGCCTTGGCGACATCGAGCACGTTGGCGCCCGACAGCACCAGCCGGCCGAGCGACGCCTTCGCCAGTTCGTCCTCGTATTGCTTCGGCGCATTCGCGGCGATCCATTCGCGCGCCTCGGCGCGGAACGCGGCTTCCTGCGGGGTATCGTCGAAGTTCATGGTCGTCTCCTTTTCGTCATCGCGAGGAGCGAAGCGACGAAGCAATCCAGTCTTTCCCTGTGGCTCTGGATTGCTTCGCGGAGCCTGCGCTCGGACAGTGCGAAGCACTGATCCGAGTGCTCGCAATGACGGTTATGTTGTCTGTCCAACCATCACGCCGCGTTCTTCTTGCGCATCCGCTCGATCAACTGGTCCTCCCAATAGGACAGGCTGCCGAGCGCCAGCGCCAGCGCGTTCGAGCGCCGGTAATAAAGATGACAGTCGAACTCCCAGGTGAAGCCCATGCCGCCATGGACCTGGATGTTCTGCTTCGAACAGTGCTGGAACGCCTGCGTCGCGCTGATGCGCGCGGTGGCGGCGGCCTCCGGGAGTTCGCCGGCGTCGGTCGACAGCGCCCATGCGCCGTAATAGCAGTTCGAGCGCGCCAGCGTCGCGGCGACATACATGTCGGCGAGGATATGCTTGACCGCCTGGAACGAGCCGATTGGCCTACCAAATGCGACGCGGTCCAGCGCGTAGTCGCGGCCCATCTCCAGCGCGCGGTCGGCGCCGCCGACCTGCTCGAACGCCATCAGCACGGCGGCGCGGTCGAGCACGCGGGTCAGGATGCTCCAGCCTTCGCTGGCCGCGCCGAGCGGCTCGCCCTTGCAGTCCTTGAACGTCAATTCAGCCTGATTGCGCGACGGATCGACGCTGGCGAGCGTCCGGGCCGTCACGCCGCCGGCCTTGAGATCGACCAGATACAGCGCGACGTCGGTTTCGCGGCCGCTGGATCCGTTGCGCGCGGCGACGATGGCGAAATCGGCGATGGCCCCGTCGGCCACCGGCGTCTTGACGCCGTTCAGCACGCCGTTGGCGGCGCTGAGTTTGATCGCCTGCGGCGACGGATTGCCCGGCCCCTCGAACAGCGCCAGCGTGCCGATCGCCGCGCCCGAGGCGATCTTCGGCAGCCACGCCTGTTTCTGCGCCTCGCTGCCCGCCAGCATCAGCGCCTCGGCGGCGAGATAGACCGTGGAGGCGAACGGCACCGGCGCCAGCGCGCGGCCCATCTCCTCGGCGATCACGCACAGCTCAAGATGACCGGCGCCGGCGCCGCCGAACGCTTCCGGAATGGCGACGCCGAGGAAGCCCATGTCGGCCAGGCCCTTCCACAGCGCCTTGTCATAGGCCGCCTCGCCCTCCAGCACCGCCCGCACCGCTTTCGGCGGACACGTCTCCGCGAGAAAACGCCGGGCCTGATCGCGAAGCTGCTTCTGGTCGTCGGAGAATTCGAAGTTCATGGCCTGCCTTTCTTCATCGGTTATTCGTCATTGCGAGGAGCGAAGCGACGAAGCAATCCAGTCCTTGCTTTGTGGCCTTCTGGATTGCTTCGCTGCGCTCGCAATGACGGCTTGTCGTCATCTCAGCACGATCACATCATCCGCCGGCGGATCGGCGTAGAGCCGTTCGACCAGCGCGGCGCGGCGGTCGAGGCCGGCGCGCTGGTTGATGTAGCCTTTATCGGTCAGTTCGTTGCCGTCGATCGAGGGCGGCTCCACCAGCAGCATGGCGCGGCCGATGCGCAGGCTGGAGGCGCCGCCCGCGGCGGCGTTGTGCGCCTCAAGGCCCTTGCGGACGCAATCGATCACGGCGGGATGCTTCACCACGTCCTCGAACGTCGCGTCGGGGTCGCCGATCAACTGCCGGCAGGCGTGGAGATTGGGCCACGCCAGCAGGCCGACATAGGCGCGATCCTGCCCGGTCACCAGCGCGTCGTGAATGACGGGGGACGCCGCCGCGATGGCGTCGGTGCGCAGCGGGCCGACCTGGACGAAGGTGCCGGTGAACAGCTTGAAATCCTCCACCACCCGGCCGGCGAAAATCAGCCCCTGCGACGGATCGTCGGGATCGACGAACACGCCGGCGTCGCCGATGCAATAGAAGCCTTCCTCGTCGAACGCCTGCGCCGTCAATTCGGGCTGCCGATAATAGCCCGGCGTGACGTTGATGCCGCGCAGCCGCAATTCGTATTTCGGCCCCGCCGGCACCAGCTTCAGTTCGACGCCGGGGAACGGCAGCCCGATCAGGCCGACGCGCTCGGTGTCCCAATAGGTGCCGGTCGAGGTCGGCGCCGTCTCGGTCGATCCCCAGCCGGTGTAGAACACGATGCGTTCGCCGGTGGCGCGCACCGCTAGCGCCTGCATGCGGTCGTAAAGATCGTCCGGCAGCCGCGCGCCGCCATAGGCGATGATGCTCAGGTTCTTGAAGAACGAACGGTTCAGCGCGTCGTCCTTCTCCATCGCCGCCGCCAGCACGGCGTAGCCGACCGGGGCGTTGGCGTAGTAGGTCGGCGAAATCTCGCGCAGGTTGCGCAGCGTTTCCTCGAACTGCCCGGGCAGCGGGCGGCCGTCGTCGATGTACAGCGAGCCGCCGTCGATCAGCGCCGGGTTGAACAGCGCGTTGCCGCCCATGGTGTGGTTCCACGGCATCCAGTCGAGGAACACCGGCGGCGGCCGGTCCGGATCGCGCGGCCGCGCCTGCATCATCATCTGGGCGTTGGCGCACATCATGCGCTGGGTGTTGATGACGGCCTTCGGCATTCCCGTCGAGCCCGACGTGAACAGCAGCTTGCCGACGGTGTCCGGCGTGATCCTGTCGATCGACCGCGCCACCGCGTCGGTGACGGGGGTCGCCGCCAGATCGGCGTAGGCCCGGCTGGCGATACCCTCCGCCGGGCGATCGACATGGACCACGGTGACGCCGGTGAGATCGAGCGCGTTCAGCGCCTTCGCGAAAACCGCGCCGTCCTGCACCATCACCAGCTTCGGCTTGACCAGCCCGAACAGGTATTTCAGCTTGGCGTGATCCTGGCTCATCAGCGAATAGGCCGGCGACACCGGCGCCGCCGGGTGCCGCGCCTGCATCGCCGCCAGCGTCATCAGCGCGTGCTCGATGGAATTGCCGGAGAGGATCGCGACCGGCGCGCCCTCGGGCAAATTCATGTCGAGGATCGCTTGCGTCAGCGCGTCGACGGTGCGCTTGGCCTCCGCGTAGCTGACATGACGCCACGCCCGCTCCGGCCCGCGGCGCTGCGCCAGCCAGATGTGGTCGGGGCGCTCAACGGCCCAGCGCGCCAGCGCGGCGGGAATGTGCGGCAGGTAGTCGCCGAGCGGAATGCGCGATTTCAGCACGATGACGCCGTCCGGCCGGCGCTCCACCGCGATGTCGCGCGGCAGCCAGTTCACCTTGCGGAACGGTGGCTTCTCAGGAGCCTTGTCAAGAGGCTTGTCAAGAGGCTTGGCCGCGTTGCCTTCCATGGTCGCTCTCCCGTTGCCCTCCGTTGACCGGAGATTGCTTTAACGCCGAACGTAAACCGGCTTGCGCTTCTCGAGAAACGCGCGGATGCCTTCGTTGAAATCTTCCGAGCGGCTGCACAACACCTGGTTGCGGTCCTCCATGGCGATCGCCGCCTCGATCGAGGGCGCGTCGACGCTCATGTTGAGGCACTCCTTCGACAGCCGCAATCCCACCGGCGAGGCGGTCAGCATTGCGTCGATGTAGGGCTCCGCCGCCGCTTCCAGTTGCGATTCCTCAACGACATCCGACACCAGCCCGACCGCGAGCGCCCGCTCCGCGCCGATGAAACGGCCGGTGAGGATCAGTTCGGAGGCGACCGAGACGCCGACCAGGCGCGGCAGGAAGTAACTGGTGCCGATGTCGCAGCCGCCGAGGCCGATCCGGATGAAGGCGCAGTTCATCCGCGCGCCTTTGGCCGCGATGCGGATGTCGGACGCCAGCGCCAGCGCGAAGCCGCCGCCGGCCGCCGCGCCGTGAATGAGCGAAATGATCGGCTGCGGACAGCGCCGCATCAGCATCACGATGTCGGCGATGCGGCGCTGCCCGTCCAGCGATTCCGTCACGCCCGGCGGCTCGTGCTGTCCGGCGCGGCGGCTCATCGCCTCCTTCAGGTCGAGCCCGGCGCAGAACGCCTTGCCCGCGCCCTTGAGCAGCACCACGCGGGTATCGCGGTCGCGCTGGAGCCGGCCGAAATAATCGTTGAGCGCGTCGATCAGGGTCGGATCGAGCGCGTTGAGGCTGTCAGGCCGATTGAGCGTGACGCGGTCGAGGCCGTCGTCATGCTCGATCAAAAGCGGCTGCGTCATTACATGAACTCCCATGTCCGTTCGTCATTGCGAGGAGCGGATAATTATCCGTCATTGCGAGGAGCGAAGCGACGAAGCAATCCAGGGCCGCAAAAGAAAGTCTGGATTGCTTCGCGGAGCCTGTGCTCGGACAGCGCGAAGCGCTGATCCGAGTGCTTGCAATGACAACCGTTACCGCGGCGCCATGCGGATGGCGCCGTCGAGGCGGATGGTCTCGCCGTTGAGCATCGGATTCTCGACGATATGCACCGCCAGCGCGCCGTATTCGTCGGCAGCGCCGAGCCGCGCCGGATGCGGCACCTGCGCGCCGAGGCTCTTGCGGGCTTCCTCGCTGAGGCCCATCAGAAGCGGCGTCAGGAACAGGCCGGGCGCGATGGTGTTGACGCGGATCTTGTGCTGGGCGAGGTCGCGCGCCGCCGGCAGGGTCAGGCCGACCACGCCGCCCTTGGAGGCGGAATAGGCGATCTGGCCGATCTGGCCCTCATAGGCCGCGACCGAGGCGGTGTTGATGATGACGCCGCGCTCCTCGCCGTCCGGCGGCGTCGGCACCAGCCGGCCGGCGAACAGCCGCAGCACGTTGAAGGTGCCGATCAGGTTGACGTTGATGATCCGCGCGAACCGCTCCAGCGGATAGATCGAGCCGTCCTTGCTGACGATGCGCATCGAGCCGCCGATGCCGGCGCAATTCACCAGCACGCGGGCGACGCCATGGGCCGCCTCGGCCTTGGCGATCGCGGCCTGAACCTGCTCCTCGCTGGTGACGTCGCCGACCAGCGCGACGCCGTTGATTTCCGCCGCCACCTTCTCGGCGTTGTCCTTGTTCTGGTCGAGCACGGCGACCTTGGCGCCCTTGGCCGCCATCGCCCGCGCGGTCGCGGCGCCGAGCCCGGAGCCCCCGCCGGTGATGAGAACGGCGACGTCTTTCAACTGCATCTGAAACCCTTTCTGTTGGGAAATCCAATCAACGTTCGATCAAGCGCGGGCGCGGGGCGGCGATCCTCATGCGTTCACCGCGCCGGTTTTCAGGATGCCGCCGAGCAGCATCGTCTCGATATGGGCGACATAATCGCGGCAGACCTCGTCGGTCACCGGCCCGACGCCGACCGCGCGCGACAGCGCGTGGCGGCCGAAGAACAGGTGATCGCAGGCCCCGATCAGGCTGGTGTAGAACAGCACCGGATCGATTTCGCGGAACTCGCCGGCGGCGACGCCCTCCGCCAGCAGCCGGCGGTGAAAATCCAGCAGGGGGGCGACGAAAAACTTCGAGACTTCGTCGGCGGCCTCCGCGCTGCTTTCGTGCAGCAGCAGGTGGATCAGCCGGTTCATGTAGGGAAAGCGGTGATACGCCTTGATGATGCCGGCGATGTGCAGCTTGAGTTTCGCCGTCGGCGTGATCGGCTGCGCCAGCAGGTATTCGAGATTGGCCGTCTCGGTGGCGGCGTCGCGCGCCAGCAGCGCCAGCAAGAGCCCGTCCTTGTTGCCGAAATGATATTTGACCAGCGCCGCGTTGACGCCGGACTGCTGGGCGATGTCGCTCAGCGACACGTCGATGGCGTGGCGCGCGATCATCAGCTCGCTGGCGGCGACCAGGAGCTTTTCGGCGGTGGCGTTCCGCGCCGGCGAACGGTGCTGCGCTGTGGCGTTCAGATGCGACCTCATGTCTCCAGATAAGCGCAAGCGCCGGTCCGGCTCAAGAGTTAATTGATTGATTGACTAAATCCGGCCCCGCCCGTTAAATCCGGCCACATCCTTCAACCGTCATACCGGAGACTGCCATGGCTGAAGCCTATATCGTCGCCGCCGCGCGCACCGCCGGCGGCCGCAAGGGAGGCCGCCTCGCCGGCTGGCATCCCGCCGACCTCGCCGCCGAGGTGCTCAATTCGCTGGTGGAGCGCACCGGCGTCGATCCGGCGCAGATCGAGGACGTCATCATGGGCTGCGTCGGCCAGGCCGGCGAGCAGGCGGTCAATATCGGCCGCAACGCGGTGCTGGCCTCGAAGCTGCCGGAGAGCGTGCCGGCGACCTCGATCGACCGCCAATGCGGTTCCTCGCAGCAGGCCCTGCATTTCGCGGCGCAGGCGGTGATGGCCGGCAGCATGGACATCGTGATCGCCGCCGGCGTCGAGAGCATGACGCGGGTGCCGATGGGCACGCCGAGCATTCTCGCCGCCAAGGCCGGGCTCGGCACCTACAAGAGCCCGAACATGGAAGCGCGCTATCCGAACATCCAGTTCAGCCAGTTCACCGGCGCCGAGATGCTGGCGCAGAAATACAATCTCTCGAAGGACGAACTCGACGCGTTCTCCTACAACAGCCACCAGAAGGCGATCGCGGCCACCCAGGCCGGCAAGTTCAAGGACGAGATCATCCCGCTCAAGATCACCCGCGCCGACGGCTCGACCGATATCCACCACATCGACGAGGGCATCCGTTTCGACGCCACGCTGGACGGCATCAAGGGCGTCAAGCTGATCAACGAGAACGGCGGCCGCCTCACCGCCGCCAGCGCCAGCCAGATCTGCGACGGCGCCTCCGGCGTCCTGGTGGTCAATGAAAAGGGCCTCAAGGCGCTCGGCGTCGCGCCGATGGCGCGCGTCCACCACATGACCATGATGGCCACCGACCCCGTCATCATGCTGGAGACGCCGCTGCCGGCGACGGAGCGCGCGCTGAAGAAGGCCGGCATGACCATCAACGACATCGACCTGTTCGAGGTCAACGAAGCCTTCGCCTCGGTGCCGGCGGCGTGGCTGAAGACCACCGGCGCGGACCCGTCGCGGCTCAACGTCAACGGCGGCGCCATCGCGCTCGGCCACCCGCTCGGCGGCTCCGGCACCAAGCTGATGACCACGCTGCTTTACGCGCTGAAGCAGAACAACAAGCGCTACGGCCTGCAGACCATGTGCGAAGGCGGCGGCATGGCCAACGTGACGATCGTCGAGCGGCTGTAG
>JBDHSX010000161.1:0-8289 GCA_039808365.1 Xanthobacteraceae bacterium | reverse complement strand
CGACCATTCACAGAGGAGAATTCTTTTCCCGGTTGTCGACGGCGGCTTCCTCAAGGTCGAGGTCGCGCTCGATGCGCCGCCGCGTCTCGTCGGTGATCTTGCCCTCGCGCAGCAGCCGGTGCAGTTGCCGCCGCTCGATGGTGATGATCTCGCGCACCAGGCCCGAGCCGCGCGTGGCCGGGGTCGGCTGGCCGGCCTCGGCGGGCGGATCCGGCAGCGCGCGCATCCGCGTCTCGTGCCGCGCTTCGAGAAAGCGCGCGAGGCTGTCCGGCAGGTTGCGTTCCCGGACGATGCGGTCGAGTTCGCCGCGCGCCGTGGTGATGATCTCGCGTCGCGCCGCGATCTCGGCCTCGCGCTCGGCGACCGCTTCCGCCAGGCCGTGACGCGACAGGCCGAGCCCCTTCACCACCAGCGGCAGAGTGAGGCCGATTCCCACCAGCGTCACGAAGATGACGCCGAAGGCGACGAACAGGATCAGGTCGCGATAGGGAAAGGGCTCGCCGTTCGGCAGACTCAGCGGAAGCGCCAGCGCCACCGCGAGCGACACCACGCCGCGAACCCCGGTGAAGCCGATCACCACGATCTCGCGCCACGGCGGATGCTCGGCCTGCCGATGCCGCCGTCGCGCCAGCATCGTTTGCAGATAGGTCCCCGGAAACACCCAGAGAAACCGGGCGACGATCACGATCAGCGAGGTGACCACGACCGCGCCGACGATCTGGCTCATCGGCATGTCGCGGGCTTTCTCCGCCAACAGCCGCAATTGAAAGCCGATGGTGAGGAACAGCACGCCCTCGATCAACCAGATCACGAAGTCCCAGAAGAAGATGCCTTGCAGGCGCGTCGCGGAGGAAATCAGCAGCGGGCCGTTCCAACTGACGTAAAGTCCGGCGACCACGGTGGCGAGCACGCCGGAGCCGCCGAGATGCTCCGGCACCCAGAAGGCGAGATAGGGCGTCAGCAATGACAGCGCGATTTCGACGCGAGGATCGTGCGCCCACTTGCGCAGCCGCAGGCTGAGCCAGCCGACCACGACGCCGAAGATGACTTCGCCGAACAGGATCGCCACGAAGGTCTCGGTGGCGGTCGGCAGCGAGAACGCGCCGGTGCTCACCGCCAGCACCGCGAAGCGATAGAGGATCAGCGCGGTGGCGTCGTTCGCCAGCCCCTCGCCTTCGAGGATGACGAGGATGCGGTGCGGCAGCTTCAGCCGCCGCGCGATGGCGAGCGGCGCCACCACGTCCGGCGGCGAGACGATGGCGCCGAGCACGAAGCCGACGCTCCACGGCATGCCGAGCAGCCAGTGCGCCGCCGCCGCCACCAGCACCGTGGTGAAGATCACGCAGCCGATCGCCAACAGCGCGATCGGCCGCAGGTTGTGCCTGAACTCGCGCCAGCTCATCGCCACGCCGGCGGAGTAGATCAGCGGCGGCAGCACCAACAGCAGCACGCCGTCCGGCATCATCTCGATGCGCGGGAAGCCGGGCACGAAGGCGATGACGATGCCGACGACGAGGAAGACGATCGCCGGCGCCACGGTGAGCTTGCGCGCCAGCGTCGCCGCGGCGGCCAGCACGGTGAGGATCAGCAGGAAGGTCAGGAACGAGGCGATCATGCGGCCGCGATCGTCGCGCGCGACCGATCGGATCGCGCGTCGGTTGGCGAAAGTCTACTTCTCGATCAAGTCGTAGCGATAGGATTTCGAGACGATGCGCCAGCCGTCGGACAGTTTCATCGCCACCAGGTAATCGGTGAAATAGCGCGGCGGCAACTGGCATTTCACCTTGACGAACGCGGTGTTTTCATCGGAGCGGTCGACGGTGACGATGAAGTCGTCGCGCGGCTTGCCCTCGGCGCGGGCGGAGGGCCGCTTACGGACCCAGGCCAGCCAGTCCGGCACGGTCAGGACTTTCAGCTCACCCTTCTCGACCCAGCGCAGATCGGCGGTGGGATGGAAGATCGCGCCGAGGGTGTCGGCGTTGCCTTCGTAGAGTCCATCGAAGTAGTGCTGAACCACGGCTTCGACGGTGGAGCGGTCGTAGGTCACGTTTGCCTCCCAGGGCTTCCAGCGGTGCCGCAGCTTATTGGGTTTTTCCGGCCGGGGCCAATGCCGAATAGGGGCGGCGCGGCCGCCGTCGGGTCAAATGGCGCTGGCGACGATGTTGATCATCAATGCCAGCAGCGCGGTGTTGAAGACGAACGAGATGATGCCGTGCACGGTGGCGGTGCGGCGGATGATCTTGTCGGTGATGCCGACATCGGACACCTGCGCCGTCATGCCGATGACGAACGAGAAGTAGACGAAGTCCCAATAATCCGGCGCGGGCTTGCCGTCTTCGGCCCCCGGAAACGCCAGCCCGCCAATGTCGTCGCCGCGATAATACTCATGGGCGTAATGCAGCGCGAAGGTCGTGTGAACCGCCGCCCAGGTCAATGTGATCGTCGTGACCACCAGGGTGAGTTCGAAGGCTCCGCGATGCGACGCGTTGAGTTCGGAGACGATGCCGGCGAGACTTGCGAATGCGCCAAGCGCGGTGACCAGCAGGATCAGGAAACGTCCATCGTCCTGCATGATGGCGTAGCGGCGGACATGCCGGACGCCTTCGCGCAGGATCATGCCATAGGTCAGCAGCAGATAGCTGACGATGAACGTATCCCAGCCGATCAGCGAGCGGCTGACCAGTCGCAGCGAGTGCGGCAACAGGACGAACGCCAAAATGCCGAGCGCGACCGCGACCGATGTGCGCGGACGTCCATAAAAAATGCGCAGCACGCGCGGCAGGCGGTGAAAACGGGCGAGGCGCGGATCCTGTTCGCCGCCTCCGCCTGCCATCGCGCTCAATTCTTCCGTTCGGCGACGAAACGCGCGGTGGCGCGCAGCACGTCGCCGCGCGCGCCGAACGGGGCCAGCGCCGCGTCCGCCCTGGCGATCAGATCGCGGACGCGCTGTTTCGCGCCCTCGACGCCGAGCTGGGTGACGAAGGTGGTCTTGCCGAGCGCCGCGTCCTGTCCGGTCTGTTTGCCCAGCGCCGCGGCGTCGCCTTCGACGTCGAGCAGGTCGTCGGCGATCTGGAACGCCTCGCCGAGCGCGCGGCCGTAATCGTCGAGCGCCTGATAGTCGGGTTGCGAGGCTTGCCCGAGGATTGCGCCACTGATGCAGCCGTAGCGCAGCAGCGCCCCGGTCTTCATCTGCTGCAATCGCGCCACGTCCACCGGCTCGCGGTCGCCGAAACGGCCTTCGCCGGCGAGGTCGAGCATCTGGCCGCCGACCATGCCGCCGATGCCGGCGGCGCGCGCCAAGGCCCGCGTCAGCAACAGCCGCACGGTCGGGTCGCCGTGCAACTCATCACGGCTGATGATGTCGAAGGCCAGCGTCAGCAGGCCGTCGCCGGCGAGGATCGCGGTGGCGTCGTCATATTGCTTGTGCAGCGTCGGCCGGCCGCGCCGCAACGCGCTGTTGTCCATCGCCGGCAGGTCGTCATGGATCAGCGAATAGCAATGGATGCATTCCAGCGCCGCGCCGGCCAATAGCGCGGCGGCGCGCGGCACGCCGAACACGGCGGAACTTTCCACCACCAGGAACGGCCGCAGCCGCTTGCCGCCGCCGAGCGTCGAATAGCGCATCGCCTCCATCAGACGGCGCGGCCGCGCGATCTCGTCCGGCAGCACGGCGTCGGACAGCAATTGGCCGAGCAGCGCCTCGGTGTCGGCCGCGGTGGCGTCCAGTCGTTTGGCGAAATCCTGCGGGGAGGTGGCGGTGGTCATTTAGAACGGCTCCGGATAATCTTTCGCCCGACATTGATAGGAAGCCTTTGGCTTCGTCAATTCTGTCCATGGCGGCCGGTCCGGCCGCCACATATCGCAGTTAACCCGCCGGAGAGGTCGGTTTGTCCGCTGCCATCCATGTCGATCTCCGCGTCGATCCCGCGCCCGATCCGGCCTGATGCGGAAACTCGTTCGTTTTGCATTTGTTCTTGTTCTGCTGCTGCTGGCCGCGCCCTATGTGCTGACCGTGCTCTATGCCGGCGGCCATCCGCTCTCGACCCTGATGCTGTGGCGTCAACTGACCGGCGCGCCGGTCGAGCGGCGCTGGCTCGACTTCAAGGATATCGCCCCGATCATGCCGCGCACCGTCATCGCCTCCGAGGACGCGCGGTTTTGCAGCCATCGCGGCGTCGATTGGGCCGCCATGCGCGGGGTTCTGGCCGACGCCGAGGACGGCGACATCGGCCGCGGCGGCTCGACCATCACCCAGCAGGTCGCCAAGAACCTGTTCCTGTGGTCCGGCCGCAGCTACGTCCGCAAGGGGCTCGAATTGCCGCTGGCGCTGTGGATCGATCTGGTGCTGTCGAAGCAGCGGGTGCTGGAACTTTACCTGAACATCGCCGAATGGGGCCCGGATGGGCAATTCGGCGTCAATGCCGGCGCACACCACGCATTTGGCCATTCGGCCGAGACCCTGTCGCCGCGCGAGGCCGCGCTGCTGGCGGCGATGCTGCCCAATCCGCATCGGCGCAGCGCCCGCAAGCCGGGACCGGGCCTGCGCCGTCTGGCCGGAACCTATATGGCGCGGGCGCGGGCGGTGAATCTGGGCCAATGCGGAGTTGGAAAGCGGGCGCGGCCGGGATGACGCGGCGACCGGATGCGGCTGTCCGGTCCTCCCTTTCGACTTCCCTTGGGCTCTCGCTTCGGATATAAGCGCGGCCTTAATCGCCCTTTTCGCATCCGCGAAGCGCCGGGCCGTCCCGATCGGGCGAGCCTTTGGCCGCAGTCTGCAAGGATTTTCACCATGGCCGTTCCGAGAAGAAAAACATCGCCATCGCGGCGCGGCATGCGCCGCTCGGCCGATGCGATCAAGACCCCGACCTATGTCGAAGACAAGGACTCCGGCGAACTGCGCCGCCCCCACCACGTCGATCTCAAGACGGGGATGTACAAGGGCCGGCAGATTCTGAAGGTCAAGAAGGAATCCTGAGCGGGGTTGCTTCCGCGCGCCGAGGCTCGCGTCAAGGCTCGCGCCCAAGCTGGCCGATACGTCGGCGGCGCGCGTCGTTCCGGCCGCAATTCGCGCCAACTCAGGCACTATGAGATATAGGATTGGCGAAGACGACGGCGCATGATCGGTGCGCCGTTCCGATTCGCCTCCTTCCCGCGCGAAAAGAGAGCTTGCCGATGTCCAGGATCGGGTTTCCGCTGCTGTTGATCCCGCTCGCGGTTTTCAACATCATGGTGTTCCTGATGTCGGGCGTGTCGTTCGACGCGCCGGTGGTGGCGGTGCCGCTGCTGTCCGGGACCAAGTGGACGGTCAGCGTCAGCGACCTGTTGCTGGCCATCGCCGTCCTGCTCCTGATGTTCGAGATCATCAGGGGCGCGCGCGGCAAGTATCTCACCGACCATCTGCTGTCGTTGCTGTTGCTGGGCGGTGCCGCGGCCGAGTTCCTGCTGCTGCCGCAGTTCGGCAATTCGACCTTTTTCTTTCTGGCGCTGCTGACCCTGGTGGATTTCTTCGCCGGCCTCGCCCTGCGGGCCAAGCGTCCGGCGCGCGCAAAGGCCAAGCCGGTCGCCGGCACGCCGGTGCCCGAGCCCTATCAGCCGCGCGTTGAACCGTCCCCGGCCCCCGTGCCCGCCGCTCCGGAAACACCGGCCGCGAGTTCGGGTGTGACGACGCCGCGCACCGAACCGGTGATCGTGCCGCCGGTGGTCGCCGCCAACGATTCCGTGACGCCGCCGGCGCCGGAGTCGCCGGCGCGCTGAGGCGCCGCGACGGATTTTTCCGAAAATTCAAATCGAGCGGGCAACTAGGCCGCCGGATCGTGGTGGCGATGTCGCGCGACCGGCGTCGCCATAGGCCAGGCCGGCCGTCGGCGGTTCGGTCGCTGTTGGGGCGGCGGCCGTCGCGATCAACTGCATGACGAAGCCGGCTTCGGGCAGCGCATGGCGGGTTTGATCCGCGTGGCGCTGAGGCGCCGGATCGGCGGCGCGCGGGGGCATCGGCGCAACCGTCGGCATCGTCTCCGGGGCGGGCCTCGGAGGCCGGACGGTCAGGGCGATGGCGCGGCTTTCGACGATGCGCATGATGGGATCCGACGCGCAGCCGATGTCCGGTTTTGGAGCAACGGCTCAATCCTTCCGACTGCCTCGCAAACGGCGTGCCATTCGTGAGGAACGGGCAATGGACGCGGCGCTCGCCGGCCGGTTGTCGATTTATTTAGGAACTTTGCTTAATCTGGTGCCACGGAAGCCTGTGGCAACGCTGGCCTTGGAGCATAAGGAAGCATTAACCTCTCACCACGAATCGGGTGCGCGTCCCAGAATGAGGCGAGTGTGAAGTTCGTGACTCTCTCGACCGGCGAGCCGCTATCGACGCCGATGCGGTCGTTCGGCGCGGTGGAGCAGGTCCCGCCGGTCCCGGCGAGCGAAGCGGCGGCCGCATTTGCGACGGTGCCGGGCGGCCGAGCCGCGGCCGCATTGGGCTCGCACCCGACATCGACGGAGATCCTTGCCGCGTTCGGCCGGGCCACCTTCACCTGGGATATCGCCAGCGACGTGCTGCGGTGGCTCGACGGAACCGGAGCGATCTTCGAGCAGCTCGCGCTGCCCGCCACCACCACCGGCGCCGACTTCGCCCGACTGATCGAGCCGACGGGTTCGGTCCGGCTCGACGCCATGCTCAAATCCGCTGAACAGGGTGACGGCGGCCTCTATCGGATCGAATACGGTCTTCGCGCCGGTCTTGGCGCCAAGGCTCTGTGGATCGAGGAATGCGGCCGCTGGTTCAGCGGCGCCGACGGCGCGCCGGCGCTGGTTCATGGCGTGATGCGCATCGATAACGAGCGGCATGACCGCGACGAGCAATTCCTGAAACTGTCGCGGCACGACCCGCTCACCGGCGAGTTCAATCGCAGTCATCTGGTGACGCTGCTGGCCGCCACCCTCGACGATACCGCCCGGTTTCGCACCCCCGCGGCTTTCATGGTGATCGGCATCGATCATCTGGCGCGGATCAACGATGCGTTCGGTTTCGACGTCGCGGATCAGGTGATCTGCGAGGTTTCGGCGCGCATCCGCGCGCGACTGCGCGGCGGCGACGCCATGGGCCGTTTCTCCGGCAACAAGTTCGGACTAATTCTGAAAGCCTGCGATGTCGACGACATGCAGATCGCGGCCGAGCGGTTTCTCGCCGGCGTGCGCGAGCCGGTGGTGCCGACCCGGCTCGGCCCTGTGGCGGTGACCGCGTCAATCGGCGCGGTCAACATGCCGCGCCACGCGCGCAGCGTCGACGACACCCTGAACCGCGCGCAGGAGGCCCTCGAAACCGCGAAGTCGCGCCGGGTGGGCTCCTATTCGATGTGGCAGCCCAACGTCGAGCGCGAGGTGCAGCGCCGTCTCAACATCCGCGTCACCGACGAGATCGTCACCGCGCTCAACCAGCGCCGTGTCGGCCTCGGTTTCGAGCCGGTGGTGAACGCCAAGGCGCATGGCGAGGTGGTGTTCTACGAATCCCTGGTGCGCATGCGGCAGGACAATGGCGAGTTTCTGCTCGGGCCGAATATCGTTCCGATCGCCGAGAAGCTCGGCCTGATCCGGCTGCTGGATCATCGCGTGCTCGAACTGGTGATCGCCGAACTGGCGGCCGCCCCCGACATCCGGCTCAGCCTCAACATCTCGCCCGGCACCACGTTCGATCCGGACTGGTGGGCCATCATGGAATCGCTGCTCAAGGCGCATCCGGACGTGGCCGCGCGGCTGATCGTCGAGATCACCGAGACGGTGGCGATCCAGGATATCGACGACGTGCGCGGTTTCGTCAGCCGCCTGAAGAATTTCGGTTGCCGCATCGCCATCGACGATTTCGGCGCGGGCTATACCTCGTTCCGCAATCTGCGCAAGCTCGGCGTCGATATCGTCAAGATCGACGGCGTATTCGTTCGCAACATCACGCATTCGAGCGACGACCGCGCCTTCGTGCAGACCCTGATCGATCTGGCGCGTCGTCTCGGAATCAAGACCGTCGCCGAATGGGTGCAGGACGCCGACGCCGCGCAGCTCTTGTCGGACTGGGGCTGCGATTACGTCCAGGGCCATCTGATCGGCCTCGCGTCGCCGCGCCGGCCCTGGGCGGACCGGACCGACGCCCAGCCCGCCGTCAATCGGTGACGCGGCGACAAGACAATCCGGTTTGCGTCGTCCCGGCGATCGAGCCTATAGTCCGCCATCACGATTTGTCGCTCTCCGCTCCGCGCAGCGCGCGGGATGACGGTTGAGGCTGCCGCTGCGCGGCGCAATCGC
>JBDHSX010000160.1:0-8603 GCA_039808365.1 Xanthobacteraceae bacterium | reverse complement strand
GGCCGTGGCCGAGCGCCGGCATGATCGCGAGCCCCGTCAACGCCCATGCGAACACCGTGACCAGCGCGCCCTTGCCGAGCGCGGTGCGCGCCGGAATCCGCGCATAGGCCCAGGCGAAGATCGAACTCCAGACCAGCGCGCCCGAGATCATCGGCAACAGCCACGCCAGATCGTGCGCCCGCGACGCGCCGACCAGATCCGTCAACAGGTGCTGCAAATCGGCATAGGGCTGAAACGCCGGCAGGATGCCCAGCGCGCGCCGCGCCGCCATCAGGCCGCTCTGCGCCGCCATGCCACAAAGACCGGCGATCACGGCATCGCGCAGCCGAAATAGGACGCCTTGGACAAGACGACGATCGACGAACGACATCTGCTCCTTATTCCCGGCCGCCGTGGTCCTCCGACGAAACGAGGATCCCGTCGCCGACCCTGCCACGCCCCGACAGGATCAAACATCGCCGTTTAGATTGACCGCATGTTTTATGTCAATGTCGCGCTCCCGAAGCCGACCATGAATCTACACGCGCGAGAAATGCGGCCGTCCGAGCGGGTTGCGCCTTTCTTGCTCACCCCATCTTGCGCGATACCCGTGGCCGATATAGATGCACATGCATTGAAATTGCACCGGATCCCCGTCATGACCGCCTCCAAACTTTTCGAGCCCTACCCGCTCGGGCCCATCACCCTCGCCAACCGCGCCGTGATGGCGCCGCTGACGCGCAACCGCGCCGATGCCGGCCTCGTGCCGGGGGCGCTCGCGGCCGAGTATTACGGCCAGCGCGCGTCCGCCGGCCTGTTGATCACGGAGGGCAGCCAGGTGTCGCAGCAGGGCCAGGGCTATCAGGACACGCCCGGCATCTATTCGAAAGATCAGATCGCGGGCTGGCGCCGGGTCACCGACGCCGTGCATGCGCGCGGCGGCCACATCTTCATCCAGCTCTGGCATGTCGGCCGCGTCTCGCACGTCTCGTTGCAGCGGAATGGCGGCGCGCCGGTCGGCCCTTCCGCCATCCGCGCCAACGCCAAAACCTTCGTCGGCGGCGGATTCGCCGAAGTGTCCGAGCCGCGCGCGCTCGACATCGCGGAAATTCCCGGCGTCATCGACAGTTTCAAACGCGCCGCGGCGAACGCGCGCGAAGCCGGCTTCGACGGCGTCGAGCTTCACGGCGCCAATGGCTACCTGCTCGACCAGTTCGCCAAGGACGGCAGCAACAAGCGCACCGACGGTTACGGCGGCGCGATCGAGAACCGCGCCCGGCTGATGCTTGAGGTGGCGAGGGCCGTGGCGAGCGAGATCGGTGCCGAGCGCACCGGCATCCGCATCTCCCCGGTGACGCCCGCCAACGACGTCTTCGACAGCGACCCGCAGCCGCTGTTCGATCATATCGCCGAGGGGCTGAGCGCGGCGAAGCTGGTGTATCTTCACGTCATCGAGGGCGCGACCGGCGGCCCGCGCGACTATGCGCCGTTCGACTATGCGCGCCTGCGCCAGCGCTTCGGCGGCACCTACATCGCCAACAACGGATACGATCTGGCGCTTGCCGCCAAGGCGCTGGCCGCCAACGAGGCCGACCTGATCGCGTTCGGCAAGCTGTTCCTCGCCAACCCCGATCTGGTGGAGCGGCTCAAGCGCGGCGCGCCATTGAACACGCCCGACAAGGCCACCTTCTACGGCGGGGACGCCAAAGGCTACACCGACTATCCGACGCTGGCGCTCGACGCGGCGCAATAGGGCGGCCCCGCCGCGCCGGCCGGTTCCGCGCCGCGGCCGCCGACGAACCGCGCGGCGGCCCGCTCCGCCTCGCGGGCGCTGCGGAACAATTGGCCTTCCAGCCGGAAAAACCGCGGCGCGGCGGCGAAGAAACGAAAGCCGGCCTTGTCGCGAACGACAATGCCCGCGGGTTCCGAGCTGACTTCGATGATATAGCTGTCCGACATGATGGCCCGCCGTGGTGGTCGATCCGGGCCGACAACTGCCACGCGCCGCAATCGTTCCGCGCCGCGCGACAAGATCGGATCATGCCGAGATCGCGCCCTGATCGATGGCCCGCGGACGCCCCTCGTCGTCGATGGCGACATAGGTGAAGTTGCCGTCGGTGACGAGGATCGATTCGGTCTGGCGTCGTCGCCGCACCCAGGCGTCGAGGTGGACGGTGATCGAGGTTCGGCCGATCCGCACCGTCGAGGCGTAGATCGACACCACGTCGCCGACAAAGACCGGCTTGCGGAAGTTCATGGCTTCGATCGCCACCGTCGCGGTGCGCGCCCTGGTGGTCTTGATGGCGTAGATGCCGCCGGCGACGTCCATCTGGCTGAGCAGCCAGCCGCCGAAGATATCGCCATTGTGATTGGTGTCGGCGGGCATCGGCAAGGTGCGGACGCAGAGTTCGCCTTGCGGTTCGATCTGCGGCTTGGCCGAAGAAACGGTTTGCGTATCGGTCATCGAAACAATCCTGCCATCTGTCTGGGCGCCTGCGAGCCCGTCCGCCACGGGCGCGGGGCCGAAAGCCGATCCCGTCCGCGCGGGACGGCGCGCGTCAGCACAGCAGATTTCAGGACCGCCCGGAAGGGGCGATCGGCCGCGGGATCACGCGCGCGGGCTATTTCGGCCGCACCATCTCGAACATGGCGTCGGGGCGGACCTCGATGTAGTCGCCCATGCGGCCGGCGCGCAGGATCGGATGCGCCTGCGCGGTCTGGTAGACGCCGTCCTTGATCAGCGTCTTGTCGATATGCACCGCGACGACCTCGCCGATGGTCAGCCAGGTCTCCGCCTTCCTGCCGTCGGCGCCCTTGAGCTGGATGATCTCCGACAGCCGGCACTCGAAGGTAACGCGGCTTTCGCCGACGCGCGGCGGCTTGACCAGGCGGCTCGGCACCGCCGTCAGCCCGGCCAGTTCGAACTCGTTGACCTCATGGGCGACCGTCGCCGAGGTGGCGTTCATCGCCTGCGCAATATCCATGGTGGCGAGGTTCCAGACGAATTCGCCGGTCTCCTGGATGTTGGCGACGGTGTCCTTCCAGCCGGTCGAGGAGAACCCGATCAGCGGCGGGTGATAGTTCAGGGCGTTGAAGAAGCTGTAGGGCGCGAGATTGACGTTGCCCTTGCCGTCGCGGGTCGAGATCCAGCCGATCGGCCGCGGCGCGATGATGGCGTTGAACGGATCGTGACGCAGGCCGTGGCCGTTGGCCGGCTCGTAGAAATGGATCCCGCTCGAATCGGGTCGGTCGCCGTCCATCTGTCGTTCCTTCAGCCCGCGTTGCGATAGCCGAGCCCGACCAGGATGAAATCGATCATCTGGTCCAGCGTCGGTCCCGGTTTGTTGGCGGTTTGCGCGATCATCTGCGGATGGAAGAAGCGCAGCATCGCGTTGCAGGTGCACAACGCGGCCACGGTGACGTCGGCGACATGGAAGACGCCGCTTGCGACCCCCTCGCCGATCACCCCGCCGATCAGGAGGGTGATGCGCTCGATATGCGCCTTGCAGACGTCCCAGTCTTCCTCCATGGCGCTCGCCACCATCTCGTGCAGCTTGGCGTCGCCGACATAGCGCTCGGTGTTCATCAGGTGGATGGCGGTCAGCAGTTCGCGCAGCCGCTGCGGGACGGGCTCGGGCCGCGCCGCGATGGCGCGCGCGGCGGCCTCGACCTCGCCCATCAGCCGGAAGGCGACGCCCTGCCGGATCGCGTCCTTCGAGGGGAAGAAGCGATAGACATTGGCCGGCGACATGCGCAGCCGCTTGGCGATGTCGGCCACCGTGGTCTTCTGATAGCCGATTTCGCGGAACAGCCGCTCCGCCACCACCAGGATGCGCTCCTGTGCGTCGGCTTCGGTATGTTCGGACACCATGGTCATGTCAGGATTCACTTTTCATTTATTCGGCGGCCTCGGCAAGCGGAAAGACAAGCTGGGCCTCGTCATGCGCGGCGGTCGCGCCGGCCTCGCCCGGCCCCTTCTCGTCGAGGCTCTTCCTGAACCACAGCGCGTAAAGCCCCGGCAGATAAAGCAGCGTCAGGAAGGTCGCGACGAACAACCCGCCCATGATGGTGATCGCCATCGGGCCCCAGAACGCCGAGCGCGACAGCGGGATCATCGCCAGGATCGCCGCGAGCGCCGTCAGCACCACCGGGCGGGCGCGGCGCACCGTGGCCTCGACGATGGCCTCGCGGCGGGTCAGGCCGTGCTGCACGTCGGTCTCGATCTGGTCGACCAGGATCACGGTGTTGCGCATGATCATGCCGGCCAGCGCGATCAGGCCGAGCAGCGCCACGAAACCGAACGGCTGGCTCGCGACGTTGAGGCCGAGCGAGGCGCCGATGATGCCGAGCGGCGCGGTGAGGAACACCAGCAGCAATCGCGGAAAACTCTGCAACTGGATCATCAGCAGCGTCAGCATCACCACCACCATCACCGGGAACAGGATGAAGATCGAGGCATTGCCCTTGGCCGATTCCTCGATCGCGCCGCCCATCTCCATGCGGTAGCCGGGTTCGAGACTGTCGCGGATCGGCTTCAGCTTGGCCCAGATCGCGTTGCTGACGTCGGGAGCCTGCACGCCGTCGACGATGTCGCCGCGCACGGTGATCGCCATGTCGCGGTTGCGCCGCCACAGGATCGGCTCCTCGTGGACGTATTCGACCTTGGCGATCTGCGACAGCGGCACCGCGACGCCGCCCCGCGAGGTGATGGTGAGGTCGCCGACCCGCGCCAGATCGAGCCGCTCGTTGGCGACGGCGCGGGCGACCACCTCGACCTTCTCGATGCCGTCGCGCACCGTGGTCACCGGCGCGCCGGAAATCAGCATCGCCAGCGCCTGCGAGACGTCCTGCGGGGTCAGCCCGAGCGCGCGGGCGCGGTCCTGATTGACCACCAGCTTGAGCGCCGGCGTCTGCTCGTTCCAGTCGAGATGCGGATCGATCACGTCATGATTGTCCCGCACCACCTCGCGCACCTTGTAGGCGATCTCGCGCACCTTGTGGGTGTCCGGCCCGATGACGCGGAACTGCACCGGAAAGCCGACCGGCGGACCGAAGTTGAAGCGGTCGACGCGCACCCGCGCCTCGTTCAGCGCGCCCTCATGCACCGCCTTCTCGATCCGCGCCTTGATGCGCTCGCGCGCCTCGACGTTCTTCGACACGATCACGATCTCGGCGAAGGATTCGTTGGGCAGTTGCGGGTTGAGGCCGAGCCAGAAGCGCGGCGAGCCCTGGCCGACATAGGCGGTGAAGGTGGCGATATCGTCGTCGTCCTTCAACAGCTTCTCGGCTTCCTTCACCGCCGTCTCGGTGACCTTGAACGCGGTGCCTTCCGGCAGACGCAGTTGCAGGAACAGTTCCGGCCGCTCCGACAGCGGGAAGAACTGCTGCTGCACATGGCCGAAGCCGGCGACGCTGAGGGCGAAGACCGCCACCGTCGCCGCCACCACCTTGATGCGGTGATTGACGCACCAGGTCACGACCCGCCGCAGGCCGCGATAGATCCGCGTCTCGTAGATGGCATGCGGATCGTGGATCGGCTGGCCCGGCTTGACGAAGTCCGGCAGCAGCATGACGCCGATGTAGGGCGTGAAGATCACCGCGACGAACCACGACGCCACCAGCGCGATCGCCACGATCCAGAAGATGCCGCCGGCATATTCGCCGACGCCGGAATTGGCGAAGCCGATCGGCAGGAAGCCGGCGGCGGTGACCAGCGTGCCGGTCAGCATCGGGAACGCGGTGGACTCCCAGGCGAAGGCGGCGGCCTTGGTCCGCTCCCAGCCCTGCTCCATCTTCACCACCATCATCTCGACGGCGATGATGGCGTCGTCCACCAGCAGGCCGAGCGCGATGATCAGCGCGCCGAGCGTGATGCGGTGCAGGTCGAGCGACATCGCGTTCATCACGATGAAGACGATCGCCAGCACCAGCGGCACCGACAGCGCCACCACGATGCCGGTGCGCAGGCCGAGCGCGAGGAACGAGACGAACAGCACGATGGCCAGCGCCTCGATGAACGAGCGCACGAACTCGCCGACGGCGTGCTTCACCACCAGCGGCTGGTCGGCGATCTGCTCCAGCTCGATGCCCTTCGGCACGCCGCGCATGAAGTCGGCGCTGGTCCGCTTCACGTTGTCGCCGAGGTCGAGAATGTTGGCGCCCTTGGCGGTGACCACGCCGATGCCGAGCGCGGGCTTGCCCTCCTGGCGGATTTCAAACGTTTTCGGATCGACGAAGCCGTGCTTGACGGTGGCGATGTCGCCGAGCCGGAACACCTGCCCGTTGCTCTCCACCGGGGTTTCCGCCACCGCCTTGGCGCCGTCCAGCGCGCCGGTGACGCGCAGCGCCACCCGCTGCGACGATGTCTCGACGGTGCCGGCCGGCACCACGGCGTTCTGCTTCGCCAGCGAATCGAAGATCGCCTGCGGCGCGATGCCGAGCGTCGCGAGCTTGGCGTGCGAGAACTCGACGAAAATCTTCTCGGCCTGGGTGCCGTAGAGATTGACCTTGGTGACGCCCGGCACCTTCAACAGGCGCTGGCGCAAGCCCTCCGCCACCTTCTTCATCTGCGCGTAGTCGGCGCCGTCGGCGGTCATCATGTAGAGGATGGAATCGACGTCGCCGTATTCGTCGTTGAAGTTGGGGCCGATCAGGTTCTGCGGCAGGTCGGCGCGGATGTCGGCGAGCTTCTTGCGAAGCTGATAGAACAGTTCCGGCACGTCCTTCGGCGGCGTGTTGTCCTTGAAGAACACCTGCATCGCCGTGAATGACGGCTTCGAGTAGGTCTGCACCTTGTCGAAGTAAGGCAGCTCCTGCAATTTCTTCTCGATCGGATCGGCGACCTGCTCCTGCATCTCGCGCGCGGTCGCGCCCGGCCACATCGCCGACACCACCACCAGCTTGATGGTGAACGACGGATCCTCGGCGCGGCCGAGCCGCAGATAGGAGAAGAACCCCGCGAACCCGATCGCCACGATCAGGAACAGCACCAGAGCGGGATGGGCGACCGCCCAGGCGGACAGATTGAAGCGCTTCATGGCCAATGCCTTTTTCGCGACACTCATTTCAGTGCGTCATTGCGGGCGAAGCGAAGCAATCCAGCTCTTTCCTTGCGGCTTCTGGATTGCTTCGTCGCTTCGCTCCTCGCAATGACGGCGGGGCAACAGTCAGAACGTCAGCGACGACACGACGCGGACCTTTTCGGCCGGGTCGAGTTTCTGCACGCCGATGGTCACCACCTTGGCGCCGTCATCGACGCCGCCGGCGATCAGCACGTTTTCGGAGCCGTAGGACTTCACCGTCACCGGCTTGAGCGTCAGGCGGCCGGCGTCGTCGACGACGTAGAGCGAGGGCGCCGCGCCCTGACTGAACAGCGCCGACAGCGGCAGCCGCGCCACCCGCTCGCTGTCGCGGTCGGTGATGGTCAGGGTCGCGGTCATGCCGAGCGCGACGCGGTCGTCGGCGTCGGGCAGCGAGAATTTCGCGAGGTAGGTGCGGGTGGCGGGGTCGGCCTGCGGCGCGATCTCGCGCAGCTTGGCGGCGTAGGTCTTGCCGGGCTCCGACCACAGCGACACCTGCGCCGCGCCGTCCTTGGCGCGGCCGATCAGCGTTTCCGGGATCGCCACCACCGCCTCCTTCTCGCCCATGCGCGCGAGGCGGATCGCCGGCTGCCCGGCGGAGACCACCTGACCGGGATTGATCATGGTCGCGGTGACGACGCCGCGCCCGTCCGCCGCCAGCGTCGCATAGGACAGGCTGTTGCCGGTCAGTTCGACCGAACGCTCGGCGCGGTTGAGCCGGGCGCGGGCCTCGGCGGCGGCGGCGTTGGCCTGATCGAGCTGGGCGTCGGTGGCCCAGCCCTTGGCCTTCAACTCCTTGACGCGAACCTGCGCGGCCGCCGCCTGCGCCAATGTCCCGGTGGCGGCGCTGAGTTCAGCCTGGGCCTGCTCGGCCTGCAATTTCAGATCGACCTGATCGAGAGTGGCCAGCGCCTGCCCCGGCTCGACCACCTGTCCAACCTCGACCAGACGCTTCTCGACCTTGCCGGCGACCCGGAAACCGATGTCGGTCTCGATCCGGGGCCGGATGGTGCCGACGAAACTGCGCTCCGGGGTTTCCGGCTGATATTGCACCGTCGTCACCAGAACCGGCCGCAGCGGCGCGGATTTCTCGGCGGTCGATTGGTCGCATCCGCCCAGCGCGAGCGCGGGAAGAATTACGCCGAGAGCGGATAATGCTTTGATCTGACGAGGAAAACCTGCAAATGCCGACATCGGGACAACCCTTGCGATATGCGTTCGCCGGGAAGGTGAACCGATCAATGACGATTGTCAATATTCATCAGTGAGTATTTATCAATCAACACTCGTGATGCGCGACTCCGCCCATGTCCGGCCGCGACGGTTGCGCCCGCTGGTCACGAAGATGTGGGCCGCCGGAACGATCCTCCCGATGCTCCGTTGTCTCGCCGCACCGCACAAACATCAGGAGAAGACCATGGGAAGCACGACCGACAAGGTCAAAGGCGCCGCCAACGAGGCCATCGGCAAGGCCAAGCAAAAGGTCGGCGAGGCCGTCGGCTCGGACAAGCTGAAGGTCGAGGGTCTTGTTCAGGAGGCCAAGGG
>JBDHSX010000159.1:0-8682 GCA_039808365.1 Xanthobacteraceae bacterium | reverse complement strand
TCCGCCGCGGGCGCAGACAAACTTTCTTCGGCGTGTTCCAGTAGTAGAATTTTTCTCCACCAGCGGCGATTTCGGCAAATGTTGTTTTGTTATTTTTCGACGAAGGGCCGCCAACGATAGAAATTTGCTACATCTCCATCAGATCAAGACACCACGGCCGACGCCTTCGCGCCGTCGCCCGGTTGCAATCCTGCTGGAGCACTTGCCATGGCCCGCCTGCCCATCCTGAACGCCGAGACCGCCCCTGAAGCCGCCCGCGACGGAGTCCGCAAGGCCGAAGCCGCCAACGGCTTCATCCCCAACCTGATCGGCCTGCTGGCCAACGCGCCGGTGGCGCTGGAAACCTACCAGACCGTGTCCGGCATCAACGCCCGCAGCGGATTGTCGCTGGCGGAGCGCGAGGCGGTGCAGATCACCGCCGCCGCGACCCACGGCTGCGGCTTCTGCGTCGCCGGCCACACCGCCATCGCCTATAAGAAGGCCGGTCTGACCGCGGACGTCGTCGATGCGCTGCGCGCCAACGCCCGCGTGCCGGACGCGAGGCTCGACGCCGTGGCGGAATTCACCCGCGCGGTGATCCGCGGCCGCGGCGCGGTGGCGGACGCCGAACTCGCCGCCTTCAAGGCCGCCGGCTTCAGCGACGCCAATGCGCTGGAAGTGGTGCTCGGCGTCAGCCTGGCGACGCTGTGCAACTTCGCCAACAACCTCGGCAAGCCCGACCTCAACCCGCAGCTTCAGCCTTTTGCGTGGAGCGGCGCGCCGACCGCCATCGCCGCCGAATAACCCGCAAGGATGCTTCTCATGAGCACGCTTCCCGTCGATCTCGCGGCCTGGCTCGACGCCGCCGCCCTCCGCCTCGACACCTCCAATGACGACGCCGCCGAGGTGCTGCCGCGCCTCGCCGCCGCCGACCTGTTCCGCATCGGCGTGCCGGCGGCGCATGGCGGCCGCGGCGGCGACGTCATCGACGCCGTGGCGGCGATTGCCGCCGTCTCGGAACGCTCGCTGGCGGCCGGGTTCGTGTTCTGGGGTCACCGCACTTTCATCGAATACCTGTTGCAGTCGCCCAACGCGGCGTTGCGCGACAAACTGCTGCCGGATCTGCTGGCGGGCCGCCGCGCCGGGGCCACCGGCCTGTCCAACGCCATGAAGTTCCTCTCCGGCATCGAGGAATTGCAGATTCGCGCGACGCCGGAAGCCGATGGCCGGCTGCGGATCGGCGGCAAACTGCCGTGGGTCACCAACCTGCGCCGCGGCGGCTTCGAGGTCGCCGCCGCCATCGCCGGCGACGGCCACGCGCCGGCCTTCGTCGCCGTGCTGTCGTCCGACGACGAAGGGCTTGCGCGCTCCGACGATCTCGACCTGATGGCGATGCGCGCCACCAGCACCGCCGCGCTGCAATTCGACAATGTCCGCCTCGGTGAGGATCGCATCCTGCACCGAAACGCCAGCGAATGGCTGCCCAAGGTGCGGCCGGCGTTCCTCGCCTTGCAATGCGCGATGTCGAGCGGCCTTGCCCGCCGCTCGCTCGCGGAAGCGGGCGGGCGGCTTGATCGCGACCGCGACGTGCTGGCGCGGCCGGTCACCGAACTCGCCGCCGCGTTGCGCGCCGCTGAAGCGGCGCTGCGCGATGGCCTCAGCGGCCACCGCTTCGTCGCGCATCCGGCGCAACTGTTCCGGCTGCGCATCCGGCTCGCCGAGATCGCCGCCGAAGCCTTGCAACTCGAACTCTCCGCCGCCGGCGGCCGCGCCTATCTCTCCGGCCCCGGCGCGGGCTTTCAGCGGCGCCAGCGCGAGGCCGCGTTCCTGCCGATCATCACGCCGAGCATCGTGCAGTTGAAACTGTCGCTGCAAATCCATGAACAGCCCCAAGAGCAACGCCATCAGCAGCCGGCGGCGATCTCCGCCATCGCGTGACGCCATGACCGACCTCGTCTCCCGCCCCTCGCAACGCCCGACGCCGCTTCTGCAGGCGAGCGGCGTCGCGCTGCGCTATCCCGGCCAGTCCCGCGCGGTGATCGAGGGATTCGACTTCGCGCTTCAGGCCGGCGAGACGGTGAGCCTGCTCGGCTCGAGCGGCGTCGGCAAATCGAGCCTGTTGCGCGTGCTCGCCGGCCTGCAAGCGCCGAGCGGCGGCACCGTCACCATGAACGGCGCGCCGCTCGCGGGCGTGCATCCGCGTGTCGCCGTCGCCTTTCAGGATCCGAGCCTGCTGCCGTGGCTGACGCTGGAGAAGAACGTCGCCTTCGGGCTCGACTTCAAGCATCAGCCGAAACAGTCGCGCACCGAGCGCGAGGCGCGGGTCGCGATGGCGATCCGCGAGGTCGGACTGACGCCGGCGCGCCGCAAATTTCCCGCCGAGCTGTCCGGCGGCATGGCGCAGCGCGCGGCGTTGGCGCGCTGCCTCGCCCGCAAGCCGGAAATCCTGCTGCTCGACGAGCCGTTCGGCGCGCTCGACGAAATCACTCGCGCCGAGATGCAGCATCTGCTGCTGAAAGTGGTGCGCGACTTCCGCACCGCCGCGATTCTCATCACCCACGACATCGACGAGGCGCTGCTGGTGTCGGACCGCATCCTGCTGCTCGGCGGTCAGCCTGCAAGCGTGATCGGCGAATGGCGCGTCGACCTGCCCAAGCCGCGCGAGGATTTCATCGCCGAACTGGGCGCGATCCGCGTCGACATTCTCTCGACGCTGCGCGGCGCCGCGCAACAACGGCGCGCCGCCGCTTAAACCAACCACACGCGAAAGGTCCGCCATGTCGGCCGATGAATTCACCCGCTTCGACGTCTCCCGCCGCCAGATGCTGAAACTGTCCGCGCTGCTCACGGCCGGCGGCGCGGCGCCGCTGCTGCGCGCCTTCGAGGCCCGCGCCGAGGCCCCCGACGCGCCGCTGCGCATCGGCTATCTGCCGATCACCGACGCGACGCCGCTCTTGGTCGCGCATGGCAAGGGCTTCTTCGAGGAACAGGGCATCAAGGCCGAGAAGCCGGTGCGGCTGCGAAGCTGGGCGCAGGTGCTGGAGGCTTTCATCTCCGGTCAGGTCAACGCCGTGCATCTCTTGTCGCCGATGACGGTGTGGGCGCGCTTCGGCAGCAAGGCCCCCGCCAAGGTGGTGGCGTGGAATCACACCAGCGGCTCGGGCCTCAGCGTGCTGCCGCATATCGACAGCGTGAAGGATCTCGGCGGCACCACGGTGGCGATACCGTTCTGGTATTCGATCCATAACGTGGTGCTGCAAATCCTGCTGCGCGACAACGGCCTGACGCCGGTGTCGAAACGCACCGGCAAGCCCGCCGCCAACGAGGTCAATCTGGTGGTGATGGCCCCCGCCGACATGGTGCCGGCGCTCGCCTCCAAGCAGATCAGCGGCTACATCGTCGCCGAGCCGTTCAACGCCGCGAGCGAGGTGCTCGGCGTCGGCAAGATGCTGCGCTTCACCGGCGACGTCTGGAAGGATCACGCCTGCTGCCTGGTCTTCATGCACGAGCGCGACATTCAACAGCGCCCGGAATGGGTGCAGCGCGCCGTCAACGCCATGGTCAAGGCGCAACTGTGGACCCGCGACCATCGCGCCGAGACCGCCGCGCTGCTGTCCAAGGACAATCCGAACCAGTACACGCCGCACAGCGTCGAGGTGCTGACCAAGGTGCTGGCGCCGCCGCCCGGCGACGAAAGCGTCTACGTCAAGAGCGGCGCGATCAAGCACGCCGACTGGCGCGAGCGCCGCATCGATTTCCAGCCCTATCCCTATCCGAGCTACACCGAGGAACTGGTCCGCCGCCTCAAGGATACGCTGGTCGAAGGCGATCGCGGTTTTCTCGACACGCTCGATCCGGCGGCGGCCGGGCGCGAACTGGTCGACGACAGTTTTGTCAAGAAGGCGATCCTCGCCCAAGGCGGCATGGCGGCGTTCGGCCTGCCGGAGACGTTCACCCGCACCGAAGTGATCGCGGCATGAGTATCAGTTGGCCCACCGACGCTTTGACGCACGCGAAACGGCGTTCGTTCCAGCGGCCGGACTGGCTTGGGCCGGCCGCGTGGCGCAACGCGGCGGCGGGCGTCGGCGGCTTGCTGGCGCTGCTGGCGCTGTGGTGGCTCGGCACCGACGTGCTGGCCGCGTCCGACGGCTTCATTCACCATTTCTCGCCAACGGCGGCGATCCCGAAGCTGATCGCGCTCGTCAGCGGGCCCGACCTGCCGGTGCATGTCATGGTGAGCCTGCGCCGCGTGCTGGTCGGATTGGGCCTCGCGCTCGCGGCCGGCGTGCCGCTCGGCCTCGCCATCGGCCGCTTCCAGCGCCTCAACGCGGCGACCTCGCCGGCGTTTCAGTTCCTGCGCATGATCTCGCCGCTGTCGTGGATGCCGATCGCGGTGATGGTGTTCGGCGTCGGCGACGATCCGATCTATTTCATGCTGGCGTTCGCGGCGGTGTGGCCGATCATGCTCAACACCGCCGAGGGCGTGCGCCGCCTGCAACCGGCGTGGCTCAGCCTCGCCTCCAGCCTCGCCGCGACGCGCTGGGAAACGCTGCGGCACGTCATCCTGCCCGGCGTGCTCGGCCATGTGCTGACCGGCTTGCGGCTCGCCATCGGCATCGTCTGGATCGTGCTGGTGCCGTGCGAGATGCTCGGCGTCTCCGCCGGCCTCGGCTATTTCATCCTCGATACCCGCGACCGCCTCGCCTATTCCGAACTGATGGCGACGGTCTTGATGATCGGCCTGCTCGGCTTCCTGCTCGACGCCGGCGCCCGCGCGCTCTACCGCATGGCCACCCGCAGCCACGCGGCCTGATCGGCATTGCGAGCACTCGGATCGGCTCTTCGCGCTGTCCGAGTGCCCGCAATGACGGAGAGGCGGTAGCTATTACTTCTGGCAACTCGGGCACCAGAACGTCGATCGCCCGTTCTGCACCAAGCGTTTCACGGTGCCGGAGCAGCCGGGCGTCGGGCATTTTTCGCCCTCGCGGTCGTAGACCTGAAACGCATGCTGGAAATAGCCGAGTTCGCCCGAGGTCTGGCGATGGTCGCGCAGCGACGAGCCGCCGGCGGCGATGGCCTCGTTCAGCACCGCGTGGATCGACGCCACCAGCCGGCGCGCGTGATCGGTGGGCGCGCCGGTTCTGGCCGCCAGCGTCGCCGCCTTGCGCCTCGGCGAGAGATGGGCGCGGAACAGCGCCTCGCAGACATAGATGTTGCCAAGCCCGGCGACGACGCGCTGATCCAGCAGCGCCGCCTTGAGGCTGGTGGCCTTGCCGGCCACGGCGCGCGCCAGCATCGCGGCGTCGAAGGCGTTGCCGAGCGGCTCCGGCCCGAGCCCCTTGAGCAAAGGCTCGTCGTCGATCGCGGCGCGCGAAAAGACCTTCATGGAGCCGAAGCGGCGCGGATCGTTGAACACCACGCGCGCGCCGTTCGACATCTCGAACAGGACGTGATCGTGGGCGCGGTCCTCGCTGCGCGGGTAGTGAAACTCGCCGGGCGTCGTCTCGCCCGCCGCCGTCACCACCCGGAACGAGCCGGACATGCCGAGGTGCATCAGCAGCACGTCGCCGGATTCGAGATCGGCCATCAGGTATTTGGCGCGGCGGCCGAGGCCGGTGACGGTCTGGCCGGTGAGGCGCGCGGAAAAATCCGGCTGGAACGGAAAGCGCAAATCGGCGCGGCGGATTTCGGCGCGCACGATCCGCGCGCCCTCCATCGCCGGCTGCAAGCCGCGCCGCACGGTTTCGACTTCGGGAAGTTCGGGCATTGATTCGTCGGCCTCGCGCCATGTTCGGCGTCATTGCCGGACATGGTATTGGAAGAACGGAGTAGCTTCGCTGCGGCCGGGACTTTATGTCGCGTCGCTCTCGGTGAACACCAGCCAATTGTGGAACGGGTCGGTCACGGTCATGGTGGTGGCGCCCCAGGGCTGGCGCTCCAGGCCCGGCCGCGCGTAGCCGTAGCGCTTGGCGAGCAGGCCGGCCTGATATTCCGCGAGGCCGGCGGTTTCGATCATCACCCTCGCGCCCGGCGCGCAATCGCCATGATGCTCGCTGAGATGCAGCCGCGCCGCGCCCAGCGACAGGCCCATGTAGAGCGGCAGGTCCGGCGCGAAGCGGTGCTCGAACTCGACCTCGAAGCCGAGGAAATCGAGGTAGAATTCCCGCGCCTTGCGGATGTCGAACATCCGCAGGATCGGGGTCACGGTGGAAAAATGCGCGGCCATCACCAGTCCCTTGGGCTGTCGCTCGCGATCCTGCCCGGTTAACCACGGCGCGAGCCGGGCCCGGCCGCCCCCGCGCCTCGCTTGTAGCGTACCGCAGCGCGGCAGGCTATGGTCCGGCCCGGAGAGCATGGGCATGGAACCAACCGACCAGACCACACATTTCGGCTTCCGCGACGTCGCGCTGGACGAGAAACAGTCGCTGGTGAACGACGTGTTCCGCAGCGTCGCGTCGCGCTACGACCTGATGAACGACCTGATGTCCGGCGGCATGCATCGCCTCTGGAAGGACGCCATGATCAACGCGCTGAACCCGCCGCGCAATGACGCGCCGTTCGCGCTGCTCGACGTCGCCGGCGGCACCGGGGACATTTCCTTCCGCGCGGCGAAGGCGTCGGGCTACGGCTTCCACGCCACCGTCTGCGACATCAACGGCGACATGCTGGCAGTCGGCCGCGAGCGCGCCGTCAAGCAGCACCTCGACGACCGGGTGTCGTTCGTCGAGGGCAACGCCGAGGCGCTGGCGTTCCCGGACCGTGCTTTCGACGCCTACACCATCGCCTTCGGCATCCGCAACGTGCCGCGCATCGATCTGGCGCTGCGCGAGGCTTTTCGCGTGCTCAAGCCCGGCGGCCGCTTCCTGTGCCTGGAATTCTCTTCCGTGGACGTGCCCGGCCTCGATAAAATCTACGACCTGTTCTCGTTCAAGGTGATCCCGCCGCTCGGCCGCGCGGTGACCGGCGACGCCGAGTCCTACCAGTACCTGGTCGAATCGATCCGCAAGTTTCCAAAACCCGCCGCCTTCGCCGACATGATCCGCGACGCCGGCTTTGCGCGGGTCGGCTGGCAGTCGCTGTCCGGCGGCATCGTGGCGCTGCATTCGGGCTGGCGCTTGTGATCTCCGCGCTGTCGCATGTCGCGCGGCTGGCGCGCGCCGCTTACGTGTTCGCGCGCGAAGGCGTGTTCGGCGTGGTCGATCCGGCGCTGGTGCCGGCGCCGGGCCAGATCCTGCTGCGCATGGCGCGGCTGATCGAGCGGCGCGGCGCCAAATCCGGCCCGCGCCTGTCACGGGCGCTGACCCGGCTCGGCCCGGCCTATCTCAAGCTCGGCCAGTTTCTCGCCACCCGGCCCGACGTGGTCGGCGTCGCGCTCGCCCGCGATCTCGAAAGCCTGCAGGACCGGCTGCCGCCGTTCCCCCAGGCCGAAGCCGAAAAGGTGGTGGCGGCGTCGCTGGACCGCCCGGTGGCGCAGGCCTTCGTGACCTTCGGCCCGGCGGTCGCGGCCGCCTCCATCGCGCAGGTGCATCGCGCCGAGATCGAGACCGGCGGCGCGCGGAAGCAGGTGGCGGTGAAGGTGCTGCGGCCCGATGTCGGCGCGCGCTTCCGCCGCGACCTCGCCGACTTCCAGTTCGTCGCCGAGCGCGCGGAGCGCTATTCGGCGGAGGCGCGGCGGCTGCGGCTGATCGAGATCATCAACACCATGTCGCGCTCGGTCGCCATGGAGATGGACTTGCGGCTGGAGGCGGCGGCGCTGTCCGAGATGGCGGAGAACACCCGCGACGATCCCGACTTCCGGGTGCCGACGGTGAACTGGGACCGCACCACCAACAACGTGCTGACCATGGAGTGGATCGACGGCATCGCGCTGAACGACCACGCCCGGCTGGCGTCGTCGCGGGTCGATCTGCCCGACCTCGGCCGCAAGGTGATCCAGAGCTTTTTGCGCCACGCGCTGCGCGACGGCTTTTTCCATGCCGACATGCACCCCGGCAACCTGTTCCTCGACGATTCGGGGCGGCTGGTGGCGGTGGATTTCGGCATCATGGGCCGGCTCGGGCTGAAGGAGCGGCGCTTCCTCGCTGAAATCCTGCTCGGCTTCATCACCCGCGATTATCGCCGCGTCGCCGAGGTCCATTTCGAGGCGGGCTATGTGCCGGCGCACCATTCGGTGGAGAATTTCGCGCAGGCCATCCGCGCCATCGGCGAGCCGATCCACAACCGCACCGCCGAGGAAATCTCCATGGCGAAGCTGTTGTCGCTGCTGCTGGAAGTGACCGGGCTGTTCGACATGCAGACCCGGCCGGAACTGATCCTGTTGCAGAAGACGATGGTGGTGGTGGAAGGCGTCGCCCGCAGTTTTGACCCGAAACTCGACATCTGGACCGTGGCCGACCCGGTGGTGCGCGAGTGGATCGAGCGCAATCTCGGCCCCGTCGGCCGCATCCAGGGCGCGATGGCCGGGGCCGGCGAACTCGGCAAGGCGATGGGCGGCCTGCCGGCGATCGCCTCGCGGTCGATCCGGGTGCTGGAACAGCTTGAGACCATGGTCCGCGACGGGCTGGTGCTGTCGCCGGACACCATCGCCGCGCTGGGCCGGGTCCGCGCCCGCCAGAACCGCTGGCGCACCGTGGCGCTATGGGTGATCGCCCTGACCTTCGTCAGCATTTTGTGGCTGGCGCGGTGACCGAGGCGTCATCGCGG
>JBDHSX010000158.1:0-8686 GCA_039808365.1 Xanthobacteraceae bacterium | reverse complement strand
GGGTGCTGCTCAAGCTGGTGCATGTCTGCGCGGTCTATTGCCGCTTCTGCTTCCGCCGCGAGATGGTGGGGCCGGGCGGCGACAGCGCGCTGACGGGCGAGGTCTACGCCGCCGCGCTCGGCTACATCCGGTCGCATCCCGAGATCTGGGAGGTGATCCTGACCGGCGGCGACCCGTTGATGCTGTCGCCGCGCCGCCTCAAGGAGGTGATGGCCGATCTCGCCGCCATCGATCACGTCAGGATCGTCCGCGTCCATAGCCGCGTGCCGATGGCCGATCCGTCGCGCGTCAGCGCCGAGATGGTGGCGGCGCTGCGCGTCGCTGGCGTGACGACGTGGGTCGCGGTCCACGCCAATCACGCGCGGGAGTTTTCAGACGCGGCGCGCGCGGCCTGCGCCAAAATCGTCGACGCCGGGATTCCGATGGTCAGCCAGTCGGTGCTGCTCGCCGGGGTCAACGACAATGCCGAGGCGCTGGAAGCCCTGATGCGCACCTTCGTTGAATGCCGGATCAAGCCGTATTATCTGCATCACGGCGATCTCGCGCCGGGCACCGCGCATCTGCGGGCCACGCTGGAGCAGGGCCGGCAACTGATGCGGGACCTGCGCGGCCGGGTGTCGGGGCTGTGCCAGCCGGAATTCGTGCTGGATATTCCCGGCGGCTTCGGCAAGGCCCCGGTCGGGCCGGACTATTTGGCGCGCGATGCCGAGGCCGGTTCGGGGGCGGGCTATCGCGTCACCGACTTTTGCGGCGGCGTCCATGCCTATCCGCCGCGGACATGACGACGCGGCCACGGAACGGCCGAAATCGCCGCGCGTTCTTTCCGGAACGTCACGCCGGAGGTGGCGGACCGGCTCCGAATCCGCTTCAATGGAACCGACGCCGAACCAATGGAGGCCGACATGAACAGATGGATCGCCGCGACGGCCGTGCTGCTGGCCGTGGCCCTGATGGCGACCACGCCGGGCGCGATCGCGCAGACCGGCCGGAGCGGCCTGAACCCGACCCCGACCACGCCGAACGTCAACACCACGACGCCGAACGCGCCGGTCGGGCATCGCCAGCCGCGCCGCGACGAGGTGCCCGACCAGTCGCTGAAGAAGAATTCCAACGATCCGGTGTCGCGCGAGGACGCCGAACTCGACCGCAAGCTCAAAAGCATCTGCCGCGGCTGCTGACGGCGTCGATCAGGCGTTGCGCGCGGCGAGCGCGACCCCGATCAGGGTCGCGCCGCCGAACAACAGGTTGATGCCGACCAGAAGGCCGATGGCCCACAGCGCCGAGCCCGGCAGGCCGGCGACGATGATCGCGGCAACGATGATGTCCATGACGCCGGCGGTCAGCATCCAGCCCCAGCGCCGCGACAGCTCGCGGCGATGCTCCAGCGCATACATGATGGTGGTGACGCCTTCGGCGAGGAAGTAAGCCCCGACCACGATGGTCAGCGTCAGGGTGGCCTGGACCGGCCGCGCCAGCAGGATGACGCCGACGGCGAGCGCCAGCAGCGCCGAGATCAGCGACCACCAGAAGCCGGGCATCCCCCTGGCCCAGAACGTCAGCGCCAGTCCCATGACGCCGCTGACCAGAAACATCCAGCCGAGGAACACGGTGACCGCGAGGCTCGCCAGGGGCGGCACCACCATCGCCGCCAGCCCGAGGATCGCCAGCAAAATGCCTTCGATCAGGAACACCTTCCAGTTGGCGCGCACCGCCGCACGCATCCGCAAGCGAAGATCGTCGGCGTCATCGGGCAGCGTCATGGGATTCTCCTGTGATTGGCGGTCGGGGCGCGGCGACGACGGGAACCTGCGGCGTCGTCTCAACGGGGCGGGCGAGGTCCGGTTCCCGCTCAGGCGTCGAGAATGGCGACCGCGCGGGTCCAGCCGGCCGAGGCCCGCTCGATCTTCACCGGAAAGCACGAGACGGTGAAGCCGCTCGGCGGCAACGCTTCGAGATTGTGCAGCTTTTCGAGGTGGCAATAGCCGATGTGACGGCCGGCCTTGTGACCTTCCCAGATCAGGCTGGCGTCGTGGGTCTCGGCGTATTTGCGCGCGGTGTGGACGAACGGCGCATCCCAGCTCCAGGCGTCGGTGCCGGTCAGGCGCACGCCGCGCTCCAGCAGATACATGGTGGCCTCGTAGCCCATGCCGCAACCGGAGGCGACATAATCGGGCCGGCCGTATTTGGCGCCGGCGGCGGTGTTGACGAGGACGATGTCGAGCGGCTGAAGCGTGTGGCCGATGCGTTCGAGTTCGGCGGCGACGTCCGCCGCCGTTGCCACGTAGCCGTCCGGCAGGTGGCGGAAGTCGAGCTTGACGCCGCTCTGCAAGCACCATTCCAGCGGCACCTCGTCGATGGTCCAGGCGCGCTCGCCGCGATTCATCGTCGGGTGGAAGTGATACGGCGCATCGAGGTGGGTGCCGTTGTGGGTCGAGAGGTTGATCGTCTCGACCGCCCAGCCCTGACCGTCCGGCAAATCCTCGGCCTTGAGGCCGTCGAAGAATTGCAGCATCCGCGGCAGGCCCTGCTGGTGATCGATATACTGGATGGTGGGATGATTGCCGGGCGGATCGGCCGGCACGTCGTTTTGCAGCGGTACGGAAATGTCGATCAGCTTGCGGGCCATGGTCGCTCCTGTGGCTTGCGGATGCGCCCGGCACCCGGCGCGAGAGTAGCGCGGCGCCGCGCATTGCCCAATGGAATCGATCGCCGCCTTCCACAACCGCCTTTGAGACGGCTTGCCCGCGCCGGCAAACGCCACTATACGTTCGCCGGCTTGGTGTTTCGCTCCCTTCGTCTATCGGTCAGGACGCCACCCTTTCACGGTGGAGAGAGCGGTTCGATTCCGCTAGGGAGCGCCACAATTTCAGTCATTTGGCCCGCCATACAGGAATTTTCGCGAGGCCGGGACGGCCTTTTGCCACTCCTTGATCCTTGGGCGGCCCGCAGATGCTCAAAACCGGATTGATCGTTGTTTTCGCCATCGCAGCGACCGCGCCGGCGATGGCGCAGTCGCGGTCCTCGATCACGCCGCGCACCACGCCGGACAAGCCGCCGGCGCGCGGGCTGAATGCATGCGCGGCGTTCGGTCCGGGATTCGTCAAGGTGGAGGGCTCCGACACCTGCGTCCGCATCGGCGGCTCGATCAGCGTCGGCGTCGGCGGCGGATCGGGCGCGCGCGGCGCGACGCGCTAGCGGCCGGAGGACATCGCCGTGCGTCTCGATATCATCGTGCCGGTCATCATGTGTTGCGCGCTGTTGTGGTGGTTCGGCCGGGGCATGCACTGGACCCGGCTCGCGGTGGTGACCGCCGTGACGCTGGTGGTGATCGTCGTCGTGCTGTGGTTCGAACGAGGCTTCAATTAGCCTTCACCGCAACTGATCGTCATTGCGAGCACACGGATCGGCGTTTCACGCCGTCCGAGTACAGGCTCCGCGAAGCAATCCAGCTCTTTCTTCGCAGCTTGTGGATTGCTTCGCGGGATTCGCAATGACGGATTGGGCGGCTCAGCGCGCGAACAGCCACACCAGAATGATGATCGGTATCGGCACGCCCAGCAGCCACAGCAATACACTGCGTCCCATTACTATCTCCTCGATTTGTTGCATCGAGGCAACGCGGCGGGGCGCGGCGGGTTCCAGCGCTGCTGTTACCAATGTCCGGTGTTCGGCATCGAGGCCCACGGTTCTTGCGGCGGCCTGGCGTCGCCGGCTTGCAAGAGTTCGATCGAATGCAGATCCGGCGAGCGGACGAAAGCCATCTGGCCGTCGCGCGGCGGGCGGTTGATGGTGACGCCGAGCTTCATCAGGCGCGCGCAGGTCGCATAGATATCGTCGACCTCATAGGCGAGGTGACCGAAGAAACGATCCTCGCCGTATGTTTCCTCGTCCCAGTTGTAAGTCAGTTCGACCAGCGGCGCGCCGCGGCCCTGGCTCGCCCGGATGAGCTGTTCGTCGCCGGCGGCGCCGAGGAACACCAGCGTGAAGCGGCCCTTGTCGTTGTCGATGCGGCGGACCTCCTTGAGGCCGAGCGCGTCGCAATAGAACTTCAGGGCGATGTCGAGATTGCGGACGCGAAGCATGGTGTGCAGGTAGCGCATGATCGATTCTCCAGCGGCATCGGTGGGATGATCGCGCGGCCGCCGTCGCGGGCCGCGATCCTGATCCGGATGATGCGCGATTTTATCACGACGGCGCGCCGTTTTGCGATAACCTCGCGTGAGGCGGAGGCATGAATGATCGCAATAGACCTTCAGAGCGGCGTGGAGCGGCTGGGCGAGATGATCGCGACGGCGTCTGCGATCGTGCCGTTCACCGGCGCGGGGATCTCGACCGAGTGCGGGATTCCGGATTTCCGTTCGCCCGGCGGGCTGTGGACCCGCAACCGGCCGATCCCCTTTGACGAGTTTGTCGCCAGCCGAGCGGCGCGCGACGAATCGTGGCGGCGACGGTTCGATATGGAGCCGACCTTCGCGGCGGCGCGTCCGGGGCGCGGACACCGGGCGCTGGCGGCCTTGTACAAGGCGGGCAAGGTTCCCGGCGTCGTCACCCAGAACATCGACAATCTGCATCAGGCGTCGGGCATTCCGGCGGACGATGTCGTCGAGCTGCACGGCAACACCACCTACGCCCGCTGCATCGGCTGCGAGACACGCTACGATCTCGCCTGGGCCAGGACCCGGTTCGAGAGCTCCGGCCACGCGCCGGCGTGTGAACTCTGCGCGCAGCCGGTGAAGACCGCGACGATCTCGTTCGGGCAACCGATGCCCGAGGAGGCGATGCGCCGCGCCACCGAACTGGCGCAGGCGTGCGATCTGTTCTTGGTAATCGGCTCGTCGCTGGTGGTGTGGCCGGCGGCGGGCATGCCGTTGCTGGCGAAGCGCTCGGGCGCGCGTCTCGTCATCCTCAACAGAGAGCCGACCGAGCAGGACGATGACGCCGATCTGGTGATCCGTCACGATATCGGCGACACGCTGGGACCTTTTGTCGGCAATTGATCCGCATTCGCCTTGAATTGATTCCGATCGTCGCGGATCGGGTTGCAGCGGATCGATTCGCGCGACTCAAGATTGTTTATAGATCGTTGACGAGCCGTTTTTTGTGTTTGCGCGCGGAGCGGGAATGCTATCGTCAACACGGGAGATTCGCGGACCGTTGTCGGGAACTGCGGCCGTGAAGGTCATTGCGTAATTCGCTCTGATGCGTATTTCGCTCAAATGCGCGTTGTCGCGAGCGACAGCGTGGCCAGAGCTTATTGAACGTGTGAGGTCCGGGGTCATGGGGTCGGACGGATTTGAGTCCAAGCAGTTCGGAGCCAAGCCGTTCGGCACGCTGGCCGGCGCGGACAAGACATCATCCGGCGCCTACGCAAGGGATGGCCGCGGTGCCGCGCTCGATCCGTTCAACGGCCTCGGCGACGCCAACAAGCTGGTCGAGATCCGGGGCGTCGTCAAATGGTTCGACGCCTCCAAGGGCTACGGCTTCATCGTTCCGGATGACGGCTCGATGGACGTGCTGCTGCATGTGACGGTGTTGCGGCGCGACGGCTATCAAACCGCCTATGAGGGCGCTCGCATCGTCTGCGAATGCGTGCAGCGGCAGAAGGGCTATCAGGCCTTTCGCGTCATTCTGATGGATGAGTCGACCGCCGTTCACCCGGCGCAGATGCTGCCGCCGCGCACCCATGTCAGCGTCACCCCCACCAGCGGGCTCGAACGCGCGCAGGTGAAGTGGTTCAACCGGTTGCGCGGCTTCGGCTTCGTCACCTGCGGCGAGGGCACGCCGGATATTTTCGTCCACATGGAAACCCTGCGGCGCTACGGCATGACCGAGCTGCGTCCCGGCCAATACGTGCTGGTGCGGTTCGGGCCCGGCTCCAAGGGCATGATGGCGGCGGAAATCCATCCCGAGCACGGCCCCGCCGGGCTGGCCTCGCACTGACGGGCGAACCGCCGTCCTTCGCACGCGCCCTTCAAAGGGTTCTTCACAAGCCCGTCAGATCGCGTCATGAGCGCCGCCGCGCGGTTGCGCTTGGCGCAAAAGCGGTTACCACTCAATCAGCAACGCGGGAACCGTCATGCGCCGCGAAGGCGGAGCATCCAGTATTCGGTGTTGGATCATATGCCCCATGCCTCGCAGGGGATATCTCCGCCTTCGCGGACGATGACGGTCGGGCTTTCAGGCGCGGCGGACAGGATCGGGTTCGATGATTGCAATGCGATGGCTTGAACGATCGTTGGTGATGCTGGCGCTGCTCGCGGCCGGCCTCGTGGCGGCGGGCGGCGCGCGCGCGGCCGACCTGCAAACCCTCGAAATCGCCACCAGGTCCGGCGTTCAGACCTTTTCCGTCGAGGTCGCCACCACCGAGGAGGAGAAGCGCACCGGGCTGATGTTCCGCAAGGAGCTGCCGGACGGCCGCGGCATGCTGTTCGATTTCTCGCCGGAGCAGGAAGTCTCGATGTGGATGAAGAACACCTTCATTCCGCTCGACATGATCTTCATCGGCGCCGACGGCCGCATCCTGCGCATCGCCGAGAACACGGTGCCGCAATCGACCAGGATCATCCCGTCGCGCGGGCCGGCCAAGGCCGTTCTCGAAGTGATCGCCGGAACAGCGAAGAAATACGGCATCGCGCCCGGCGATCGCGTCGCCCATCCGCTGTTCAACCACCGCTGATGGGTTGTCGGAGGGCGCCTTTCAACCCCGCCGACCCGCCGCGTGGCTTGCTGGGACGGCCGGGAGCGTGTATCGACATCTCGCAGCAGGCCCGCCCGTCTTCGCGGTTTGCGGGTCGACCGGGGTATAGCGCAGCCTGGTAGCGCGGCAGTTTTGGGTACTGCAGGTCCGCGGTTCGAATCCGCGTGCCCCGACCAGAATCACAACAGCATCAACGGCATGATTTCGGAAGCCGCGCTTCCGCATCGGCGGCGTGGGACAATGATCCGGCTCGACAACATCTCCAAGCAGAACGGCCATCAATTGCTTTTCGTGGAAGCCTCCGTGGCGCTGTTGCGCGGCGAGAAGGTCGGCCTGGTCGGGCCGAACGGCGCCGGCAAGACCACGCTGTTTCGGATGATCACCGGGCAGGACGCGCCGGACGAGGGGCAGGTCGCGGTCGATCGCGGCGTCACCATCGGCTATTTCAGTCAGGATGTCGGCGAGATGGCCGGGCGCAGCGCCGTCGCCGAGGTGATGGACGGGGCGGGGCCGGTCAGCGCGGTCGCGGTCGAGTTGAGGGATCTGGAAACGGCGATGGCCGATCCGGACCGCGCCGACGACATCGACGAGATCATCACGCGCTACGGCGAGGTGCAGGCGCGTTTCGAGGAACTGGACGGCTACGCGCTCGACGGCCGCGCCCGCGAGGTGCTGGCCGGTCTCGGTTTCAGCCAGGAGATGATGGACGGCGACGTCGGCAAACTGTCGGGCGGCTGGAAGATGCGGGTGGCGCTGGCGCGCATCCTGTTGATGCGGCCCGACGCCATGATCCTGGACGAGCCGTCGAACCATCTCGACCTCGAAAGCCTGATCTGGCTGGAGCAGTTTCTGAAAGCCTATGACGGTCTGTTGCTGATGACCTCGCACGATCGCGCCTTCATGAACCGCATCGTCGGCAAGATCGTCGAGATCGACGGCGGGTCGCTCACCACCTATTCCGGCGATTACGAGTTCTACGAACAGCAGCGCGCGCTGAGCGAGAAGCAGCAGCAGGCGCAGTTCGAGCGCCAGCAGGCGATGCTGGCCAAGGAGATCAAGTTCATCGAGCGCTTCAAGGCGCGCGCCTCGCACGCCGCGCAGGTGCAGAGCCGGGTCAAGAAGCTCGACAAGATCGAGCGCGTCGAGCCGCCGCGGCGGCGGCAGACGGTGCTGTTCGATTTTCCGCCCGCGCCGCGCTCGGGCGAGGATGTCGCGAGCCTCAAGAGCGTCGATAAAGCCTATGGCGGGCGCGTCGTCTATCAGGGATTGGACTTCTCGGTCCGCCGCCGCGAGCGCTGGTGCGTGATGGGCATCAACGGCGCCGGCAAATCGACGCTGTTGAAACTGGTGGCGGGCGCGACCGAACCCGACGCAGGCAGCGTGGCGCTCGGCGGCAGCGTCAGGATGGGCTACTTCGCGCAGCACGCGATGGATCTGCTCGACGGCGAACGCACCGTGTTCCAGTCGCTGGAGGATGCGTTTCCGCAGGCCGGGCAGGGCTCCTTGCGCGCGCTCGCCGGCTGCTTCGGCTTTTCCGGCGACGATGTCGAGAAGCGATGCCGCGTCCTGTCCGGCGGCGAGAAGGCGCGGCTGGTGATGGCGTTGATGCTGTTCGATCCGCCGAATTTCCTGGTGCTCGACGAGCCGACCAACCACCTCGACATCGCCACCAAGGAGATGCTGATCGCGGCGCTCAGGGATTATGAGGGCACCATGCTGTTCGTCTCGCATGACCGCCATTTTCTCGCCGCGCTGTCCAACCGCGTGCTGGAATTGACGCCGGAGGGCATCCACCAATACGGCGGCGGCTATACCGAATACGTCGCCCGCACCGGCGTCGAGGCTCCGGGGCTGCGCGGATAGCGGCGGATGGCTTCAGACGGAATCGTCATTGCAAGCACTCGGATCGGTATTTCACGCCGTCCGAGCACAGGCTCCGCGAAGCAATCCGGAAGCCACGAAGCAAGGACTGGATTGCTTCGTCGCTTG
>JBDHSX010000157.1:0-8710 GCA_039808365.1 Xanthobacteraceae bacterium | reverse complement strand
CTAGATCGTATTTCGACCCGTGACACGGACAGAAGTAGCCGCCGAGCCAGTCCGACGTCGGCACCGATGCGCTCGGATCCGGATAGTACATCGGAATGCAGCCGAGATGGGTGCAGATGCCGACATAGACGCCGTATTCGGGCTTGATCGAACGATGCCAGTTCTTGGCGTAGTCGGCCTGCTGGAGTTGCTCGGAGCCGGCATCGGCGAGCTGCGACACCAGCTTTTCGTCCTGCAAGGTCTTCAGCGCCGCCGCCGGACGGTTGATCACGAAAACCGGCCGCTCGCGCCAGCGCACCACGACCTGCTGCCCCGGCTGAACCTTGCTCAGGTCGAGGTCGACGGGACCGCCGGCGGCCAGCGTGGCCTGATCCGGCTCCATCTGGGAAATCAGGGGCACGATCGCCGCCGCCGCGCCGACCGCTCCGACGCACCCCGTCAGCACGTAGAGGAAATCCCGTCGCGTTTGCTTTTGGTCGGATGGTGTTTGCCGCTGATCGACGGGCAAGGTGGTCACGGTTCGCTCCGAATGCGGCTGCGCCCCCGCTCCACCGCCATACCTAAGGCTTCGCCAGATGATGCGGCGTTCGCGTCATCAAGATTGCAGATTGATTGTCCCGATAACGCGCGCGCGGTGGCATTGTTGCCCGCCGTCGTTCAAACCTCGGTGACTGCGACGGCGTCAACGCCGCCGGTTATTTCCGAACGATCGATCCGGAGCGTCCGACCAGGCGGGCGAGCTGCTTGAAGCGACTGCCGGCGCGGTCCGCGACCAGATCGACCATGCGGTGCTCGAAGATCAGCGACAGCTTGCGCCCGTCGCTGCGGAAATGCGTGGCCGGCAACACGCCGGGCCGCGCCGCCGAGATCAGATGCGCCACGCGAAACGCCGCGCCCAGCACGCGCGCCCGCTCCAGCAGCGCCGGCGACACCAGTTCGCGCACCGCCGGCGGCGATTCATTCTCTCCGCGCAAGCCCGCATAGCGATAGAACACCGCGAGCGCGACGAAGGCGCGGCCCTCGTGGCTGATCTCGCCGAAATTGCCATGGCAAACCAGATTGAGCGTCTGCTCGCCGCGATAGTCCGGATGCACGCGCCAGCCGATATCGGACAACAGGCAAGCCACATGACGGAGCCGGCGCTGGTCGGGCGTCTCCGGCAGCTTGGCGATCCTGACGAAGCGGTCGGTCCATGCGATCAATTCCTCGGCGTGACGTGCCGAGCGCGACAACAGAACGTTCAGGGTCTGCGCCGCGCAGACCAGACCGTCGCTCAAGCGCTCGCGCGCCGGCAGCATTTCATAGAGCAGACCTTCGCGCACACCATAGGTCGAGAACACGATGGCGTCCGGCTTGGCGATCCGGATGATATGTTCGAGCACCAGCGCGGCATAGGCCAACAGCGGTTGCCGCGCGTCCGCCACCGCCTCGATGTCGGCGAGCGCGTCGACGGCGACGAGACGGCGCAGCCGCCGCGCGAACGCCAGCGCCTCCGCCGCCGGTATCGAATAGCCGTGCATCACCTTCAGCGGGTAACCGCTTTGAATGATGTGAATGCGCGCCAGCGCGCGCCAGGTGCCGCCGACCGCGTAAAAATTCCGACCCTTGCCGGCGCCGAGCAGCGGCACGCCCGCGAGTTCGCGGCGCACGATGCGCTGGGCGCGCTTCAGCGATTTCTGCGCGGCGTCCTGCAACGCAAGACTGCCGAGCGGCAACGTCACGCCGCCGGAGAGCCGGCGGCCGCGCAGGTCGATCAGTTCCAGCGAACCGCCGCCGAGGTCGCCGACGATGCCGTCCGGCTTGTGAATGCCGGACATCACGCCCAGCGCCGACAGATGCGCCTCGCGCTTGCCGGACAGGATGGCGATCGGCACGCCGCAAATCCGTTCCGCGCGCGCGATGAATTCGGGGCCGTTGCTCGCGTCGCGACAGGCCGCGGTCGCGACCGCGTAGACCTTGCCGACCCTCATCACCCGGCACAGCGCGCGGAAGCGCTGAAGCGACGTCAGCGCCTTGGCGACCGCGTCCGGCGCCAGCAGGCCGGTGGTCTGCACCGCGCGGCCGAGGCCGCACAGCGCCTTCTCGTTGAAGACGGTGACGAGACTGCGCGCCAGTTTCTCATAGACCACGAGGCGCACGGAGTTCGAACCGATATCGATCACCGCCACGCTGGGCGCGCGCTTGCGAGGCCGTGTCGTCACCCGACGTCTCCGCTACGACGATGGCGTGGCGTGACGTTCCGATTTGCGCGTAAGCCGGCGCGGCGACGATTCCTTGAGTGACTTTCCACGGCCGGACAGACTCGGATTGGTCATGAAGTAATTGTGCAGGTTGAAAGGCTCTTCGCCCTTCGCGGCCTTCATACGCGTTGACGATCCATCCGGCAACAACCGCCAGCTCTGTTCCGTGTCCTTCAGATTCGCGACCATGATCTGTTCAAGAACCTGCTGATGCACCGTCGGATTTTGCAGCGGGCACAAGACCTCGACACGACGGTCGAGATTGCGCGGCATCATGTCCGCCGACGAGATATACACAGCCGCTTTCGGCCCCGGCATCGCGTGGCCCATGCCGAAGCAGTAGATTCGGCCGTGTTCCAGAAAGCGCCCGATCACCGACTTGACGCGAATGTTGTCGGACAGTCCGGGAACGCCGGGCCGCAGGCAGCAGATGCCGCGCACCACCAGCTCGATCGAAACGCCGGCCTGCGAGGCCGCGTAAAGCGCATCGATGATTTCCGGGTCGACCAGCGCGTTCATCTTCATCCAGATCGCGGCAGGCTTGCCCTGCCGCGCGAACGCGGCCTCGCCATGGATGTGATCGACGATCCGCTTGCGCAGCGTCAACGGCGACACCGCCATCTTCTCGATGTCGATCGGCTCGGCGTAACCGGTGATGTAGTTGAACACGCGCGCCACGTCGCGGCCGATGATCGGGTCCGAGGTGAAGAACGACAGGTCGGTGTAGATGCGCGCGGTGACCGGATGATAGTTGCCGGTGCCGGTGTGGACGTAAGTGGTCAGATTGCCGCTCTCGCGCCGCACCACCAGCGACAGCTTGGCATGCGTCTTCAATTCGAGAAAGCCGTAGACGACCTGCACGCCGGCGCGTTCGAGATCGCGCGCCCAGCGGATGTTCGCTTCCTCGTCGAAGCGCGCCTTCAGTTCGACCAGCGCCGTCACCGATTTGCCGGCTTCGGCGGCCTCGATCAGCGCCCGCACGATCGAGGAGTCGCGCGAGGTGCGGTAGAGCGTCTGCTTGATGGCGACGACGTCGGGATCGCGCGCCGCCTGTTGCAGGAACTGCACCACGACGTCGAACGATTCATAAGGATGATGGACGATCAGATCCTTCTGCCGGATGGCGGCGAAGATATCGCCGCCATGATCGCGCACCCGCTCGGGATGCCGCGGCACGTAAGGCACGAATTCCAGATCCGGACGATCGAGCCCCGTCAGTTGTGACAGTTCGTTCATCGCCAGCACGCCGTCGACCATCAGCACCTCATCGTCGCTGGTGGACAGCGCGCGCTGCACGAAGGCGCGCAGTTCCTCCGGCATGGTCGCCTCGACTTCGAGCCGGATCACCGAACCGCGCCGCCGCCGCTTCAGCGCCGTCTCGAACAGCCGCACCAGATCCTCGGCCTCTTCCTCGATTTCCAGTTCGCTGTCGCGGATCACGCGGAACGCGCCCTGCCCCTTGACGAGATAGCCGGGGAAAAGACGACCGATGAACAGGCTGGTCGCCTGCTCCAGCGTCATCAGCCGCACCGCGCCGTCCTTGTCGAAAGCCGGCAGCCGGACGAACCGGTCGATCTTGCCGGGCATGCGGATCAACGCGTCCATCGGCTTGCCGTCCGACACCCGCACCATATGCAGCGCGACGGTGAAGCCGAGACTTGGAATGAACGGGAACGGATGCGCCGGGTCGATCGCCAGCGGCGTCAGCAGCGGGAAAATGTTGTGGAGAAAATAGTCCTCGATCCAGGCCCGTTCGGCCTTGGTGACATCCTTGCCGTCGACCAGCACGATGCCGACCTCGGCGAGATTGACCCGCAGATCGCGCCAGATCGCCTGTTGATCGATGGCGAGCCGCGACACCGTCTCGTTGATGACGACAAGCTGCTCGGCCGGCGTCAGCCCGTCGGGGCTGCGTTCGAGAATGCCTTCGCGGACCTGCGCCTTGATGCCGGCGACGCGGACCATGAAGAATTCATCAAGGTTATTGGCGGAAATCGATAAAAAACGAACGCGCTCAAGCAGCGGATGGCGGGTGTTGACGGATTCCTCCAGAACGCGGCGGTTGAAATGCAGCCAGGACAGTTCCCGGTTGATGTAGCGCTCGGGACTGGAGATGATCGGCGGCGACGCCTCGGAAGCGGGCTTTTGGTCTTCGATTACAATCGGTTGCACGGCATCCATCGAGGAGAATCCAAATCAGGCGAAATCCGGACAGGCGGAATGGCGAGGTTTGCAGCGACCATGTTCCATCGCCATGACAATTCAATGACACGACGGCGGCCGGGATCAAGCGGTCGCCACCGGCGCGACCAGGCCGCGCCCGGTCATTCGTCGAGCGGCGTTGCCCCGTTTCGCAGCACGTCGGCGGCCAGCGTCCGGGTCACCGGCCGGCCAAGCCGCAAGGATTCCGCGTCCAGCCGCGCCACCGCCTCCCGCGCCGCCACGAAGGATCGTTCGATCCGGCTGGCGAGATAGCCGACCACCTGCTCATCGAGCTGCATCTGCCGGTCGGCCCCCAATTTGACGATCAGGGCGCGAAACAGGCCGTCGTCGGGTTGATTGAGGCTGACCACCGGAAGCGCCCGCAGCCGGGATTGCAAGTCGCGCAAACCGACCTCGAACGCCGCGGGCGGCCGCCGCGCGGTCAGCAGCACGAACGTCCCCTGCTCACGGGCGAGATTGAGCAGATGGAATAGCGCGCGCTCATCGACGGTGGCCGGATCAAGGTCCTCGATCACCAGCGAGCCGGTGGCGAGTTCGGCGGGGACCGCCGCCGCCGTCAGGCTGGGCGCGGCGGTGACGCGGGCTCCCGCCGCCTTGGCCCAGATCGCCGCCAGATGGCTTTTGCCGGAGCCCTCCGCGCCCACCAGCATCATCACCCGGCTCGGCCAGTCCGGCCAACGCTCGATCAGCGCGAGCGCGGCGGTATTGCACGGGCCGTCGAGGAAATCGTCACGCGACAGGCTTTCGGCGTGCGGGAGGGCGAACGCAAGCTGGCGAGGCGGGATCATGCGTTAGTGACTCTGCTCGATGGTGCTCATGTGGTGAAGCCATTCCACCAGATACAACGCAACCGACAACAGCGTCAGGATGGTGACGCAGGCCATCAGGATCCACTCATAGGGCGCCGAACTGAAATTGAATCCCAGGGCCGCCAGCACCAGCGCCGCCAGCGCCACCTGCGCCGCCGTGTTCAGCTTCGAAACCATCAGCGGCTTCATCGGCATCGGCTTGCCGAACAGCCAGGAAATGATGACGGCGCCGACGATCATGATATCCCGCGACACCACCAGAATGACGATCCAGCGCGGAAACGCGCCCCAGATGCCCAGCGCCACGTAGATCGACACCAGCAGCGCCTTGTCGGCCAGCGGATCGAGCAGCGCGCCGAGTTCGCTCGCCATGTTGAAGCGTTTGGCGAGAAATCCGTCCACCGCGTCGCTGACGCCGGCGATGACGAAGATGCCGAACGCGATCTGCATCTGTCCCGAGGCGATCGCCCAGACGATCACCGGAACCAGCAGGATGCGAATGAGCGTGATGACGTTCGGGATGCTCACGAGGACGTTCCGGGCTTTCGCCTGTTGTCTCAGGGAGTTGGAGCCTTGGAGGCCGCAACCGGCGGGATCTGTGCATAGTCATGCACAATATAAGGGCGGGCTGCTTGCCGAACCATTGCGCGGCGCAAGAATTCGACGTAACCACCCTTGAAATCCACGTTTTCCCCGCCGCGCCGGATCGACGCGCCACGGGAACCGGCCGGGACCGATCAAAACCATGACGGCGCGCAACAACGGACTGACCTACGCCGACGCCGGCGTCGATATCGATGCCGGCAACCGGCTGGTCGACCTCATCAAGCCGCTGGTGCGCGCCACCGCCCGCGCCGGCGCGGACGCCGAGATCGGCGGTTTCGGCGGGTTGTTCGATCTCAAGGCGGCGGGCTTCAAGGACCCGGTGCTGGTGGCGGCGACCGACGGCGTCGGCACCAAGGTCAAGATCGCCATCGAAACCGGCATCCATGACGGCATCGGCATCGATCTGGTGGCGATGTCGGTCAACGATCTGGTGGTGCAAGGCGCCGAGCCGCTATTCTTCCTCGACTATTTCGCCTGCGGCAAGCTCGATCCCGACGCCACCGCTGCCATCGTCGCCGGCATCGCCGAGGGCTGCCGCGAATCCGGCTGCGCGCTGATCGGCGGCGAGACCGCCGAGATGCCGGGCCTCTACAAGGACGGCGACTACGATCTTGCCGGCTTCGCGGTCGGCGCGGCCGAGCGCGGCACCCTGCTGCCCGGCCGCGACATCGCGGCCGGCGACGTCGTGATCGGGCTGGCCTCCTCCGGCGTTCACTCCAACGGCTTCTCGCTGGTGCGCAAGATCGTGGAAAAATCCGGGCTCGGGTTCGAGGCCGCCGCCCCGTTCGCGCCGGTGCTGACGCTGGGCGCCGCGCTGCTGACGCCGACCCGGCTCTACGTCAAGTCGTGCCTGCGGGCGATCCGCGACACCGGCGGCGTCAAGGGGCTGGCCCACATCACCGGGGGCGGCTTCACCGACAACATTCCGCGCGTGCTGCCGAAGACGCTCGGGGTGCGGATCGATCTGACGCAACTGCCGGTGTTGCCGGTGTTCAAATGGCTGGCGCGCGAGGGCGGCATCGCCGAACTGGAATTGCTGCGCACCTTCAATTGCGGCGTCGGCATGGTGGCCATCGTCGGGCGTGACGCGGCCGCCGCCGTGATCGACAGTTTTCGCGGCAGCGGCGAAACCGTGATCCGGCTCGGCGAGGTGATCGAGAGCGGCAGTGGCGAGCGCGTCGTCTATGACGGACACCTCGATCTGGCAGGATGACCGCGATGAAACGGCGCGTCGCCATTCTCATTTCCGGGCGCGGCTCCAACATGGCGGCGCTGATCGCGGCGGCCAAGCCCGCCGACTACCCGGCCGAAATCGCCGTGGTGATCTCCAACAAGGCGGACGCCCCCGGCCTCGCCAAGGCGAAAGACTGCGGCGTCGCGACCGAGGTGATCGACAGCGCGCCGTTCGGCAAGGACCGCGCGGCGTTCGAGGCGGCGTTGCAGGCGGCGCTCGACCGGCACAGCGTTGACCTGATCTGCCTCGGCGGCTTCATGCGGTTGCTGACCCCCGAATTCGTAGAGCGTTGGGCGGGAAAGATGCTCAACATCCATCCCTCGCTGCTGCCGTCGTTTCGCGGTTTGGACCCACACGGCCAAGCGCTGCGCGCGGGTGTAAAGGTGTCGGGCGCGACGGTGCATTTCGTCACGCCGGAGACGGACGCCGGCCCCATTGTCATGCAGGGCGCGGTCGCAGTGCGCGAGGACGACACGCCGGACACGCTGGCCGCGCGGGTGCTCAGGCTTGAGCATCGCATCTATCCCGACGCGCTGCGGCTGGTGGCCGCCGGCGGCGCGCGGATCGACGGCGACGTGTGCCGGACCTCCGCCACCGGCAGCCCCGACGACGCGCTGATTTCGCCGGCGGTGATCTGAAGCAAATCATATCGGGCGAGGACGACGACATGGCGAAGGTTGCGATCGTGGGCTGCGGCGCGATGGGCTCGGTCTACGCCGCGCTGATGGCCGACGCCGGCCATGAGGTCCATGCCGTCACGCTGTGGCCCGACCACGCCGCCGCGATGGCCGCGCACGGGTTGCGCTGCGAGGGCAAAAGCGGCGACCGCACCGTCCGGCTGCACGCCTCGACGACGACGGAGGGCATCGGCGTCTGCGATCTCGTCGTCATCGCCACCAAGGCGTTCGATGTCGAAACGGCCGCGCGGGCGAGCCTGCCGTTGCTCGGCCCCGCCACCGTGGTGCAATCGATCCAGAACGGGCTCGGCTCGCCGGACATCGCGGCTCCCATCGTCGGCGCGGATCGATTGGCCGTCGGCGTGGTCGGCGGCTTCGGCGCGTCGATGCGCGGCCCCGGCCACGTCCATCACAACGGCATGGAGATGATCCGCTTTGGGGCGTTCGCCGGACTGCCGCGCGGGCCGCTCGAAGCCTCCGCCGCGATCTGGGAGTCCGCCGGCTTCAAGGTGACGCTGTTCGACGACATCAAGCGCATGGTGTGGGAGAAGCTAATTATGAATGTCACCTTCTCGGCCACCTGCTGCCTCACCGGGCTGACCATCGGCGCCGTGATGGACGACGCCGATGCCTGGCCGGTGGCGCGAGGCTGCGCCGAGGAAGCCGTCGCGGTGGCGCATGCGTCGGGGATCAAACTCGACGTCGGCGATCCGATCGCGCACATCCGCAAGCTCGGCGGGAAAATCCCGCACGCCAAACCGTCGATGTTGCTGGATTACGAGGCGCGCCGCCGTTGCGAGATCGACGCCATCAACGGCTCGATCCCGCGCCTCGGCGCGCCGCTGGGCGTCCCGACGCCGGTCAACGACACGCTGGTGCGGGTGATCCGGGCGCGCGAACGGACATTCCTGTAGGCGCGTC
>JBDHSX010000156.1:0-8733 GCA_039808365.1 Xanthobacteraceae bacterium | reverse complement strand
CACGAAGTCCGTTCTCACGAGATCCCCTCGCGCGAAAGTTCGTCGCGGCAGGCTTTGACGTCTCAAGCCGGCACGGCCCACGCGCCGGTTCGCAAAGGACCCGTCCGCAAGGCCGCCGCGCCCAAAGTCCCCCCGCCAAAGGCTGTCGCGCCCAAAGTTCGCGCGCCAAAGAGTCCCGCGCCAAAGAGTGCTGCGCCAAAATTTTCCGCGAAGATTGTCGGGCACACCGCGTTCGTGGGATGCGCGCTGGCGTTTTTCGGCTTTGCCCTGATCCATCAGTCCGACGCCGATGCCAGTGTCGCCAATGCCAGCGTCGCCAATGCCGGGGCCGCGAGCGTCGAGGCCGTCGCCGCCGCGCCGCGCCGCGCCGGCACCTATGCCGCCATGCTCGATCCGGGCTACTCGCTCGGCGGACAGCCCTCGACCTTCTCCGACGCCGCGCCGCGCGGCGCGCGATTACAACTCGCCAGCCTGAGCGTTCCGGATGCGCCGCCGGCCGTCGCGCCGGTCGAGCCGATGCTGCCGCCGCCGCAGGCCGCGGAAGCGCCGCACCCCGACACACCGCCCGTCGTCGCCAGCGTGCCGCTGCCGATGCCGCGTCCGGCCGCGGCCAAGGCCGCCGAGGCCAGCGGCCCGTCGGCCGACGAGGTCGCGCAGCCCAACCGGTCGGTGGCGCTCGCCACCCCGGCCACCGGCGAGGATTCGATCTTCAAGAAACTGTTCGGCGTGCTTCAGGGCAAGGGCACGACGCTGGCCTTCGCCTCTCCGGACGGCGGCGTGCTGAGCGACGGCAGCGCCATCACGCCGGGCAAGTACGACCGCTACACCGCCGTCTATGACATTTCCGCCAAGACCGTCTACATGCCGGACGGCCGCAAGCTGGAAGCGCATTCCGGTCTCGGCAACCGCCTCGACGATCCGCGCTTCGTGCACGAGCGGATGCGCGGCGCGACGCCGCCGCACCTCTACGACCTGACCTGGCGCGAAAAACTGTTCCATGGCGTGCGCGCCATCCGCCTGACGCCGGTGGGCGGCAACGGCAGCATCTACGGCCGCACCGGCCTGCTGGCGCATACCTACATGCTCGGCCCCAACGGCGATTCCAACGGCTGCGTGTCGTTCAAGGACTACAACGCCTTCATCAAGGCGTTCGAGAGCGGCCAGATCAAGCGCCTCGCCGTGGTCGCCAAGCTCTGAAACGCCATGAAGCGTCATTGCCGGGCTTGACCCGGCAATCCATCATCCTGAAGCGACTCTCTTTTTGATGGATACGCGGGTCACAGGCGAGCGGAAGCGACGCCGTTCCTCGAACGGCTATGCCGCGCATGGCGACGTTTCGACAGTTGTCCTTCGCCGCTTGCATCTCGATTCCCGATTGGAAATGAGGCGTCATCGTCCGCCTGCGCGGAGGATGACGTTTCCCGTGTTGCTCAATCCGTGGATGGCGGCAAGCGTTTCCATCCTGGCCGATCACGCCCTAACAGCACCGCGCGGCGGCGATGGCGTGCATGCGGCTGTCGCCGAGCACATGGGCGGTGAATGCGAGGGATTTGAAAATCGCGGCGAACGCCAGATCGCGGATGCTCAATCCACCGGTATAGGCGCCGAACGCCGGCATCACCGCGCGCGCGCCGTCCGAGGCGAAGCAGCGCCGCTCCACCGAGCGGCCGCGCCGCGCGACGCGAGCCTTCGGATGGAGATGGCCGGCGATCTCGCCACTCGCGCCGGTCGGCTCGTGGCGAAAGGTGATCGGGCCGATCGCGACTTCATCCGCAACCGTGCCGCCGAGGTCGTCGGGCAGGTCGGGATCGTGATTGCCGACGATCCAGATCCAGTCCCGCCCGGTTTGCAGCGTCGCGAGCACGGCGCGATGATCGGGCGACAGGCGTTGATGCGCGTCGCGATCGTGAAAACTGTCGCCGAGGGCGATCACCACGCGCGGCCGATAGCGCGCGATCACCGCATCGAGCCGCGCCAGGGTTTCAGTCGTATCGAAGGGCGGCAGCAGCACGCCGCGCGTGGCGAAGCTCGATCCCTTTTCGAGGTGCAGGTCCGACACCACGAGCAGACGCTCGGCATCCCAATACAGCGCGCCCGCGAGATCGGCGGTCAGGCTCTCGCCGGCGACGGTGATGTCAGCAATGTGCGTCCCGTTCACGTTCCCGTCGCCTCGCGCACCAGATCCTCGGCGGCTTCCGCCAGCAGTTCGTCGGAAGCTTCGCCGTAAACCGACTCGCGGCCGATTTCCAGCATCACCGGCACCGCGAGCGGCGAGATCCGGTCGAGTTCCTTGTGAGTGATTCGCCCCGCGATACGCGTCAGCATATCACTGAGGCGGCGCAGGTCGAGCAGGCCGGTGGCGGCGTCGGCGCGCGCGGCGCGCAGCAGAACGTGGTCCGGCTGGTGCTTGCGCAGCACGTCATAGACCAGATCGGTCGAGAACAATATCTGACGGCGGCTCTTGTCCTCGGTCGTCGAACGGCGCGCGATCAATCCGGAAATGATCGCGTCATTGCGGAACGTGCGCTTCATCAGCGCCGATTCCGCAAGCCACGCTTCGAGATCGTCGCCCAGCATGTCGGAGTCGAACAGCGCGTCGAGGTCGAGCCGGCCTTGCCGGATCATCGCCGACATATCGCCCAGGCTCCACACCGCGAGCGCGTATTCGTTGGCGACGAAGCCGAGCGGCCGGGCGCGGGCGCGCTCCAGCCGCCGCGTCAGCAACATGCCGAGCGTCTGGTGCGCCAGCCGTCCCTCGAACGGATAGCAGACGAGATAGTGCTTGTCGGCGCGCGGAAAGGTTTCGACCACCATCTCGCGCGCCGCCGGCACGCGCGACAGATGCGCCTGCAACGCCAGCCACTCGCGCACCTGATCGGGCAGTCCCTTCCAGGCGCGCCGGTCGGCCAGCAATAGCCGCACGCGCTCGGCGAGATAGGTTGAGAGCGGAAACTTGCCGCCCATGTAGGACGGCACTTTTGCATCCACATCGTTGGCGCGCGAGACATAGACCTCGTCTTCCATGAGCGCCTCGTAGCGCACGATCTCGCCGCCGAACACGAAGGTATCGCCCGCCGTCAGCCCTTCGATGAAATATTCCTCGATCTGGCCGAGCATGCGGCCGCCGCGCGCGATCGCGCCGGTCGAGCCGCTGCCGCCGTGCCTTGAGCGCACCAGCCGCACCTTCAGCATCGACTCCTCGACGATGGTGCCGACGTTCAGCCTGTAGGTCTGCCGCACTTTCGGATTGGCGACGCGCCAGCGGCCCTGTTTGTCCTGCCTGATGCGCGCGAACCGCTCGTAGCTTTTCAGCGCGTAGCCGCCGGTGGCGACGAAATCGACCACGTCGTCGAAATCCGCGCGTGACAGTTCGGCGTAAGGCGCGGCGCTGCGGACTTCGTCATAAAGGTCGTCGGCGAGAAACGGTGCGCCGCAGGCGCAACCGAGGACGTGCTGCGCCAGCACGTCGAGCGCGCCGGAGCGCAGCGGCGGGGTATCCTGCGCGTTCTCGTTCACCGCGTCGATGGCGGCGCTGCATTCCAGCACCTCGAAGCGGTTGGCCGGCACCAGCACCGCGCGCGAGGCCTCGTCGAGACGATGGTTGGCGCGGCCGATGCGCTGCATCAGCCTTGAAGCGCCTTTCGGCGCGCCGACATTGACGACGAGATCGACGTCGCCCCAGTCGACGCCGAGATCGAGCGACGAGGTGCAGACCACGCCGCGCAACCGGCCTTGCGTCATCGCGTCCTCGACCTTGCGGCGCTGGCCGACATCGAGCGAGCCGTGATGCAGCGCGATGGCGAGATTGTCGTCGTTGATGCGCCAGAGGTCCTGAAACAGCATCTCGGCCTGGCTGCGGGTGTTGACGAACACCAGCGTGGTCCGGTTGCGCTTGATCAGGTCGTAGATTTCGCCGAGCGCGTGGCGCGCCGAATGTCCCGCCCATGGCAGGCGCTCGCGGGTGTCGAGCATGTCCACGACCGGCGCGGCCGCCCCGCCCGCGACGACGATGTCGGCGGCGCTGCCTTCTATTTTGCTCGGCGCGTCTTCTCCCCTCCCCCCACGCTCTCGCGTGGCGGGGAGGGGTCGGGGGGAAGCCGCGGAGGAAACATCAGCGTTATCCCCGCCGGGAGCCCTCCGCCGCTGCGCGCGGGGAGGGGAGATGACTTGCGGCACCAGAAAGCGCGCCAATGACTCCGGATCGGCCACCGTCGCGGACAGGCCGATCGCGCGCAGTTGCGGCGCGATGGTCCACAGTCGTGACAATCCGAGCGACAACAGGTCGCCGCGCTTCGAGGTGACCAGCGCGTGCAGTTCGTCGAGCACGATCCGCCGGAGCGAGGCGAACAGATAGGGCGCGTCATCGGAGGCGAGCAGCAGCGCCAGTTGCTCCGGTGTCGTCAGCAGGATGTCGGGCGGATAGCGCCGCTGCCGCTGCCGCCGCGCCGCCGGGGTGTCGCCGGTGCGGGTCTCGATCCGGATCGGCAGACGCATTTCGGCGACCGGCGTTTCCAGATTGCGCGCGATGTCCACCGCCAGCGCCTTCAGGGGCGAGATGTACAGCGTATGCAGGCCGCCGCCTCTCTCCCCTCCACTCGCGCTCTTGCGTGGTGGGGAGGGGTCGGGGGTGGGGAGATGCGGCAGAGAAGACGCCAGCATCGTGCCTTCCGGGAGGCGCCCCACCCCCAACCCCTCCCCGCCGCTTCGCGGGGGGAGGGGAGGACGCTGTGCTCGCGAAACCTCCCCGCTCAACTCCACCAGCGTCGGCAGGAATCCGGCCAGCGTCTTGCCCGCGCCGGTGGGGGCGATCAGCAGCGCCGAGCGGCCCTCGCGCGCCTTCGCCAGCAATTCGAGCTGATGCGGGCGCGGCGACCATCCCCGCGCCGCGAACCAGCGCAGGAAATTTTCGGGCAGCGGTTGATGCGGCGGGGCGGGGTCGACGGTGGCCACCGGTCGGCGTCCTATCCGGTCGGGCGTCCGCCGTCGCGGCGCGCCGGCCAGGGGCGGCGGCACGGGCTTCGCGGCGGCTGGGACGGATAGGAAGAACCAAGATTTCTCATACGCTTAACAATAATTAAGGATTTCGATTCTCGCCATCTGTGGCTGCGGCGCTACAGTCGGGACGACGCGCTGTCTGTAGGATACACGCTGGGATTCGAGACCTTGTTGGGGCGCCATGAAAAAGATTGTTATTGCTGCCGTTGCGATGGTGGGGAGCGCCGCGGGCGCGCAGGCCGCCGACATGGCCGTCAAGGCGCCGGTTTACAAGGCGCCGGTGATGCAGGTGTATGACTGGACCGGCTTCTATCTGGGCGCCAATGCCGGGCTCGGCTTCGGGCGCAGCTCCACCCAGCTCACCAGTCTGCGGAGCGGCAATGCGATCACGCGGACGGGCGGCGTCGGCGGGCTCGGCGGCGTGCAGGCCGGCTACAATTGGCAAGCCGGCAACATGCTGGGCTTCAGGAACGTGGTGTTCGGCGTCGAGGCCGATATCCAGGGCGCCGGCTTCGACGACGGCTACACCTGCGGCTTCAACTGCGGCGTCAACGGTTTCAGCTACCAGCAGAAGCTCGACTGGTTCGGCACCGTGCGCGGCCGCATCGGTCTCGCCACCGGTCCGGTGCTGAGCTACGTCACCGGCGGTTTCGCCTACGGCAACGTCAAGACCGGCATCAATTATTTTGACGTGCCGGGAGCCTCCGCCTCGTTCAGCAGCACGCGCACCGGCTGGACCGTCGGCAGCGGCGTCGAAGCCGCGCTCGGCGGCAACTGGACCGCCAAGATCGAATATCTCTATCTCGACCTCGGCAGCCAGGGCGGCGTCAGCCCCTCCGGCCTGTACGCCTTTAATTCGGACATCCGCGAGCACATTTTCCGCGTCGGCTTGAACTACCGGTTCGGCGGCAACAGCGCCTACACCGAGCCCACCGCCAACTGGGCCGGCTTCTATCTGGGCGGCAACTTCGGCGGCGCCACCGCGCTCAACCGCTCTAGCGTCGTCGTTCCGGCCGCCGGCGTGGCGGAGAACTTCAACCTGAGCCCCGACGGCTTCATGGGCGGCGTGCAGGCCGGCTATAACTTCCAGGCCGGCAATTTCGTCTACGGCCTTGAGGCCGACTTCCAGGGCTCGACCCAGAAGGACGACAAGAACTGCCTGTTCGGCTGCGTCGGACCCAACGTCGCCAACTTCAGCCAGAAGCTCGACTGGTTCGGCACCGTGCGCGGCCGCGCCGGCTTCACCGTCGGCGCGACGCTGTTCTACGCCACCGGCGGTTTCGCCTACGGCGACGTCAAGACCAGGGCGCAGGGCATCGCCGGCGGCACGCCGTTCGACGTCAGCTTCAGCCATACCCGCACCGGTTACGCGGTCGGCGGCGGCATCGAAACGCCGTTCGAGTTCCTCGGGCTGTTCGGACCGAACTGGACCTCCAAGTCCGAATATCTCTACGTCAATCTCGGCCGCGCCACCGATGCCTTCAGCATTGGCGGCGTCCCCGGCGCCTTCAGCACCCGGGTCGAGGAGCACATGCTCCGCACCAGCCTGAGCTATCACTTCAACGCCCCGGTGGTGGCGAAGTACTGATCGCCCTTGACTGATCGAATCGAAAAGCCCCGGCGGGACACCGCCGGGGCTTTTGCTTTGCGCGCCATGTTTCTGGAGCATGATTGGTTTGGATGGAAACGCTCGCGTCATCCTGAGAGTCAGACCGGCATTGGTGTTTGGCGCCAATATGCAACACGAAAGCCGTCATACTCCGCGAAAGCGGAGTATCCAGTACTCCATGGTGGATGAAATTTTCCATGGATTCACATGGATGACTGGATCGTCCGCCTTCGCGGACGATGACACCTCACTTCCGGTCGGATGTTGAGGTGCGAGCGGCAGAGCCCAGAACGCAGGTTGGCTCGCCAACGGGGTAGGGCTGTCGTGTCGCGACAGCCCCCGAGTGACGGTCGAGCATTTCAATCTCGGAAAATTATGCTCAGTGCCATGCGGCTTACTTACTCCGTGTAGGGCTTGCCGACGATGTCCCAGTCCTTGCCGTTGAAGATCGAGATGTAGAGCGTCTTCATCGGAGTGTAATCGGTCGGCGTGTAGGAATAGGTGACGCCGTCCAGCATATAGGGCGACTGGAATCCGTTGAGGCCGATCGCCTGCTTCAGCACGTTCTCGCGGGTGAGATCGTCGCCGCAGCGGCGCAGGATTTCCCCCATCGCCACCGCCTGGCCGTAACCGGCGAAGGCGATGGTGTTGTCGCGATCGACGTTCGGCAGATATTTCTGGCGGAACGCCTCGAACGCCTTCACCGCCGGATCGTTCTCGAACTGTGGCACGCCGACTTCCTTGGCGTAGCGGATGGCGACGATGCCCTTGGCATTCTCCAGGCCGCCGGCGTGCAGGATCGAGCGGCCGGTGGAGCCCGCCGACAACAGATGCAGCGGCTTCCAGCCGAGTTCGGTGACCTTGCGGATCGATTGCGACGACGCCTTGCCGGTGGTGATGTTGTAGAACACGTCCGCGCCCGACTTCGACAGGTTGATGATCTGCGAGTCGATGGTCGGGTCGGTCAGATCGTAGGTCGCTTCCGCCACCACCTTGGCCTTGCCGCCGGCCTTGGCCAGTTCGTCCTTGAACGGCCCGAGGAAGTCGCGGCCGAAATCGTCGTTCTGATAGAGGATGGCGACCTTGGCCTCCGGCTTCACGCTGAGCACGTGCTTGGCGAGGATGCGCGCTTCCGTCGGATAGAGCGGCAGGCCCGCCATGGTCCACTTGAATTCCTTCGGGTTGTTCCATTTGGACGCGCCGGTGTTGAGCAGAAGCTGCGGCACGCCCTTGCTGTTGAGATATTTATGCACGGCGGTCTGCGGCGCGGTGCCGAGCGAGCCGTATAGCGCCAGCACCTCCTCCTGTTCGACCAGACGCCGGGTTTGCTCCACCGCCTTCGGCGCGGAATAGGCGTCGTCGGCGGAGATGAACTTGACCTTGCGGCCGTTGATGCCGCCCTGCTCGTTGAGCATCTGGAAATAGGCTTCGCCGACCCGGCCCAGCACGCCATACAGCGACCCCGGCCCCGAATGCGGCACGGTCTGGCCGATTTTGATCTCGGTGTCGCTGGCGCCGGGACTGTATTTCTTGTCGGCGGCGTGCGCCTGGGCCGCGACAAGCAATGCCGCTCCCGCGATGGCGACGCGCGGCAACCGAAACGATGAAGCTCGGTCCATGATCTGACAATCTCCCTGCTATTTTAGTTAATCATTTAACTAGGGAAGCCTAGCACAGTTCGATGCCGTCACAAGATCGCGGCGGCCGTCCCGTTGTCGCAGCCGCATTGGTCCCCCATCTCCAACGCGGTATAGTTCAGGGAATCGATCCCAACAGGGATCCCGAGGGAGACCAGCCATGCCGAACGAGACCCGCGAGTTGCCGGCGCGCAACGACGGCCTGTCGCGTTTTCTCGGCGGCACGCCGCTGGCGGTGGCGTTTCGCCTGGTGATGCTGTCGATCCTGGTCGGCGTGGTGCTGGCGGCGATCGGCCTCGATCCGTGGAACATCGTCCACTCGATTCGCCTGCTGTTCTTCCGCATCTGGGATCTCGGCTTCGATGCCATCAGCGGATTGTGGCGCTACTTCCTGCTCGGCGCCGTGATCGTGATCCCGATCTGGCTGATCGCGCGTCTCGTCAACGCGCCGCGCGGGCGCTGACGATCGCACCCCTCGATGACGTTGACCGA
>JBDHSX010000155.1:0-8760 GCA_039808365.1 Xanthobacteraceae bacterium | reverse complement strand
CGGCATCATGCTCTATACCGGCCAGTCTTCCGCGGTGATGGCGGCGGCATCGGCGCCGACGATTTCCGACAGCGAATCGCGCCCCGTGCGCAGCATCGTCGCCACCAGATCGCGCTTGATCTCGTCGATCAGGCTGAGGCCCTTGTAGATCAGCGCCGAATAGATCTGGATCAGGCTGGCGCCGGCGCGGATTTTGGTCAGCGCCGCGCCGCCGCGATCGATGCCGCCGACGCCGATCAGCGGAAACGCGCCCTCGGCGCGCACGTAAGTCTCCGCCACCATGCGGGTCGAGAGCCGGAACAGCGGCCGCCCCGACAGCCCGCCTTGCTCCCTGGCGCGCGCGGTGTCGCGCAAGGTCTCGGGTCGCGACAGGGTGGTGTTGCCGACGATCATGCCGTCGACGCGGCGCGAGCGGGCGACATGCACCACGTCGTCGAGTTCGCCGAGCGAGAGATCCGGCGCGATCTTCAAAAGCACCGGCGTGTCGCCGGCGTTGCGCTGCACCCGCTCGCGCGCGTCGATCACCCGCGCCAGCAGGTCGTCGAGCGCGTCCGCCTGTTGCAGGTTGCGCAGGCCCGGCGTGTTCGGCGACGAGATGTTGATGGTGAAATAGCTCGCCACCGGCGCGAAGGTTTCGATCAGCCGCACATAATCGTCGGTGCGATCGGCTGAATCCTTGTTGGCGCCGAGGTTGACCCCGACGATGCCGGGCTGCTGGGCGCGGTTCGCCAGCCGCCGCAACACCGCCTCGGCGCCGTCGTTGTTGAAACCCATGCGGTTGATCACCGCCTCGTCGCGCTCCAGGCGAAACAGGCGCGGCCGCGGATTGCCGGCCTGCGGCCGCGGCGTCACCGAACCGACCTCGACGAAGCCGAAACCGAGCCGCAGCAGCGCGTCGGGCACCTCGGCGTTCTTGTCGAAGCCCGCCGCCATGCCGATCGGGTTGCGGAAATTGAGGCCGAACGCGCGCACCGCCAGTTTCGGATCGTCGGCGCGCGGCCGCGTCGGCGGCAGCAGGCGCAGGCCGGAGATCGCCATGCGATGGGCGTCTTCCGGGTCGAACAGCCGCAGCAGCGGCAGCGAGAAGGCATCGAAGGCGCGCATCACGACGGCAACTCCGGAATGTCGTGGCCGCCGTCGGCGCGCGCCGGCAGAGCCTTGACCGCGGTCACCGCGCCGAGATCGAGTGGACCATAGAGATGCGGAAACAGATCGTCGTCGCGCGACGGCTCCCAGCGCAGCGCCTCGCCCAGCGCGGAGGCGTCGACCGCGATCAGGACCAGCCCGGTCTGGCCGTGAAAATGCTTTCGCGCGGTTCCGGCCAGTTGGGCGGCGGTGGAGAAATGGATGAATCCGTCGCGGGCGTCGTCGGCGCTGCCGTCATAGCGGCCCTGGCGTTCGGCCTCCCGCCATGCCGGGGCAGGACAGATCTTGTAGATGGTGCGCACCCGGCCCGGCCTCATCATGATTGAATTCGCTTGGGAATCTTACCCGAGCGCCCGCCCGCGCGGGTCTTGGGCGAACCGTATCGACAGCCCCGCCGCGCCGCAAGGGCGCGATGCGGGCAACAACTCAATTGCGGTTAAACGGAAAAAGAGGTAATAATTCCTAGGTGTTTAATGCAATTCCCGGATGCCGCCGACGGACGCCCGATGCTGACCCATCATCAAATCTGGACCGCCCTCGATCGGCTCGCCGAACATGCCGGCCTGTCGCCGTCGGGCCTCGCCAAGCGGGCCGGACTGGATCCCACCACCTTCAACAAATCCAAGCGCGTCACCAGTGACGGCCGCGAGCGCTGGCCGTCCACCGAATCGGTGGCCAAGGCGCTGGCCGCCACCAACACCGCCATCGACACCTTCGTGCAACTGATCGAGGACACCGCGCGCGGCACGCCATCGGTGCCGCTGCTCGGCTTCGCCGAAGCCGGCGCCGGCGGCTATTTCGACGATGGCGGGTTTCCGGTCGGCAAGGGCTGGGACGAGGTCGGGCTGCCGGCGGTCAACGACAAGCATGCCTACGCGCTGGAAATCTCCGGCGACTCGATGAAGCCCGCCTATCGCGACGGCGACGTCATCATCGTCTCGCCCGGCACGCCGGTCCGGCGCGGCGACCGCGTGGTGGTGAAGACCCGCGACGGCGAGGTAATGGTGAAAGAGCTGAAGCGGCGCACCACCAAGGCCGTGGAGTTGCAGTCGCTGAATCCGGCGCATCCGAACCGCACGCTGTCGCCCGACGAGGTGGAGTGGATCGCGCGCATCGTCTGGGCGAGCCAGTAAGCGGCGGCCTCGACGGTTGCCAAGCGCGCCCTCCCGGTTTACAGCCCGGCTGACGAATTCAAGTCGCGCGCCCCCAATAGCGGATTTTCAGACATGATCGCCGGACTGCCCATGACGGAGGTGGCGTGGCTTGCCATCGCGCTGCTGATCGCCGGTGGTTTCACCGGCTTTCTCGCCGGCCTGTTCGGCGTCGGCGGCGGCGCCGTCCTGGTGCCGGCGCTTTACGAATTGTTCCGCTTCGTCGGCGTGCCGGATCATGTGCGGATGCCGCTGTGCGTGGGCACGTCGCTGGCGATCATCATCCCGACCTCGATCCGCTCCTATTACGCGCATCGGGCCACCAGCGCGGTCGATACCAGCGTGCTGCGCAACTGGGCGGTGCCGGTGGTGGTCGGCGTCGTGGCCGGCAGCTTCATCGCGCGCTACGCGCCGGCGCAACTGTTCAAGATCGTGTTCGTGGCGATCGCGGGCATCTCCGCCGTGCGGCTGTTGTTCGGCAAAGACAGTTGGCGCTTTGCCGACGAGATGCCGAAAGGTCTGTTCCTGCGCGCCTATGGCGCGATGATCGGCGTGCTGTCGACGCTGATGGGCATCGGCGGCGGCCAGCTCTCCAATTTGTTCATGACGTTCTACGGCCGCCCGATCCATCAGGCGATCGCGACCTCCTCGGGGCTCGGCGTGCTGATCTCGATTCCCGGCGCGCTCGGCTATATTTACGCGGGCTGGCCGGCGGCCGCCGCCAATCCCGACGTGCTGGCGCTGCAATTTCCGTTCGCGCTCGGTTACGTGTCGCTGATCGCGACGCTGATCGTGGCGCCGACCAGCGTATTGACCGCCCCGCTCGGGGCGCGGCTGGCGCACGCCCTGCCGAAGCGCGCGCTGGAAATCTCGTTCGGCCTGTTCCTGCTTCTGGTCTGCGCGCGCTTCTTCGTCAGCCTGTTCTGAGCGCGCTCACGCGCTGCGCGCCAGCGCGCCGTCGATCATCGCCACCGCGTTGGCAATGCCGTAGACCGCGACGAACGAGCCGAAGCGCGGGCCTTTCTCCTGGCCCAGCAGCACCTGATAGAGCATGTTGAACCACTCCAGCGACACGCCGGGGCGGCCGTCCTTGCCGGTCTTCTTGTGGTCGAGGAACGGTTCGCGGCGGCCGATCTCGTAGACCACGTTCTGGATGTCCTCGGCGCTGGCGTTCTCTGGCAGTTGCGACAGCGCATCGCGCAGGTCGCCGAGCGCGGCGCGCTCGGCCTCGCTCGGCGCGCGGAACTGCTTCGCCGGCGCGACGAAGTCGCGATAGTAGTTGATGGCGTAGCCGACCAGCGCGTCCAGCGCGGGATGGGTTTTTGGCGTCACGCCGGGGCGATAACGGCCGATGAAGCCCCAAAGCGTCTCGGCGTTCTCGGCGTTGGACGACGACACCAGCGTCAGCAGCAACTGGAACGTCACCGGCATGTCGGCCTTGGGCGGGTCGCCGGCATGGATGTGCCAGACCGGATTGGACAGGCGCTGCTTCATATCCTGCCGGGCATAGCCGTCGAGGAATTGCTGATAGTCGTCGACATTGCGCGGGATCACGTCGAAGTAGAGCCGCTTGGCCGCCTTCGGCTCACGATACATGAACAGCGACAGCGATTCCGGCGAGGCGTAGCGCAGCCATTCGTCGATGGTCAGTCCGTTGCCCTTCGACTTGGAAATCTTCTGGCCCTTGTCGTCGAGAAACAGCTCGTAATTGAAGCCGGCCGGCGGCGTGCCGCCGATGGCCGCGCAGATCTTGCCCGAGAGCTTCACCGAATCGATCAGGTCCTTGCCGGCCATTTCGTAGTCGACGCCGAGCGCGGTCCAGCGCATTGCCCAGTCCGGCTTCCATTGCAATTTGCAGTGCCCGCCGGTGACCGGAACGGTGACGCGCTCCTTCGTCTCCGGGTCGTCGTAGGACACCGTGCCGGCCTTGGCGTCGTGGGCGACGATCGGCACCTGCAACACCACGCCGGTGCGCGGGCAGACGGGCAGGAACGGCGAATAGCTGGCGGCGCGTTCCTCGCGCAGGCTCGGCAGCATGATCGCCATCACCTTGTCGATCTTGTCCAGCATCGTCAGCAAGGTCGCATCGAAACGGCCGGACTTGTAATACTGCGTCGAGGAGGCGAACTCGTAGTCGAAGCCGAAAGTGTCGAGAAAGGCGCGCAGCCGGGCGTTGTTGTGCTCGCCGAAACTCGGATGGGTGCCGAACGGATCGCGGACTTGCGTCAGCGGCTTGCCGAGGTCCTGTTCCAGCATCTCCTTGTTGGGGACGTTGTCCGGCACCTTGCGCAAGCCGTCCATATCGTCGGAGAAGGCGAGCAGGCGGGTCTTGATCTTGTCCCCGGTCAGCACGCGGAAGGCATGGCGGACCATGGTGGTGCGCGCCACCTCGCCGAAGGTGCCGATATGCGGCAGGCCGGACGGCCCGTAGCCGGTCTCGAACAGCACCTCGTCCTTCGGCGTCTTCTGCAATCGCGCCGCGAGCGCCCGCGCCTGCTCGAACGGCCAGGCGTTGGACTGTTCGGCGATCGCCCGCAACTCGGACGCGGTCATTTCATTCGACATTCAATGGCTCCACGCGAACATCGGTATTCGCGATATTCTTCGATGAGATCTTCCTCTGTCATTGCGAGCGAAGCGAAGCAATCCAGAGGCCGCCAAGGCAAGGACTGGATTGCTTCGGAGCTCACGCTCCTCGCAATGACGGCAAGCATGGTGGTTCAGAACGGATTGACGGGAAAATAGCGCAGCCACAGGTCGCTGTAGAGCCCTCTTTCCCAAATCCGGAACAGCGCCCAGTTCAGCGCCTGACGCAGCACGTCGTTGCCTTTCTTGACGGCGATGCCGACGCCCTCGCCGAAATAGCGGCTCTCGATGAACGGCCCGCCGCTGAAGGCGCAGCAATTGTCCGAATCGCTGCCGTTGATCCAGAACGCCAGCGAGATGGCGTCGCCGAAGATCAACTCGACCTCGCTTTGCTTCAGCGCCTGCCGCAGCGCCTCGTCGCTCGGATAGGGGTGCAGTTCGGCGCCGGTGAACATCGCCTTCAAATAGGCTTCGTGGCTCGATCCGGCGATGACGCCGACCTTCTTGCCGTCGAGGGTTTCCGGGCGAACTTCGGCTGAGGCCGCGTCGCGCCGCGCCACGAACCGCGCTGGCGTCCGGTAGTACAGATCGCTGAAGTCGACCCGCTTGCGCAAGTCCGGCGTGACGCCCAGCGAGGCGATGATGGCGTCGCCGCGGTTGCTGGCGACGGCGTCGAGCAGCGTGTCGAAGCGCCGCATCTGGATGGTGCAGGGGACCTTGATCTCGTCGCAGATCAGCCGCGCCAGATCGACGTTGAAGCCGGCCGGATTGCCGTCCGGCCCGGTAAAATTGAACGGCGGATAGTCGGTTTCGGTCATGAAGCGGATGACGGTCAGGCGCGACAGGTCGGGCCGGTCGGGCCGCCGCCGCGGATCCCAGAAGCCGGGGACCGCCTGGGCGGCGAGCGGCGCCGCCGCAGCCGCTTCGGCGGGCGCGGCGCGCGCCGGACCTCCGACGCCACACGACCATCCGATGACGGCGAGCGCGAGCAAGCCGCCGACAACGCGGGGAACCATAAATCCGTTGAAGCGCGTCTCTGTCTGTGTTTGCATGAAAGGGGGTTCCGCGTCGGCCGAACTTATAGACGATCCCGTGACAGACGCGAGTGCCGTTTGCGTTATGGGGACGTTGCGTGGCGGCACGGAATCATGTTCGGCGTCTCCGTGAGGAACCGGCCTCCTGGCCGGGAGACCGGCGCAGGGAGGTTTCGCCGTCGCGCCGGCTGCCGGGTTTTCTGGAGCGGATGTACGGGTTTCCGCGCGATGGCGGTCGCGGCGCAAGCCATCTCGCGCCCGAAACCGACATGCCCGCCGAACTCGACTGCCTGCGCGGCCATGTCGCCGTGGACCTGCTGCGGGCCGCCGGCCGGCGCAGCCGGCGGATCGGAACCGGCGCCGATCGCGTGCTGATCCACTGGGGCGTGCTCGACGAAGTCAGCTACCTGAAGCATCTGGCGGCCCATACCGGGGTGCCGATCGAGGCGCCGCGGGACACCTTGCGCAGCGACCTTCCGCTGCCCGGCGCGCACCTGCCGCGCATCGCCCAGCATGGCCTGCTGCCGCTGCGCCGCGACGGCGAAGACCTGCTCGGCATCGCCCCGCGCAACCTGACGGCGCGGTGGCTGAGCCGGTTCGCGGCCGGATCGCCGGAGATCGCCGGGCGGCTCCGCCTGTTGCCGGCCACGCAACTGAACGAGGCTCTGCTCGCGCGCGGGCATGCTGCGCTGGCCCATGCGGCCTCCGACGGGCTCAATCAGCGGTTTCCGGGATTGACCGCGGCTCCGTCGGCCTCGCGCCGCCGCGCGCCATGGCCCCGCCGGCTCGGTCTGGCGGGAGCGATGGCGGCGATCGCGACCCTGCTGGTCGCCTCGCCGTTGCTGCTGCATGGCGTGACCGGCCTGCTCGCGCTGTGGTTTCTGGCGTTCAGCGGCACCCGGATCGCCGCGGCGCTGGTGCCGCGCCCGGCGCTGGCGCCGCAGCCCCGGCGGCGGGACGACGAACTGCCGGTTTACACCGTCATCGCCGCGCTGTACCGCGAGGCCGCCTCGGTCGGGCAATTGCTGCGGGCGATCGCCGCGCTGGATTACCCGAAGGAAAAGCTCGACGTCATTCTGGTGGTCGAGCCGGACGACGACGAGACCCGCGCCGCCATCGCCCGATGGCGGCCGCCGCCGACGCTTCAGGTGCTGATCGCGCCCGCCACCTTGCCGCGCACCAAGCCGAAGGCGCTGAACTGGGCGCTGCCGTTCGCGCGCGGCAGTTTCGCGGTGATCTACGACGCCGAGGACATTCCCGAACCGAACCAGTTGCGCGCCGCGCTCGACGCCTTCCACGCCCACGGGGCGCGGACGGTCTGCGTCCAGGCCAGCCTGTGCATCGACAATCCGGCCGATAGCTGGCTGTCCTGCACCTTCGCGGCGGAATATGCCGGGCAATTCGACGTCGTTCTGCCCGGCCTCGCCGCGCTCGGCCTGCCGCTGCCGCTTGGCGGCTCATCGAATCATTTCCGCACGGCGGCGCTGCGTGAGATTGGCGGCTGGGACGCCTACAACGTCACCGAGGACGCCGATCTCGGATTGCGGCTGGCGCGCTTCGGCTATCGCGCCGCGACCTTCGCCTCGACCACCTTCGAGGAAGCGCCCACCCATCTCGGCGGCTGGCTGCGTCAACGCACCCGCTGGATGAAGGGCTGGATGCAAACCTGGGCCGTGCATATGCGCGCCCCGCGCCGGCTGTGGCGGGAGACCGGCGCGCGGGGGTTCGCCTCGCTCAATTTCCTGATCGGCGGCAATGTCCTGACCACGCTCGCCGTCCCGGTGCTGTTGATCGAGCTTGCGATCCATCTCGTGCTGACGGCCGGCATGGGCCGATCCAGCGCCCTGTTCACCGGCCCTTTGATGGAACTGCACATCGCGGCCATCGTCGCCGGCTACGCCTCGACCATCATCATCGGCTTGATGGGACTGGCGCGGCGCGGCCGGCTTCGCGACGGCTGGGTGCTGGCGCTGACGCCGATTTACTGGATGCTGCTGTCGGTCGCGTCCTGGCGCGCGCTGTATCAATTATTCAAGGACCCCTATCGCTGGGAGAAGACCGAGCACGGCCTCGCCCGGCGGCGAGCCGCGCGGGATCCCGAACGATCCCGCGTCAGAGATAGCGCTTGAGATCGGCGGCGGCGGCTTCCGGGGTCTGCTTCAGGTTGAACGGCGCGACGAAATGGCCGTTCTTGTCCATCAGATAGATCAGCGCGGTGTGATCCATGGTGTAGTCGTCGCCGTCCTTCGACGGTACTTTCTTGGCGTAGACGCGAAACTCCGACAGCACCTTGGCGATCATCGCCGGATCGCCGGTCAACCCCTTCATGCGCGGATCGAAACTCGACAGATAATCCTTCATCACCGCGACGGTGTCGCGCTCCGGATCGACCGAGACGAAGTAGGCGTTGACGCGGTCGGCATCCTTGCCCATGGCCCGCAGCACTTCCGACATCTCGAACAACGAGGTCGGGCAGACATCGGGGCAATGGGTATAGCCGAAGAAAATGATGGTCGGGCGGCCTTGCAGGCTTTTCTCGGTGACGGTCTGGCCGGACTGGTCGGTGAGGCTGAACGCGCCGCCGATCGCCGCCGGCGGCGCGACGCGGCGCAAGCCGCCCGACAGCCACAGCACCGCCGCCAGGCCGATCGCGAGGCTGACGGCGAAAGCCGCGATAATCACCAGCGGCCGGGTCGCGCGATCGGTCATCGGATTTCCTTTGCTCATGTCACCCGCGGACGCCGGCTGCCCGCCGGTCGATCATCGGGTTCCTGATAGAGGGTAGGGTGCGGCGGAGCAAGCGCCGCGCGTCGTTCCCGGTTCACGTCATGCTGAACACGCGG
>JBDHSX010000154.1:0-8760 GCA_039808365.1 Xanthobacteraceae bacterium | reverse complement strand
GACGACGCAATCCAGGAGTCATGTAAGTAAGCTCGGATTGCTTCGCGGAGCCTGTGCTCGGACGGCGTGAAACGCCGCTCCGAGTGCTCGCAATGACGCAGAGGCTTATTCCATCTGCCCGACGACGACGCGCTGAGGTTGGTCGCTTCTTCCGCAAACGAAAAGCCCGGCCTGTGACGGCCGGGCTTCGATATCTTGATGAAACGTCCGCGTGGCGCGGCGATCAGGCCGCCGCGTCGGTGACGGCGCTGTCGTCGTCTTCCGCGTCGGAATCGATATCGGCATCGACATCGCCGTCGGCGTCCGCCTTGGCGCCGCGACGCGGGCTCTTGGTCAGTTGACCCTCGATCTCCTTGACCGCCTCGGTTTCGGTGACGTGCTGCACCACCGCGATCTCGCGCGCCAGCCGGTCGAGCGCCGCTTCGTAAAGCTGCCGCTCGCTGTAGGACTGCTCGGGCTGCGATTCCGAGCGGTAAAGATCGCGAACCACCTCGGCGATCGCGACGATGTCGCCCGAATTGATCTTGGCTTCGTATTCCTGGGCGCGCCGCGACCACATCGTCCGCTTGACGCGGGCGCGGCCCTTGAGAGTCTCCAGAGCCCGCTTGACCAGCGCCGGTTCCGACAGCTTGCGCATGCCGACATTGGCGACCTTCGCCGTCGGCACCCGCAACGTCATCTTGTCCTTCATGAAATTGATGACGAACAGCTCCAGCTTGGCGCCGGCGATCTCCTGCTCCTCGATGGCGAGGATCTGGCCGACGCCGTGCGCCGGATAGACGACGAATTCGTTGGTCTTGAAGCCCTGACGCTGGGTCAGCGCCTTCCTCGGCTCCTCCGCGCGCGCCGCGGCGACCGGGGCCTTCACCACCTTGGCGGCCGCGACCGGCTTCACGGCGGCGGGCTTGGCCGCGACGGGAGCTCCGGCCGGCACCGGATGGGGCGCGGCGGCCTTGGCGGCGACGGCGGATTTGCCGACAGCAGGTTTGGCGGTCGCCGGCTTGGAAGTCGCAGGTTTCGCAGCCACGGGCTTGGAGGCCGTGGGTTTGGCAGCCGCGGATTTGGCAGTCGCGGGCTTGGAAACGGTGGTCTTTTCGGCGGCTTTCGCAGTCTGTTTCAGCATTTCACTTCTTTTGTTCTTGGAGGATTTGGCCGCCGGTGACTTAGCGGATGGCGACTTGGCGGATAGCGACTTGGTAGGCAATGATTTGGCGACCGGGGCTTTAGCGGTCGACGATTTGGCAATCGAAGATTTGGCGCTCTGGGAACCCGCCTTCAATGGTTTGGCAGCGGCCCGCTTGGCGCTGGAACTCTTAATGCTGGAACTCTTGGCGCCCTTGGAACTGGATGATTTGCCCGAAACCCGCGCCGCTTTGGCGGACCCGTGCGCACGGTCCCTGGATGCGCTGCGACCAGCCGTCGTCTTTCCAGCTCCCTTCGAAACACTCTTTTTGCGGGTTTTCTGTGACACAACTTGCGCGCGAAAAACGCTCGCGCCCCTGTTCAAGTTTTCCATGAGAACCCATCAGGGCCAAAAACGGCGGCGCGAACAGGGTCCGGCTAGCTGAATTATGCTTGATAATAGCACATTTCCGGCAAAAATCAATGATTTATGCCCGGACAACCGATTGGTTGCCGGGTTCCGCGAGCCAACAATGATAACAGGGTTAAACCTGAACACCGCGCGGCGCGACGGAGCGCCAAGGCCGGCCCTTCAAGTCATCTTCAATCGCCCGTTCCCGGCTCGGATGAAAAATACTTCTCAAACTTGCCCGGCATGCCGTCGAAATCCTTGGCGTCGGCCGGGGATTCCTTCTTTTGCGTGATATTCGGCCAATTCCTGGCGTGCGTGGCGTTCACTTCGAGCCATTTCTCAAGATCCGGCTCGCTGTCGGGCTTGATGGCGTCGGCGGGGCATTCCGGCTCGCACACCCCGCAATCGATGCATTCGTCCGGATGGATCACCAGCATGTTCTCGCCCTCGTAGAAACAATCGACGGGGCAGACCTCTACGCAGTCGGTGTATTTGCACTTGATACAATTCTCAGTGACGACGTAGGTCATCCAGGGCTCCGGAAACAGTCGAATTTTGAGTGCTGGCGTAGCGCAGTCGGCCTTGGGCCGCAAGGTCTTGGCCCGCAAGGCCTGGCCCGCAAAGTCTGACCCGCAAGGGACACCTTGAGGCAGGTTCCGGATCGAACCGTCACTCCGGCGAGCCGCCGACGTCGGCATAAAGCCGCCGACCGGCGTCGGCGTCGCCGCGCCGCTCGGAAAACGCCGCGACCTTCAGCACCTTCACGCCCCGATCGAGGGCGATCGTGACGACATCGCCGAGCTTGAGGCCGTGCCCCGGCGCGTTTTCCCGGCGGCCGTTGACCCGGACCCGGCCGCCTTCGACCAACGCCGCCGCGCTGGCGCGGGCCTTGACGATCCGCGCATGCCACAACCATTTGTCGAGTCGCTGCCGCTCCAAGCCTTCTCCAAGGATACACGTTCGGATACACGTTCAGGGATACGCGCCGGAAAGCGTTAATTGGCATCCTTGCGGTTGGCGGCGAGCTGCTCCTTCAGCGCCGCCAGTTTCGCGAACGGCGAATTAGGATCGGCGGGCCGCTCCCGTTCGCGCGGCGCACTGGAGGCGAACGGCCGATGCGACGGCCCGCCACCCTCGGGACGCCGGTCGCGGCCGCCCTTGCCCTGAAACTTGCCTTTGCCTCGGCCCTTGTCGCGATCCTGCTCCCGGTCCTTGCGGAAGTCCTTGTTGCCATGGCCGCGCTCGCGCGGCGGCGCTTCCGCCGCAGCGTCGGCGGCCGGTCGATCCGGGCGCTTGAACTCGAAGGCGCGGTCGCGGCGGCCGTGACCGTGGCGCTGCCGCTTGTCGCCGTCCCTGCTCTCACCCTCGGTCGCCGCATCCTGCGCCGCCTGCTGCGGGCGATGAGGGTGACGATGCCGCTGCCGGTCATGGCGGGGCCGCCGATCCTCGGAGCGGCCACCGGGCCGCCAGACCTCGACCATCGCCGGCTCCGCTGCCGCGGACGCGGCATTCGCCGCAACCGGCGCCTCGCCTGCGGAATCGGCCGGAGGTGCGATCTCCTGCGACGATACCGCCTCAGCGGCGGGTTCAGCGGCCGGTTCCGGCGTCGCCGTGTCCACGGCCACCACCGCATCCTGCGGCGGTGTCGCGTCGGCGGACACCGCCTCGTCCACGACCGCCGGCGCGGCCTCCTCCGTCGTGACCGCTTCAACCGGCGGCGCATCGTCGCCTTGCCCGGCGGAGGGCGGCTCGACCGGCGATTCCGCCGTTGTCTCAAGCTGTGCCTCGCCCGTCGGCGCAGCCGCCTCCGCAGCCGGCTCGTCGGCCGCCGGGACCTCGGTCACATCGAGCGCTGCCGCCGCGGGCGGCGCTTCAGCCGCCGGCTCGGGCGCCGGTTCAGGCACGGGTGGCGGGGCCGGCCGCAACTCCATGCGATAGCCGAGCGCGCGCAGGATCGACGCGAAATCCTCGCCGGCCGATCCGGTCAGCGAGGTCATCGCCTGCGTCACCACGAAACCGCGCCCGTCGAACGCGCCAGCCGGCTTCGGCAAGCCGCTGGCCTCGCGCCACGCCAACGCCGGACGAATCAGATCGGCGAGGCGTTCGAGAATATCGACGCGCACCGCGCGCTCGCCGCATTGACGATAACCCAGCACGCGATAGGCGTCGCGCGCGAGCGCCTTGTCGACCGGGAACGAGGTGCGGCCGCTGCCGGCGAGATGCTGCGCGCCGAGCAGCGCGCCGAGATCGACGTCGTCCTGCCGGTGCGCCCACAATTGCGAGGCGAGCGCGCGCGCCGCCGGCTTCAGCAGCGCCGGCAAATAAAGATGATAGGCGCCGAACCGCACGCCGTATTTGCGCAGGATCGCGCGTGACGCCTGATCGAGATCCTTGACCTCGGTGGCGACCTTCGATCGCTCCAGCACGCCGAGCGCCTCGGTCAGTTGAAAGGCGATGCCGCGCGCGATGCCGGTGACGTCCTCGGCCTTCGCCAGCTCGAACAGCGGGCCGAGCAGCTTCTCGACATGGGTCTTGAGCCAGAGATCGAGCCGGGCCTGCACCGCCTCGCGCGGCGCGCCGCTCAGGCGCTCGTCGGCGACGATGCGGATGCGCGGATGCAGCGCGTCGTCACCCGCCACCACCTTGGCGACGGCGTCGCCGGTCCAGCGGATGGTGCCGTCGGAGGCCAGCACGAATTGATCGTCGGGCGCCTGCGACAGTTTCTCGGCGCGCGCGTCGATTTCGCCGGCCAGCGCCTTTTGCGCCACCGCCTGCAACGCCTTGGCCTCGGAGCCGGCCTCCGCCGCGTCCGGCGCGAACATGAATCCGTCGAGGCGGCCGATCGCATGGCCTTCCACGATCACTTCGCCGGTCTTTCCAATCTCGGTATTCAGCATGGTGTTTTCCCGCAAGCGGCGCATCAATACACTGGTCCGGCGATCAACGAAACGCTGAGTTAGCCGTTCATGCAGGGCATCCGACAATTTATTCTCAAGTTCATGCGAAATTCCCTGCCAATGGAGCGGATCCGCCAGCCAATCCGGCCGATTGGCCACGAAAGTCCAGGTCCGGATCTGCGCGATCCGCCCGGATAACGTGTCGATATCGCCATCGATCCGATCGGCTTGCGCGATTTGCGCGGCGAACCAGGCGTCCGGAACGCGGCCCCGGCGCATCAGGAAGCCGTAAAGCGTCGTCACCAGTTCGGCATGCGCCGCCGGCGACAATTTGCGATAATCCGGAACCTGGCACGCCTCCCACAGCCGCTCGACGGCTGCCGCGCCTTGCGCCATGTCGCGCACCTCGGGGTCGCGCGCGGCATGATCGAGCACGCGCAGGTCCTCGGCGACCGGCGCCCGCGTCAGCGCCACATGATCGGGCGTAAACGCCAGCGACACTTGCAGCGCGTCGAGCGAGCGGAAGTCGAGTTGCGCGTTGCGCCATTGCAATGTCTTGACGCTGTCGAAGGTGTGGTTCTGCAACGCATCGACCAGTTCGGGCTCGAACGGCGCGCAGCGGCCGGTGGTGCCGAAGGTGCCGTTGCGGGTGGCGCGGCCGGCGCGGCCGGCGATCTGCGCGAACTCCGACGGGTTGAGCCTTCGAAACTGATAGCCGTCGAATTTGCGATCGGAGGCGAAGGCGACGTGATCGACGTCGAGATTGAGGCCCATGCCGATGGCATCGGTGGCGACGAGATAATCGACCTCGCCGGATTCGAACAGCGCCACCTGGGCGTTGCGCGTGCGCGGCGACAACGATCCGAGCACCACTGCCGCGCCGCCGTGCTGGCGGCGGATCAGTTCGGCGATGGCATAGACTTCATCGGCGGAGAACGCGACGATGGCGGTGCGGCGCGGCTGCCGCGTGATCTTGCGGTCGCCGGCGAATTCGAGTTGCGACAGCCGCGGCCGCGTCAGGATATTGGCGCCGGGCAACAGCTTCTCGATCACCGGCCGCATCGTCGCAGCACCTAGCAACAACGTCTCGTCGCGGCCGCGCCGGTTGAGAATGCGATCGGTGAAGACGTGGCCGCGCGCGAGATCGGCGCTGATCTGAATTTCGTCGACGGCGAGAAACGACACGTCGATATCGCGCGGCATCGCTTCCACCGTCGACACCCAGAAGCGCGGCTTGGGCGGCTTGATCTTCTCCTCGCCGGTGATCAGCGCCACCGCCTCGGTGCCGACGCGCGAAACGATCTTGTTGTAGACCTCGCGCGCCAGCAGCCGCAGCGGCAAGCCGATGAGGCCGGACGAATGCGCCAGCATGCGCTCGATCGCGAGATGGGTCTTGCCGGTATTGGTGGGGCCGAGCACCGCGGTCGCGCCCGAGCCCGGCGCGCGGCCGGGATCGGGCGATGAAAACGGCGAGGCGGAGGAAACGATCATATTTTCAGGGCTTTCGAAATCACGGGCGGCGCGCCGACGGGCCGCCTGTCTCACAATGCGACGCTCCCCGCGCCGGGATTTAAGCTTTGGAACGAGTCCGGAACGAATCGCGCCCGAATCGCTGACTCGCCCCGCCCGTCGCCGAATGACCGCAACATCTGGCGGTGCGGGGCGTTCTGGATCACTACATCAGGCGGATTCCTTGTGCGGAAGGGATAGATAGGCGGCGCAATCATGAACCGCCATGCGGGACAGGATCGCACCCGGGAGTCAACAGGGAATTCCCGGCCGCAATTCTTGCGGCAAGACGGTGGCGATGCGAGATGTCCCGTCCGGCTCAGCGCGCGGCCGCCTGCGGCGGGACGGCGGTGGCGTCGAACCGGGTGGCGACCATCACGCCATGGCCGAGCGGGGTCGGGATCGACAGCTTGAACGGCACCAGCACCCGGGTTCCGGCAATCGGCGCCAGCCACACCTCCATCGCGGTCTGCGCCGCGAGGTATTTGATGACCGCACGGTCCGGCACGAAGCCCGCGACCGGCGTGAAGACGACGCTGCAGACCACCGCCGGGCCGCGATAGCCCTTCTCGGCCTTGACGGTCTCCATCCGCTTATAGGTCAGCCGCAAATCATAGCGCATCCGCCCGTCGAAAATCGCCGCCGACTTGCAGGCCTCGGGACCGACCGGATCGGCGGCGCCGGGCACCCGGACCATGCTGCCGGTCATCGGGTCGAGCACGCCGTGGCGGTGCGCCTCGGTCACCGGAATGCGGGCGTCGTCCGCCGGCGGCTCCGGAGTGATGCTCGATTCGGTGACGTTGCCGCCGCCCAGCACGATGCGGATGGTTTCGGCCTTGCGCGAGGTTTCGCTGGTCGCGGTATAGGCCAGCGGCGACAACTGGCCGTTGACGACGCGGCCTTGCGCCGTGCCGTCGCCATGGCCGCCGGTCATCGCCTTGAGCAGGCCGACGGTCGCCCCGGAAACGGTGGCGCTGTAATGATCCTCGGCGATCTCGACGGTCCAGTTGCCGCGCCCCACCGGGATACCGGCGAGGGTCACCTCGTAGCGGGCCTCCAGCCGGCCCTGCGCCGCGGCAGGCGACAGCGACCCCAGAGCGGCGACGACCACGGCGCCCATCGCCGGCGGCAATCCGCGCCGGCGGCATCGCGACAGGATTTCAGCCAATCTGTTCAAACAGGTATCCCGCCACCGCTTACGCGCCACCACGGGCCGCGATCGCGGCGGACCTCTTCGAAAAACCACCGGCCTCATCATGTCGAAACCGAATGCGTCCTTTATATGGTTGAGATCGAACGCGAAATCGGCCATGGCGGCGGCGCGGGCCGGCGGAGGCGCGGTGCGTTGCGCGCTTGACCTCGCGCGGTGGCGCCTCTATAGGTGCGCGCATCCAGAACATGGACGCCATTTTGTAATCCCCGCGGCCGCACAGCGTGCCATCCAGCGTGCATTGGCCTGCCGAGGGGACGAGAGAGGAATTTTCCAATGTCCCGCCGCTGCGAACTGACCGCCAAGGGTCCCCAGGTCGGTCACCGGGTGAGCCACTCGAACATCAAGACCAAGCGGCGCTTCCTGCCCAATTTGGTCAACGTCACTTTCCTGTCGGATACGCTGGGCCGCTCGGTGCGGCTGCGCGTCTCGACCAACGCGCTGAAAAGCGTCGACCACAACGGCGGCCTCGACGCCTTCCTGCTCAAGGCCAAGGTCGACGACCTGTCGCTGAAGGCGGTCGAGCTGAAGCGCCAGATCGAGAAGAAGAAGGCCGAAACCGCAGCGGCCTGATCGCCTGCTCCAAAAGTTGATCGCTGCAAGAGACGGAAACGGCCGGGTCGCAAGCCCCGGCCGTTTTTGATTCGCGAACGCACCAGTACACCGGATCGCCGTGTGCAGTGGGACAGTTCATGCTATATGACGAGCATGGCAATCCGCAAAGACAAGGCCTCGAACCGGCCTCCCGATCCCTTCATTCTTGGGCGCGCGAAGTTCGAGCGGATCAGCGCCGTCGAAGGTATCACGCTTTCCCGCGCAATGAAGGACCGTGCCGCCAAATCCGCTCACAAGAACCTCTCGGCTGAAGAACGTCGCCGCACCATTATCGCCGCTCATCGCAAGACCTGACCCGCGATGTACGACGCCATACCGGATACTTACTGCTATCCCGGCACGACCGTTCTCATCAACAAGCTCGATCTGCGCACGCAAAAGGAACTCGATGCCTTCGAGGCCGAGATCACGACGCAGCGCGCCGACGAGCCTTTGCCTGCGGGCCGTTTCGACGCTGCACACTATCGGGCCATTCACCGCCATCTCTTTCAGGATGTCTTTACATGGGCGGGAGATCTGCGCACTGTCCGGATGGCAAAGGACGGCAACTGGTTCTGCTATCCTGAATATATCGAAGCCGAACTTGGCAAACTGTTTGCGCGCCTGTTCGAATCAAATCTGCTGCGCGATCTGACGAAGCAAGATTTCGCGCGCAACAGTGCGCACTTTCTTGCAGAATTGAATGCCATCCACGCCTTCAGGGAAGGCAATGGCAGAACTCAGTTGACCTTTCTCGCACTTCTCGCCGATCAGGCCGGACACCCTCTTACTTTGGAGCGATTGAATCCCGCTGACATGATGGCGGCCATGATCGCCAGCTTTCATGGGGATGAGGGCCCCCTGTTCGCGACGATCAAGCGGCTCCTTGGAGCCTGATGACTTTCAAGTCCAGGCTTCCAGGGTGACGCCGCGCGTATCTACGCCGGCGCCAGCCTCGGCGCGGCGTGGCGGCCGCGGCCGATCATCAGGGACAGCACGGCGGCGGCGAGCGCGGT
>JBDHSX010000153.1:0-9037 GCA_039808365.1 Xanthobacteraceae bacterium | reverse complement strand
CCCGCCGGCGAGAACGAATCCGCGCGGGCCATCGCCCATGCCTCGGCGAAGCGGGGATTGTCGGTGCCTTCCAGCAGTTCGCCCGGCCGCAGGTGCGGATAGAGCCGCGCGAACGAGGTGACCTGGGTGCTGTTCAAGCGATGCGACAGATGCACCGGACGGATCTCGCACGGATGCGTCAGCCCGGCGGCGGCGACCAGTTCCGACAGCGCGTGCAACGTCGCGGCGTGATAGTTGCAGACCCGCTCCAGCTTGAGCGGCACCACCAGCGCGCGGTTGCGGGTCGGGTCCTGGGTCGCGACACCGGTCGGGCAGCGGTCGGTGTGACAGCTCAGGGACTGGATGCAGCCGAGCGCGAACATGAAGCCGCGCGCCGAATTGCACCAGTCGGCGCCGAGCGCCATGGCGCGGGCGATATCGAAGGCGGTGGCGATCTTGCCGGACGCGCCGATCTTGATGCGGTCGCGGATATTCATCCCGACCAGCGCGTTGTGGACGAAATTGACCCCCTCGCGCATCGGCATGCCGAGGTGGTCCATGAATTCCAGCGGCGCGGCGCCGGTGCCGCCCTCCTTGCCGTCGACCACGATGAAGTCCGGATAGATGCCGCTTTGCATCATCGCCTTGCAGATCGCCAGAAACTCCCAGCGATGGCCGACGCACAGCTTGAAGCCGGCCGGCTTGCCGCCGGACAGCCGGCGCATCTCGCCGATGAACGCCATCATCTCCAGCGGCGTGGAAAATGCGGAATGGGCGGCGGGCGAGATGCAGTCCTCGCCCATCGCCACGCCGCGAATCCGCGAAATCTCCTCGGAGACCTTCGCGGCGGGCAATACGCCGCCGTGCCCCGGCTTGGCGCCCTGGCTGATTTTCAGTTCCACCATCTTGATCTGGTCGAGCGTGGCGGTGCGCGCGAAAGCCTCCGGATCGAACCGGCCGTCGCGGGTGCGGCAGCCGAAATAGCCCGAGCCGATCTCCCAGATCAGATCGCCGCCGTTTTCCCGATGATAGGGGCTGACGCCGCCCTCGCCGGTATCGTGGGCGAAGCCGCCCTTTTTCGCGCCGGCGTTCAGTGCGCGGATCGCGTTGGGGCTGAGCGCGCCGAAACTCATGGCCGAGATGTTGAAGATCGACGCCGAATAGGGTTTGGCGCAGTCCGGGCCGCCGATGGTGATGCGGAATTTCCCGGTGGCGCGCGGCTTCGGCGCGATCGAGTGCTGCATCCATTCGTAGCCGTCGGCGTAGACGTCCCGCTGGGTTCCGAACGGCCGCTTGTCCAGCACCATCTTGGCGCGCTGATACACCACCGCGCGAGTGTCGCGGCTGAACGGCGTGCCGTCCTTTTCGCTCTCGAAGAAATACTGCCGCATCTCCGGCCGCATCTCCTCAAGCAGGAACCGCAAATGCGCCACGATCGGATAGTTGCGCAGGATCGCGTGATCCTTCTGCGCCAGGTCGTGAAAGCCGAGCAGGGCGAGCGCGCCGGAGATCAGGATCGGAAGAAGGACGACGTCGGTCAGGGCCGGATCGGCCAGCGCGAGGCCGATCAGCAAGACCGTGACGATGCAGCAGATCGTCAATACGACAAAACGCGGCATGAACGGAATCATCAGGGCCTGCATCGACGGCGTCTCCGGTGATCGACCCGTCTTTCTTGGCACGAACCCGATTCCACTTCACCCGAAAACGCGATAGGTTGGCGCGCCGGCAAAACCGTCCGGCGCGCACCCTCTCGCTTTTATCGCCGCTGCTTCATGCCAAGCCTTCAGGATTCTGGCCGTCAGGATTTTCGCCTTCAGGATTTCCGGCGCGCCAAGCCGGCTTTTTATCCCGACCACGCCGTTCACGCCGAATTCGCCTGCGCCCGCCTCAAGCTGCGGTTCGAGCCGCTCGACGGCGACAGCGGATTGCTGTTCAGGGTGGCCTCGGCCGCCGCAAGCCGCTGGTTCGGCGGCGGCCGCTGCTCGGCCTATCCGCAGAACGACTCAACCGCCGCGACGCTGGCCAACGACAAGTATTTTACCCAGCGCATCCTCGAAAAGGCGGGGGTCGCCACGCTGTCCGGCCGCTATTTCTTCCTGCACGAGCGCCATCGGGCGCATCGCCCGCCCGGCCACGAACGCGACGACGCCATGGCCTATTTCGCAAGCCTCGGCCACCGCGCCTTCGCCAAGCCGCTCAACGGCTCGCGCGGCGATTTCGCCGAGCCGCTCGACGGCGGCGACGCGCTCGAAGGCTATATCGCGCGCGTCGCGCAATTCCACGATTCGATCCTGCTTCAACCGATCGTGAACGGCGACGAGTACCGGATTTTCCTGCTCGACGGCGAGGAGGTGTTCACGGTCCGCAAGTTTCCGCCGGCGCTGATCGGCGACGGCGTGCGCACCCGGCGCGCGTTGCGCGATGCCCATGATCGCGCGTTGCGGGCGCATGGCCTGTCGCCGAGCGGCGGCGCGTTCGATCGCGCCGACGAGATCATCCCGGCCGGGCAACGCGATCCGTTGCCGGGACGAATGAACCGCAGCGCCGGCGGCGCGATGGCGTTCGCGCGGCCACGCCGCCACGCCGCCGCCGTGGCGATGGCCCGGCAGGCCGCGCAAGCGCTGGGGCTGCGCGCGGCGGCGGTCGATCTCTTCACCGAGATCGGCGGCGACGAGGCCGCCCAGGCGGTGATCGAGATCAACGCCAATCCCTCGATCCGTTTTCTCGAAGACTCAGGCCGCGACGACTTAGTCCTGAAAATCTGGCGGCACACTTTCGCGGCGATCGGTCTCATCGATGTTTGATTTGCCCAAATTTGACTTGCCCAAATACGGCGACGGCCTGTGCCTGGCGCGCCTCACCGATCTGCTCGACGCGCTCGGCATCGACCGCGCGCGGCTCGCCCGCGTCGGTGTCGCGATCACCGGCTCGAACGGCAAGGGCAGCACGGCGGCGTTCTGCGCCGCCATCGGCCGCGCCTGCGGCCTGCGCAGCGGGCTGTTCACCTCGCCGCATCTCTACCGCTTCAACGAACGCTTTCGCCTCGATGGCCTCGCCATCGACGACGCGCGCCTGAGCGAGCTGACCGCGCAAGTGAGCGATGCGCTCGACGCCGTGGCGCGGCGGCGCGATGAGCGCTTCGGCGGCTTCGAGGCGCAGTTCGCGCTGGCCTGCCTGTATTTCCAGCAGGAACGCTGCGACTTCGCGGTGTTCGAGGCCGGCATCGGCGGGCGTTACGATCCGGTGCGGCTGGTGGGCGCGACGGCGAGTTGCGTCGCCTCGGTCGATTTCGAGCATGTCGGCCTGCTCGGCAACACGCTGGAATTGATCGCCTCCGACAAAAGCGACGCCTGCGCCGCCGGCGGCGTCATCATCTATGGCGAGAATTGCCGGCCGCTGCGCGATCACCTCACCGCCTACAACGACAATCGCGATGTCGAAAGCCTGTTCGTGCGCGACGAGATCGGCATCGCCAACGCGCGCGTGCGCGGCGGCGGCCAGCGTTTCGATCTGGACTACGGCCAATACCGTTTCCGCGACCTCGATATTGGCCTGTCCGGCCCGTTCCAGGTCAACAACGCCGCCATCGCCGCCGCCCTGTTCCTGTCCTGGGCCGGCCAAAGCGGCTTGGCGCGCGATGCCGCCGCGCTGGAACGCGCGATCCGTCAGGGCCTCATGGAGACGCGCTGGCCGGGGCGGCTCGAAGCCATCCGCCGCGACCCGCTGACGGTGATCGACGTCGGCCACACCCCCGACGGCATCGCCCGCGCCCTTGCCGGCCTGCATGAGACGTATGGCCGCGACGACTGGCTGCTGGTGGTGGGGGTGTCTCACGACAAGAGCGCCGACGAGATCGTCGCCCTGCTGGCGCCGGCGTTCGAGGCCGTCATCGCCACCACGGCCTATCACAAGGGCGCGCCGGCGGAAGCCATCGCCGCCGCCGCGCGCCGCGCCCGTCCCGCCGCTTCGGTGCAGGTCGCGGCCACGATCGAGGACGCGGTGGCGTTGAGCACCGGTCTCGCGACGGCGGGGCACAAGAAAATCTTCGTCGCCGGCGGCTTGTTTCTCGCCATCGAATACGCCACCGCCATGAGCGGCGGCGATCCGCGGTCGCTCGATTTCTTCTGAACGCACCACGCGACGATTGTTGTTGTCGTGCGCGCCGCCGCCGCATAGCCTTGCCGGACATCGCAGCACCAACGCCGGAGAACACCCCATGCCCAACGGTCGCAACCGCCAGATCCTGCTGGTCGAAAAGCCCAGCGGCAAGCTGGCGCCGACGCATTTCCGCATGGTCGAGGGTGATATCCCGCAGCCTAAGGACGGCGAGGTGCTGCTGCGGGTGCGCTATATCTCGCTCGACGCCGCCAACCGCGCCTGGATGCACGGCGCGACCTACCGCTCGGCGGTGGAGGCCAACACGGTGATGGCCGGCGGCGCCATCGCCGAGGTGGTGGAATCGAAGGCGCCGGGCTTCGCGCCGGGCGACATCGTGTTCGGCGACACCGGCTGGCAGGAGTTCGCCGCGGTCCCCGCCAAGCATCTCGACAAGATGCCGCGCCTGACACCGCTGACGCATCTGCTCAGCGTCTACGGCATCGCCGGGCTCACCGCCTATTTCGGCCTGCTCGACGTCGGCAAGCCCAAGGCCGGCGAGACCGTGGTGGTGTCGGCGGCGGCGGGCTCGGTCGGCTCGATGGTCGGGCAGATCGCCAAGATCAAGGGCTGCCGCGTGGTCGGCATCGCCGGCGGCGCGCAGAAATGCCAGTGGCTGACCTCCGAACTCGGCTTCGACGCCGCCGTCGATTACAAGGGCGGCGCGCTCTACAAATCGTTGAAGGCGGCCGCGCCCGGCGGCATCGACGTCTATTTCGACAATGTCGGCGGCGACATCCTCGAAGCCTGCATCTCGCAGATGAACCTGCGCGGCCGCATCGCCTGCTGCGGCGCGATCTCGCAATATGACGGCGTGCCCTCCGCCACCGGGCCGCGCGGCGTGCCGGGGCTGATCGTGGTCAAGCGCCTCACCATGCAGGGCTTCATCGTCATGGACTACATGGACCAGCGCGACACCGCGCTGGCCGACCTGCAAGCCTGGGTCGCCGCCGGGCGGTTGAAGGTGCAGGAGGACATCATCGCCGGCCTTGAGAACACGCCGCAGGCGCTGATCGGCCTGCTCGCCGGCGAAAATCGCGGCAAGCGCATGATCGCGGTGTAACGCCGCAAAGGAGAAAATCATTGCAGCTTCATGGCTATTATCGCAGCACCGCGTCATGGCGGGTCCGGATCGCGCTCAATCTCAAGGGCGTGCGTGCCGACTATGTCGCCCGTCATCTGCGCAAGGGCGAGCAGCACGCGGCGGATTTCCTCAAGCTCAATCCGCAGGGGCTGGTGCCGGCCCTGACGCTCGACGACGGCACCACGCTGACGCAGTCGCTGGCGATCATCGAATGGCTCGACGAAACCCATCCGTCGCCGCCGCTGCTGCCAGCCGATCCGCTGCGTCGCGCACGGGTGCGCGCCGTTGCGCAAGTGATCGCCTGCGATACCCATCCGGTGCAGAATCTCAAGGTGCTGGCGCGGCTGCGGCAGTTGGGCCTGCCTGAGGATCAGGTCACCGGCTGGGCGGCGTGGGTGATCGGCGAGGGCCTCGCGGCCTGCGAGACATTGATCGCGAACGAGACCGGGCCATTCTGTTTCGGCGCGGAGCCCACGCTCGCCGACATCTGCCTGGTGCCGCAACTGTTCAACGCCCGCCGCTTCGGCGTCGATCTCGCGCCCTATCCGCGCCTCTCGCGCGCCGAGGCCGCGGCGCAGGCGGTGGCCGCCTTCACCGAGGCCGCGCCGGAGCGTCAGCCCGACGCCGAATAGCGCCGCGAACCCGCTTTAAGCGTCATGGCGATCGTCGTTGCGGGCGCGGCGCGGCGGGCCTAGAGTGCGGGCGCGATGGTCGTCAAAATCCTGCCCGCCAATATCGCGCTGAAACGCGCTTACGATCCGCCGGACGAGGCCGACGGCGTCCGCGTGCTGGTGGATCGGCTGTGGCCGCGCGGGCTGACCAAGACCGCCGCGGCGATCGATCAGTGGGCCAAGGAGATCGCGCCCAGCACCGAGCTGCGCCAATGGTATCACCACGATCCCGAGCGCTGGGACGAATTCCGTGAGCGCTATCTCGCCGAACTGAAGGACAAGGGCCCCGAGATCGAGGCGTTGCGCAAGCTCGCGGCGGCCGGCCCCATCACCCTGATCTACGCCGCGCGCGGCACCGCAGACGTCAACGCCACCGTGCTGCGCGACGTGCTGCTCGGCGCCGACGCCAGGCCGCGACGCAAATCGCCGGACAAGCCGCAAACCAAGGCGCCCGACAAGCCGCGCCAGCAATAGCGCCCCTCGATATCGCTCCACAGGATAAGGAGACCCGCATGTCCACGCTCACGTTGTCGCCCGTCAATATGACGGAACTGGCCGACGCCGTTCTGTCGACCGCCGCCGATGCCATCATCGCCACCGACCGCGACGGCATGATCACCTTCTGGAATCCCGGCGCGACCCGCATTTTCGGCTTCAGCCGCGACGAGGCGATGGGCCAGTCGCTGGACATCATCATTCCGGAAAACCTGCGGGCCCGCCATTGGGAGGGCTACCGCAACACCATGGCCACCGGCCAGAGCCGCTACGGCGAAGCCGATCTGCTGGCGGTGCCGGGACTGCGCAAGGACGGCCGCCGGGTGTCGGTGGAGTTCACCATCGTCCTCCTGAAGGACGCAAGCGGCGACATGACCGGCACCGCCGCGATCCTGCGCGACGTCACCAAACAGTTCGAGGAACTGCGCGGCCTGCGACGCCAACTCGCGGAAGCCAGGCGGGGGTAGGGCCTGATCGTCCGAGGTTGACGCGCCCGACCTCGCCCTGCGCCGCGGTCGCGCAAGCAATTTGCGTCATTGCGCGGAGGCGAAGCCGACGAAGCAATCCAGTCCTTGCTTTGCAGCCTCTGGATTGCTTCGCTTTGCTTGCAATGACGGAGAGTTGGTGAGGCGAGGGCGACGTCGACGTTGCTTGATCCCGCGTGCGTCATATCTTCCGCGCGGGCTTGGCCACGCAGGCGTCGATCAGCGCGATGGCGGCTTTGAGCGCCGATTGCGCCGGGCCGCCGGCGGATTGCTGACCGGTGACGTAGACGCCTTCGATCAGCAGCATCAGGGCGTCGCCGAGCAGGCGCGGGTCGCGCGCGCCCATCTCGGCGGCGAGTTCGCGCAGCCGTTGCCGCAGCGCTTTCTTGTGGGTCTCGGCGACGAGCCGCGCCGGGTGGCTGTGGCCGGGATATTCCACCGCGGCGTTGGACAGGCCGCAGCCGCGATAGCCGTCCTTCACCGCGCGGCCCGAAAGCTCGCTGATATAGGCCAGCACCTGCGCGCGCGCGTCGGCGCAAGCCTTGCCGCCCGGCTTCTCGAAGCGCGGCCAGAATTCGCGGTCGTAATCGGCGAGATAGGCGGCGGCGAGGTCGTCCTTGGAGGGGAAGGCGCGGTACAGGCTCGGCTTGGTGACGCCGGCGCGGCTGACGATCTCGTCGACGCCGACGGCGCGGATGCCCTCGCGATAGAACAGTTCGCGGGCCGAGGCGCGGATCCGCTCCGCCGCGCGCGGCGGCTGCGCCGGCGCGGAGGTGGTCTGCTTTTTGGTCGGGGCGGCGTGCCTTGACAATGTTACTGACCGGTACGTATGTTGCGCGCTCGCGAAACGTACCGGTCAGTAACATGAATCAGGCTTCCCTTTCAAGTCCGTCGCCGCCGTCGCGCCGTCCGTTCGGTCCGAACTACGCCTTCGTCGTGATTGCGGTGATTTTCATCGCCCTGCTGGTCGCCGCCGGTCTGCGCGCCACGCCCGGCGTCCTGATCCTGCCGTTGCAGCAGGCGTTCGGCTGGAGCATCGATGTGATCTCGGTGTCGGCCGCCGTCGGCATCTTTCTTTACGGCCTGGCCGGGCCGTTCGCCGCCGCGGTGATGAACCGCTTCGGCATCCGCCGCACCGTGATCGGCGCGCTGGCGCTGATGTCGGCGGCGACCTTCGCCAGCTATTTCATGACGCAGCCGTGGCATCTGTTCCTGACCTGGGGCGTGCTCACCGGCCTCGGCTCCGGCGCGGTCGCCAACGTGCTCGGCGCGGTCATCGTCAACCGCTGGTTCGTCAAAAATCGCGGGCTGGTGATGGGCCTGCTCACCGCCTCCACCGCCAGCGGCATGCTGGTGTTCATGCCGGGGCTCGCCGCCGTGGTCGAGCGCGGCGGCTGGCAACCGGTGGTGCTGATTGTCGCCGTGGCCTGCGCGGCGGTGGTGCCGCTGGTGTATTTCCTGGTGCCGGAGCGGCCGGCCTCGATCGGCCTGCGCGCCTATGGCGGCGAGGTCGACGACGTGCCTCAGCCTTCGACCGGGCAGAACCCGTTCGCCGCCGCGATCTCGCATCTCGTGGAGGCGGCGCGCAGTCGCACCTTCTGGTATCTGTTCGCGACGTTCTTCGTCTGCGGCTTCACCACCAACGGTCTGGTCGGCACCCACCTCATCACCTATTGCGGCGACTACGGCATCGCGCAGGTGCAGGCCGCGAGCCTGCTCGCCCTGATGGGCGTGTTCGATCTGGTCGGCACCACGCTGTCGGGCTGGCTCACCGACCGCTTCGATCCGCGCAAGCTGTTGTTCGTCTATTACGGCCTGCGCGGGCTGTCGCTGATCTTCCTGCCCTATTCCGGGTTCTCGCTGTGGAGCCTGACCGTGTTCGCGGTGTTCTACGGGCTCGACTGGATCGCCACGGTGCCGCCGACCATGCGGCTCGCCAACGAGGCGTTCGGCGACGTCAAGGCGCCGGTGATCTTCGGCTGGATCGTCGCCGGGCATCAGTTGGGCGCGGCCTCGGCGGCGTTTTTCGCAGGCTGGATGCGCACCGCGCAGGGCGATTACCTCGGCGCCTTCGTGACCGCCGGCCTCACCGCGCTCGCCGCCGCCGTGCTGTCCCTGATGATCGGCCGCGGCCGCCACGCCGCGCCGAGGCTGGCGCCGGCGTA
>JBDHSX010000152.1:0-9109 GCA_039808365.1 Xanthobacteraceae bacterium | reverse complement strand
GCCGCGTTCTGCGGGGCGGCCGCGCCCTTCTTCGGCGGCACGGGCTTCGGCTGTGACATTTTTTTGGCGCGGTCCTCGGTGACGACGATATCGCCATGTTGCAGCGACGCTTTGTCGTCGAGGTGCTTCAGCGCCTGCGACCAGGTTTCGCCGTTGGCCTTGCAGGTGCAGTTCGGATCGAACGCCTTGCGATAGCTGAACGCATTCGGCAGCGAGGTATAGGGCTGGCCGGAGATCGACACCGCCTGATTGATGTCCTCGCCGGGATTGCGATAGGTGAAAAGATTGGCTTCCGTCGCCGGGCACTGGTTCTTGCAGGTCCGCTCGTCGTCGGCGAAGCGGCTCTGCACCGTCGCGAACGAGATCGGGAAATAGTAGCCGTCGCAGCTTCGCACGCAGACGGTGCGATAGGTGCCGGACGGCGCCCCGGGCGGCGGCGCGAGGTTAGGATCGGGCGCCTCGGTCGAATTGATGCCGCCGCCGAACAGGTTTTCGAGGAAGCCGCCGGGCCCGCGCGCGGCGTTGGCGTATTGCGGGCCGCAATTGTTCTGCGCCAGCGCGGCCAGCACCGCGCGGCGCTGGCCGTCGCGCTCCATGCCGCCGCCACCGCGCAGCCGTTCGAGGCTGCTCAGCATCTGGTCGAGGTTGGCGCGCATCTGCTGGATCTGGTTGTTGACCGGGCCGCATTGCGCCGATTGCCCGTTGAACAGCGAGAAGAATCCGGAACTGTCGCAGCCCATGCGCTTGGCCTGGGCGGTGACGCGATCCAGTTCATGCTGCTGCCGGTTGGCGGCGTCCTGATAACGCCGGATCTGCTCGGCGCGGGCCGGATCAGCGCCGCCGCGATCGATGCCGGCGAGTTGCGCTTCGAGGCGGGCGCACATCGGATTGGCCGCGCCCGGCTGCGGATAACCCTGCGCCAGCGCGCCGTGGCCCAGCATGACGGCGGCGGCGAGGGTGGCGCCGGCCAGCGCCCGCCGCGGGATGGAAACGATCAGGGAGTCCAGCATGATTCAGTCGATTGCGCCATGTCCATCGCGGTGGCGCCGGCGGCGCCTATCGCCAAGCCGTTATCGCCAAACCGTCGCCGAGTCTTAATCGCCAATGCCTTATAGCCGAACCTGAGAGCCAGGCCCGGATAATCGTGCCCATCGCATCCCGTCAGGCCGCGATGCGGGACATCGCGCGCGCCGGCCGCTCGGGCTTGGGCTTGGCGGCGAGCCGGGGCACATTCACGCCGTTCCAAGGCGTCAATGTGGCGGCGGCGCTGCGGTCACGAATCGGTGGTTCAGCGGTGACAGGTGATGGCGATGAATTCACCGCAACCGGGGCCCCGGCAGCGCTGGCTTGCGGATTTCGCGACCGATTCGGTGATGTCCTCGGGATCGACGCGGCGGAACGCGGTCGCCTCGGTGAATTCGCGCGACTGACAATAGGAGCGGGCGGCATGGACGCCGCAGGGCTGGCCGTTGGCGAGGCATTCATCGATGCCGTAGCCGTCCGATTGATTGGCGATGATGAAGACCCGGTTATCGGCCGCCGCCGGCGCGGCGAGGGCAGCGCAAGCCGCCAGGACTGCAACCAGGGCGGTCAGGCATCGAATCGATTTCATGGGGCACCGGAATGGCTAGGTCGCGTCATCGCTACGCCAAAACGGTTAAAAATGATTAACCTTGCCGGCCCGGCCGTGCGGGACCCGCGGATACGGGGGACTTGACGCCGTCCCCCGGTCTGGCACATGGTGGCCGAATGAACAGCCCCCTGACCGATCGCGGTATTTGCTTCGGGATTATTAGCTAGCGGTTTCGCTGGCTGAGGCTGTCTATTCTCATCGATCGGTCTATTTTCATTGATTCATGAGCGGACGCCCCGGCCCGAGGGACCGCATGCCTTTTGCTTCCCGCCGGACGGCTTTCGCTGCTGGATTGATGACCGATGGAACTTCGCCTTTACAATACCCTGACGAAGCGGAAAGAGCCGTTCCGGCCGCTCGATCCGTCCCGCGTGCGGATGTATGTCTGCGGGCCGACGGTCTACGACTTCGCCCATATCGGCAACGCCCGCCCGGTGATCGTGTTCGACGTGCTGTTCCGGCTGCTGCGCCACGTCTACGGCGCCGATCACGTCACCTATGTCCGCAACATCACCGACGTCGACGACAAGATCAACGCCCGCGCGGCACGCGACTTCCCGAACCTGCCGCTCAACGAAGCCATCCGCAAGGTCACCGAGGCGACCGAGGCGCAGTTTCACGCCGACGTCGATGCGCTGGGCTGCCTGCGGCCGAACGTGGAGCCGCGCGCCACCGAGCACATCCCGGAGATGCGCGCCATCGTCGAGATGCTGATCAAGCGCGGCCACGCCTATGTCGAGCAGAATCACGTGCTGTTCGCCGTCGCCTCGATGAAGAACTACGGACGCCTGGCGCGGCGCTCGCTCGACGAAATGCTGGCGGGCGCGCGCATCGACGTCGCGCCCTACAAGCGCGACGCGATGGACTTCGTGCTGTGGAAGCCGTCCAAGCCCGGCGAGCCGTCATGGCCGTCGCCGGCCGGCATCGCGGCGGCCGGGCGGCCGGGCTGGCATCTCGAATGTTCGGCGATGGCGTGGAAGCATCTCGGCGAGCAGTTCGACATCCACGGCGGCGGCATCGACCTGGTGTTTCCGCATCACGAGAACGAACTGGCGCAATCGTGCTGCGCCTTCCACCACGACCGCATGGCCAATGTCTGGATGCACAACGGCTTCCTGCAAGTCGAGGGCGAGAAGATGTCGAAGTCGCTCGGCAACTTCGTCACCATCCGCGACTTGCTGGCGACGGCGGCGTTCGGCGCCACCAAATGGCATGGCGCGGTGCTGCGGCTGGCGATGCTGATGACCCACTACCGCCAGCCGATCGACTGGACCGTCGAGCGGCTGGTCGAGGTCCGCAAGGCGCTGACCGACTGGATCGCCGTCGCAGCGGGCGTCGCGCCGGCCGCCACCGTTTTGCCGCAAGAATCCCTCGACGTTCTGGCCGACGATTTGAACACCCCCGGCGTCGTCGCGATGCTTCATGCGTTCCATCGCGAGGCCAGAGCCGGAAACGTCGCGGCGGCCGATCATCTGCACGCCACGCTGCGCTTCCTCGGCGTCTGGAACGGCGAGGCTGCGGAGGAGATCGCCAATTACGGACTGGATGTCCGCGATCTGCCGAGCCGCGAAGTCATCGACAGCTACATCGCCGAACGCGCCGCCGCGCGCGCGGCGAAAAATTTCGCGGAATCCGATCGCATTCGCGATCAACTCGCGGCGCTGGGCATCGTGCTCAAGGATGGCAAGGGCGCCGACGGCAAGCCGGTGACGACCTGGGAGGTGGCGCGATGAGCAAATCCGACACGCCGTTCGCCAAGCATCGCACCTATTACATCGCTTTGAAATGGGCGGTGATCGCGGCGGCCGTCGCGATCGTGCTCAAGCTGTTCGGAGTCTGGTGATGGGGCAGGCGATGGCGAAGCCGGCGCTGCGGCCGTTGTTGCCCGCCGACGTGCCGGTGCTGGCCGCGATCTTCGTCGCCAGTATCGAGGAACTGGCCGAGGACGACTACAGCGAGGCGCAGCGCGCCGCCTGGGCCGGCCGCGCCGAGGACGAGACGGCGTTCGGCGCCAGGCTCGCCGCACAGTTGACGCTGGTCGCCACCATCAACGGCTCAGCCGTTGGCTTCGCCTCGCTCAAGGGCGCCGATCACATCGACATGCTGTTCGTGCATCCGAGCGCGGCGCGGCAGGGCGTCGCCGCGATGCTGTGCGACGCGCTGGAGAAACTCGCCGCCGCGCGCGGCGCGAAGACGCTCACCGTCGACGCCAGCGATACCGCCGAGCCGCTGTTTCTCAAGCGCGGCTATATCGCGCAGCGCCGCAACAGCGTCTCGATCGACGGCGAATGGCTGGCCAACACCACGATGCACAAAACCCTGGCGGCCGATGCCGCGCCCAATCCCGGACCGACCTCATGAGCCGCGAACGTCTCTATCTGTTCGACACCACGCTGCGCGACGGCGCGCAAACCAACGGCGTCGATTTCTCGCTGCACGACAAGCAACTGATCGCCGGCCTGCTCGATGAGCTTGGCGTCGACTACGTCGAGGGCGGCTACCCCGGCGCCAATCCGACCGACTCGGAATTTTTCGCCGAGAAGCCGAAATTGCAGCACGCCCGCTTCACCGCGTTCGGCATGACGCGGCGGGCAGGGCGGTCGGTCTCCAACGACCCCGGCGTCGCCGCATTGCTGGAAGCGCGCGCGGATGCGATCTGCTTCGTCGCCAAATCGTCGGCCTATCAGGTGCGCGTCGCGCTGGAGACGACGAAAGAGGAAAACCTCGCCTCGATCCGCGACAGCGTGGCCGCCGCGAAACGCGCCGGCCGCGAGGTGATGCTCGATTGCGAACATTTTTTCGACGGCTATCAGGAAGATCCCGAATTTGCGCTCGCCTGCGCCCGCGCGGCTTACGAGGCCGGCGCGCGCTGGGTGGTGTTGTGCGACACCAACGGCGGCACCATGCCGGATCGCGTCGAGGCGGTGGTGCGCGAGGTGGTGAAGCACATTCCCGGTGACCACGTCGGCATCCACGCCCATAACGACACCGAGCAGGCGGTGGCCAATTCGCTCGCCGCGGTGCGCGGCGGCGCGCGACAGATTCAGGGCACGCTGAACGGCCTCGGCGAACGCTGCGGCAACGCCAATCTGTGCTCGATCATCCCGACCTTGAAGCTCAAGCCGCAGTTCGCGGAGGCTTTCGAGATCGGCGTCACCGACGAGAAGCTGGCGACCCTGACACGGGTATCGCGCGCGCTGGACGATATCCTCAACCGCGTGCCGGACCGCCATGCGCCCTATGTCGGCGCCAGCGCCTTCGTCACCAAGACCGGCATTCATGCCTCCGCGATTTTGAAGGATCCGGCGACTTACGAGCACGTCGCGCCGGAGACGGTGGGCAATCATCGTCAGGTGCTGGTGTCGGATCAGGCCGGGCGTTCCAACGTGATCGCCGAACTGGAGAAGGCCGGTATCGCCTTCGACAAGAACGATCCGAAGCTCACCCGCCTGATCGACGAGATGAAGTCGCGCGAGGCGGCGGGCTACGCCTACGAGTCCGCCAATGCATCGTTCGACCTGTTGGCGCGGCGCACGCTCGGCAAGGTGCCGGAATATTTCCGCGTCGAGCAGTTCGACGTCAATGTCGAGCAGCGCTACAACGCCATGGGCCGCCGCGTCACGGTGGCGATGGCGGTGGTCAAGGTCGACGTCGGCGGCGAGACCACGATCTCGGCGGCGGAGGGCAACGGCCCCGTCAACGCGCTCGACGTGGCGCTGCGCAAGGATATCGGCAAGTATCAGAAATACATCGAGGGGCTGAAGCTGGTCGACTACCGCGTGCGTATCCTCAACGGCGGCACCGAGGCGATCACGCGGGTCTTGATCGAGAGCGAGGACGAACTGGGCGACCGCTGGACCACCATCGGCGTCTCGGCCAACGTCATCGACGCCTCGTTTCAGGCGCTGATGGATTCGGTGGTCTACAAGCTGGTGAAGTCGAACGCGCCGGTGTGAGCGGGCGCGACGGAGTTCGTCATTGCGAGCGTTCGGATCGGCGTTTCACGCCGTCCGGGCACGGGCTGCGCGAGGCAATCCGAACCCCCGGCCCGCCCCTCCCGCGCAAGCGGGGGAGGGAGAGGAGTCACTTCGTCGCCAAGCTCCGCGCGATGACGAAAGGCGAACGACAATGATCGATCACATTTCCCTCGCGGTCAGCGATCTTCCGCGTGCCGTCGCGTTCTATGAAACCGTCCTGGCTCCGCTCGGCCTGGCAAAACTTGTCACACGCGACAGGATGATCGGGTTCGGCAAGAACTATCCGGAAATCTGGATCAATCTGCGTCCCGGCATGGCGCGATTGCCGGCCGACAGCGGCGCGCATGTCGCGTTGCGCGCCACAACCCCGGCCGCGGTCGATGCTTTTCACGCGGCGGCGGTGGCGGCCGGCGCAGTGTCGGAAAGCGCGCCCGCGCTGCGCCCGCACGATCGCGTGCGCTACTACGCGGCGTTCGTGGTCGATGCCGACGGCAACCGCATCGAAGCGGTGACGTTTCCGCAAGGATAGCGGATCGCGTGCTGGAGTGAGTTTGGTTTGGACGGAATCGTCATGCGCGGGCTTGACCCGCGCATCCATCAAAAAGAAGAGTCGCTTCAAGAGGATGGATTGCCGGGTCAAGCCCGGCAATGACGCATCTGCTTCCATTAAAAAGGCAAACCTTCCTAACGCGCCGCCTCTTGTTCGAGCGCGCAATCGGGCGTCGGATTATTCGCCAGCGCCGCCTGCACTTCCTTTTGCGCCGCGCCGAACTGCGCCTTGAAGTCGGGGTTGGTGTGAAGCTGCGCCACCACCGCGGCCGCCACCACGCGGCCGGCGTTGACGTCGCTTTGCCAGTGCATGCCGCAGACGATGCGATTCTGGCCGAACTGGTAGCCGCGCTGGATGATCGCGTCGGCCTTCTCCGGCACCATTTCCGCCAGGATCAGCGCCCACGCCCAACCATAGGCCGAGTGTCCCGACGGATAGGAGCCATCCTCGCGCAGCTTCTCCTGGTCCTTCGGGTAGCAGGTCTCGTTGTCGTTGGCGGCGACGAACGGCCGCTTGCGGTTGTAGTGGATCTTCGCCTTGTAGGTGGCGAGCCCGGCATCGACCAGCGTGCGCCGCAGCAGCATGTTGAGATGGGGCGTGGCGGTCGGCGAGATGGTGATGCCGAGCGTGCAGGCGAAGACGTCGACCGCTTGCGGCGAGGTATAGTCGGCGTCACGCGCGGCGAGCTTCCAGCGCGCCGACTGGCGGATCGGCAGCACGGCGCGCCGGGCGGCGTCGTCGCTGATTTGCGCTTCCGATCCCGCTTCGGGCGGAGGCGGCAGCAACGCCAGGCTGTCGATCAGCTTGTCGCGCGGAATATAGCCGGCCACCACGCCGGGCCGCAGTTGCGGCAATTCATCAGGATTGGTGGACGGTAGTGACTGGGCGCTTGCGGGTGAAGCGCAGGCGATCGCCGCGCCAAGCACGAGGCAGAGTTTCAGGCGCATCATCGTGCGGCGTGGCATCGTCGATCCTCCCCCATATTCGCACTGTTATCACTTGGACTCATCACACGTGTCCGCCGGTCGGACATGCCCGCATGGCCATTGCCGTTCATCATGAGATGAGAACGGCGCGTGATGCAACAGGAATTGGCTGGCCTGATTTCACCCGCCGGCATCGGGTGGAGGGGATAGCCGTCTTGCCTACAGCCGCCGCGCGAGGCTCGGCGTGAGCTGTTTGTCAGCCTCCGGCACCCCCGCGGCGGCGTCGCGCAGTTTCGGCAGGATATCCTCGACCCGTTCGGCCTTGAGGATGTCCACAGTCAGGGTCGGACGAATGAAGGCGGTGGCGCGCATGTGATCGATCAGCGCCACCAGCGGCTGCCAGAAGCCGTCAACATTGGCGAGCAGGATCGGCTTAGAGTGGCGGCCGAGCTGTTGCCAGGTCAATTGTTCGACCAGTTCCTCCAGCGTGCCGATGCCGCCGGGCAGGGCGACGAAGGCGTCGGAGCGCTCGAACATCAGCCGCTTGCGCTCGTGCATGTCGCGGGTGACGATCATCTCCTGGGCACCCGTCATGGCCTGTTCCCGCTTCACCAGGAAATCCGGAATGATGCCGGTGACGCGGCCGCCGTGCTCCAGCGTCGCCGCCGCGACCGCGCCCATCAGGCCGATCGAGCCGCCGCCGTAGACCAGGCCGATGCCGCTTTCCGCGAGCGCCTTGCCGAACGCGTTGGCCGCTTCGATGAATCGGGGATTGGCGCCCGGGCCTGAGCCGCAATAGACGCAAACGGTTTTGATGTCGGACATGGGTTTCATGTGGCATTGGCCGATGACAGGGTCAAGACGGGGGAAACCGCGCGCAAGACCGCGTCAGCCAATTTTGGCCATAAAAGAAATCGTCCGGCGAGGGTGCGGCGGGCGCGCAAACGCTCTATATGACACCCCGATTGTGAATTCTTGTGACAAGCGGCGGCGGCATCGGATCGCCGCCGTTTGCGTCAGGCGGATGAATGGTTTCCACCCGTAATCATCACTCCGGAGCCGAGTCGACGGCGGCGGATGCGGCGGCGCACGCCTCGCTGACGCGAACCTTGGTGAACCTGTGGCCGCATATCTGGCCGGGGGACCGGGTCGACCTGAAATGGCGCGTGGCGTGGTCGCTGGTGCTGCTGGTCTTGGCCAAGCTCGCCACGCTGTCGGTGCCGTTCACCTTCAAATGGGCGATCGACGCGCTGACCGGGGCCGACACCGCGCCGGTGCAGCCCTCGAACTGGCTGTTGTGGCTGATCGCCTCGCCGCTGTTGATGACCGCGGCCTATGGCGCGGGTCGCGTCCTGATGGCGCTGTTGACGCAGTGGCGCGACGGCATTTTCGCCAAGGTGGCGATGCACGCGGTGCGGCGGCTGGCGTACCTGACCTTCGTGCATATGCACGAACTATCGCTGCGCTTCCACCTCGAACGCCGCACCGGCGGGCTGACGCGGGTGCTGGAGCGCGGCCGCCTCGGCATCGAGGTCATCGTGCGCATGGTGATCCTGCAACTGGTGCCGACCCTGGTCGAAGTGGCGCTGTTGACCGCGGTGCTGTTGTGGCAGTTCGACTGGCGCTATGTCGCGGTCACGCTGGTCACCGTGCTGATCTACATGTGTTTCACCTATGTCGCGACGGAGTGGCGCATCGACATCCGCCGCCGCATGAATGACTCCGATACCGAGGCCAACACCAAGGCCATCGATTCGCTGCTCAACTACGAGACGGTGAAGTATTTCGGCGCCGAGGCGCGCGAGGCCGCGCGCTATGACCGCTCGATGGAGCGTTACGAGCGCGCCAGCGTCAAGACCTATACCTCGCTGGCGCTGCTCAATATCGGGCAGGCCGTCATCTTCACCGCCGGCCTCACGGCGACGATGCTGATGTGCGCCATCGGCGTGCGCAACGGCACCAACACCGTCGGCGATTTCGTCATGGTCAACGCCATGATGATCCAGCTCTACCAGCCGCTGAA
>JBDHSX010000151.1:0-9179 GCA_039808365.1 Xanthobacteraceae bacterium | reverse complement strand
GGTCGCCCGTTCGCGCCGGCGCGCGGGACCAGGGAGATCCGGCTGGCGATGGGACAAGCGTGATGTTGCACGACTGGGGCGTGATCGCCGCCGCGCTTGGCTATATCGGCTTCCTGTTCGCGGTGGCCTACTACGGCGACCGGCCGTGGCGACGGCGGCGTCGCAGCGGCGCGGGCCTGATCTATCCGCTGTCGCTGGCGATCTACTGCACCTCGTGGACGTTCTTCGGCTCGGTCGGCTTCGCCACCCGCAACAGCTTCGATTTTCTGGCGATCTATATCGGTCCGGTGATCCTGATCGCGTTCTGCACGCCGCTGTTGCGGCGCGTGATCGAACTGGCGAAGTCGCAGAACATCACCTCGACCGCCGATTTCATCGCCGCGCGCTACGGCAAGAGCCAGGCGGTGGCGGCCACCGTCGCCATCATCGCCATCATCGGCTCGGTCCCCTACATCGCCCTGCAACTGAAGGCCGTCGGCTCCTCGCTCGAAACCATCATGGGCGAGGACCATGCCATCACCAGCGTGCCGATCGTCGGCGACATCGCGCTGATCGTGACGCTGGCGATGGCGACCTTCGCCGTGCTGTTCGGCACCAGGCAATCCGACGCCACCGAACACCAGCACGGCCTGATGCTGGCGGTCGCGACCGAGTCCATCGTCAAGCTGGTCGCCTTCATCACCGCCGGCGCCTTCGTCACGTTCTGGATGTTCGGCCCGGTCGAACTGTTCGAGCGCGCGATGAAGACCCCGGAAGCGGTCCGCGCCTTGAGCTTCTCGCCCTCGATCGGCAACTTCCTGACCATGGTGGTGCTGTCGTTCTTCGCCATCATGTTCCTGCCGCGCCAGTTTCACGTCAGCGTGGTGGAAAACTCCAATGCCGAGGAGGTCGATCGCGCCCGCTGGCTGTTTCCGCTCTATCTCGTCGCGATCAACCTGTTCGTGATCCCGATCGCGCTGGCCGGGCTGGTGACGTTCCCGTTCGGCCGGGTCGACAGCGACATGTTCGTGCTGGCGCTGCCGGTCGAGGGCAAGGTGCCGCTCCTGGCCATCGTCGTCTTCATCGGCGGATTGTCGGCCGCGACCGCCATGGTCATCGTGGAATGCGTCGCGCTGGCGATCATGGTGTCCAACGACCTGCTGATTCCGCTGATCCTGCCGCGCAACCCGCGGATCGCCAACAAGGACTTCGGCCGGCTGGTGCTGAAGATCCGCCGCGTCGCGATCTTCGCCATCATGATCATGGCGTATCTCTACTTCCGCGCGCTGGGCACGGCGCAGCTGGCCGCGATCGGCCTGCTATCCTTCGCGGCCATCGCGCAACTGGCCCCGCCGTTCCTCGGCGGCCTGATCTGGCGGCGCGGCACTGCCCGCGGCGCCATGGGCGGAATGCTGGTCGGCTTCGCGGTGTGGAGCTACACGCTGTTCCTGCCGAGTTTCATCGACGGCAGCGCCGCCGGCATGCTGTTCCTTCAGCATGGTCCGTTCGGGATCGAGGCGCTGCGCCCGCAGGCGCTGTTCGGCGCCGAACTGCCGCCGCTGATGCATGGCGTGTCGTGGAGCCTGTCGCTCAACATCCTGGCCTATGTCGCGTTCTCGCTGATGCGCCGGCCATCGTCGATCGAACGGCTGCAAGCCGACCTGTTCGTGCCGAGCGCGCTGGCGCCGATGGCGCCGGCGTTCCGGCGCTGGCGCAGCACGGTGACGGTGCAGGACATCCACGCCACGGTGGCGCAATATCTCGGGCCCGAGCGCGCCCGCCAGTCGTTCGAGACCTTCGCCGCCAGCCGCCGCATCGACCTCGAACCGTCGTCGCCGGCGGACTTCGAACTGTTGCAGCACGCCGAGCATCTGATCGCGTCGTCGATCGGCGCGGCCTCGTCGCGGCTGGTGCTGTCGCTGCTGTTGCGCAAGCGCACCCTGTCGGCCAAGGCGGCGCTCAAGCTGCTCGACGATTCCCACGCCGCGCTGCACTTCAACCGGGAAATTCTTCAGACCGCGCTCGACCACGTCCGCCAGGGCATCGCGGTGTTCGACCCGGACCTGCAACTGATCTGCTCCAATCACCAATTCGGCGAAATCCTCGGCCTGCCGTCGCATATCATCCAGATCGGCATCCCGTTGCGGGAAATTCTGGATTTCCTCGGCGCCGCCAGTTCCGACGCCGCCGATCGCCGCACCTTTACCGAGGTGCGGCTGGCGACATGGACCAAGGAAGGCGAGCCCTATCTCGAACGCATGCCGAAACGGCAGATGGTGATCGAAGTCCGCGCCAACCGCATGCCGGACGGCGGCCTCGTCATCACCTTCTCCGACGTGACGCCGAGCTTCGAGGCGGCCGAGGCGCTGGAACGCGCCAACGCCACGCTGGAGCGCCGCGTCCGCGCCCGCACCGAGGAACTGACCCGGCTCAACTCCGAACTGGCGCAAGCCAAGAGCGTCGCGGAAGACGCCAACCTGTCGAAGACGCGTTTTCTCGCCGCCGCCAGCCATGACATCCTGCAACCGCTCAACGCCGCCCGGCTGTACGTCACCAGCCTGGTCGAACGGCAAAACGGCGGCGAGAACGCGCGGCTGGTGGAGAACATCGACGACTCGCTGGAAGCCATCGAGGAAATCCTCGGCGCGCTGTTGGATATCTCGCGGCTCGACGCCGGCGCGATGACGCCCTCGATCGGCAGTTTCCGGATCGGCGACCTGATGCGCTCGCTGGAAATCGAGTTCACGCCGATCGCCCGCGCCAAGGGCATCGACCTGACCTTCGTGTCATGCTCGCTGCCGGTGGAATCCGACCGCCTGATGCTGCGGCGGCTGTTGCAGAACCTGATCTCCAACGCCATCAAATACACGTTGCAGGGCCGCGTGCTGGTGGGATGCCGGCGGCGCGGCGAGTCGCTCCAGATCGTCATCCACGACACCGGCGTCGGCGTGCCCGCGGTCAAGCGGAGCGAGATCTTCAAGGAGTTTCATCGCCTCGAACAGGGCGCGCGGATCGCGCGCGGCCTCGGCCTCGGCCTGTCGATCGTCGAGCGCCTGGCGCGGATGCTCGATCACACCATCGCGCTCGACGCCAACAGCGCCGGCGGCACCGTGTTCACGGTCACCGTGCCGATCGCCCAGGCCGTGACCACCCACACGCCGGTGGTGACCAGCAGCACCCCGGTGGCGCGAAGCCCGATGAGCGGCGCGCTGATCGTCTGCATCGAAAACGACTTGGCCATTCTCGACGGCATGAAGACCTTGTTGACGGCGTGGGACGCCGACGTGCTGGTCGCCGCCGATCCCGAGACCGCCATCGCGGCGATCGCCTCGCGCGGCGACAAGATCACCGGCCTTCTGGTCGACTATCACCTCGATCGCGGCAACGGCATCGCCGCCATCCGCGAGATCCGCCGCCGGTTCGGCCGCGACATTCCGGCGATTCTGATCACCGCCGACCGCAGCCCCCATGTCCGCGCCGCCGCATCCCAGGAAAAGATCGCGGTCCTCAACAAGCCGGTGAAACCCGCCTCGCTGCGGGCCCTGCTCGGACAATGGCGAACGCAACAGATGGCGGCGGCGGAGTAGCCGGAACCACTGTCCGCGACTCGGGAAACATCATCCTCCGCGAAGGCGGAGGATGACACCTGGTTTTCGTTCGTCGGGCCGAGCCTCAGCGCGACGCCACGTCGCCCTGCCGCCACTGACCGCCGGAAATCTTCGCGGCGGCGATCACCGCCTGCGTCCGGCTTTCAACGCCGAGCTTTTGCAGGATCGCCGAGACATGGGCCTTGATGGTCGCTTCCGAGACGCCGAGTTCATAGGCGATCTGCTTGTTGAGCAGACCTTCCGACAGCATCATCAGCACCCGAACCTGTTGCGGCGTCAGCGTCACCAGCCGGTCGCGCAGCCGCGTCATCTCGGGATCGGCCGCCGCCGCCAGATCGACATCCGGCGGAATCCAGACGTCGCCGGCCATCACCTTCACCAGCGCGTCGCGCAGGGTCTCGACGCCGAATCGTTTCGGAATGAATCCCGACGCGCCGAACTCCAGCGAACTGCGGATGGTGGCGAGATCGTCGCTCGCCGACACGATCACCACCGGAATCGCCGGATATTGCGCGCGCAGATAGATCAAGCCGGAAAATCCGCTGATGCCCGGCATCGACAGGTCGAGCAACACCATGTCGACTTCGGAATCATTACCGAGCAGCGCGGTCAGTTCCTCGAACGAACCCGCCTCGTCGATCCGCACGGACGCGACCACGCTTGCGACTGCTTGTCGCAGCGCGTCGCGAAACATCGGATGATCGTCGGCAATGACGAGATGGGTGCTGGCGACTGCGTTCATTCAGATCATGGTCAAAGGGTTGCGGAAGGCTTGCGGACAGGGCGCGCAAGCGGAATGTTTGCCGATACTCACCCGGAACGGCGATCTCATGCAAGCGGCCTGTTCCATTTCGATGCAGGGGAGTTAACGCGCATCGGGCGCGCACCGCCTGATCCCGCCGAAAACATCCGCGCGGGCCGATATTTTCGCGCGAATCGCAGGCTTAGCGGCGAAGGCCGACGGCTTGCAGCACCACTTCGCGCTGGTGCGGCCGGCGACGATGCTCGATCAGATAGATCGCCTGCCAGGTGCCGAGCGCCAGTCGCGCGCGCAGCACCGGAACCTGAAGCGACACCGCCGTCAACATGGTACGGATGTGCGCGGGCATGTCGTCCGGTCCCTCGGTGTCGTGGCTCCATCCGCCGTCCTCGGGCGCGAGACGAGCCAGCGCGGTGGCCAGATCGGCGCGCACCGAGGGATCGGCGTTCTCCTGAATCGTCAGCGACGCCGAGGTATGGCGGCAGAACAGCGTCAGCCATCCTTCGCCGAGGCCAGCGCGATCGACGAACGCCTGCGCCTCGGCGGTCAGATCGACAAAGCCTTGCCCCCGCGTCGGCACCGTCAGCACGGTCGAGGTCAGCACATCCATGGGTGCGTCCGTGTTTTCCGCGAGGCGATCAGATCTTGCCGGAAACGTCTTTCTGCACACGGATCGCCATCTCGACCAGACGACGCCAGGCGCGCTCCAGAACGCCGATCGCCTGATCGATGTCGCGGTCGCTCGGCAACGTCAGTTCAAGTTTGCGGCGCGCCTCGCCGGCCGCCTGATCGCGTTCCGGCACGGCCGCGCCCGGCGAATCGGTTCCCGACGGCGCGGCGCCGCTCTGTCCCGCGGGCGATTCGCGTTGCGCCAGCCGCGCGCGCAGCGCCGCGTTGTCCTTCTGCAAGCGCCCGATCTCGGCGTCGAGCGCCGCGCGCTCGTCGGGCATCGCGTAGCAGGCCCAGCCGACCTGCTTGTTGTTGCAGGTCGACATCGTTCCGGTGCGGGTGTCGAGCCGCAACACGCCATCGGCCACCGGCGCCAGCGTATAGCGGCCATTCTCGGTATCCGGCAGCGCCTGCGCGTGAGCGAGGCTCGACACGCCCAACGCGCCGCACAACAGCACCGCGCGAAAACGTCCGCTCTCCATGACCGTCATGCCGGTTCTCCGCTTCGATCCGCCGCGCGCCGGACACCCGTCAGAGCGTCGGCCGATACGGCGCGCGGCCGCTTTTCAACGCATCCGCCAGCAATTCGATCCGGTCCTGGCCCCAGAACACCTCGCCATCGAGCACGTAGGCGGGCGAGCCGAACACGTCGGCGCGCACCGCGTCCTGCCGGTTCTGTTCGTAGGCGGCGCTGATCGCGTCGCCGGCCGAGCGCTCGACCAGTTCGCCGCCCGGCAATCCGGCGTCGTCCGCCAGCCGCCGCACCACGCTCGCATCGGCCAAGTTCTGCTGATCTTCCCAGATCGCCGCAAAAACCCGGCGCAGGAAGCCATCCGGGTCGTGGCCTTCGGCCATGGCGGCGATCACGACGCCGTCCGCCAGCCGCGCGTTGAACGGCCAGTGCTTGGGTTGCAGGTTGAAATTCAAGCCGCGCTTGTCGCGCCAGCGCTGCAATTCGAGCATCCGGTAGCGCTGCCGCACCGGATGACGCTTCATCAACGGCAAGCCGCCGGTCTCGGAAAACAGGTCGACCAGTTGCACCGGCTTGTGGTTGACCCTGAGGCCATGGGCGTCGACCACATCGCGAAACACCTTGTGCCCGATATAGGCCCAGGGCGACTGAAATGAAAAATAGTAGTCGATCGAACGTGCCATGCCCGGCTCCTGCGCAACGCGGCGACGCGCCGCCGCCGCCCCATCCCATCAGAGCCGCCGTGGCCGAACAAGGGGCATTCCAAGCGTTCCGTCCCGGTTCTGCCGGCGCTCCGCCGCGACGATGGCGCGCACCAACTGCGCTCCGATCCAATAAATAACGGCAAATCAACGCCCTAGCGGAGTTTTCGGCAATCTTGACTTGGTGCGACGCCGTCAGTATGGTCCGCGCGGATTTCAAGGGTTGCGGGGCGCGCTTTTCCTTCATTTTGACCTTACTTTTGGGTGTCGACAGCCATGGCGAACGGCACGCATGACGACGGATCAAATCATGACGGAGCATCCGGCAAACCGCTCTCGGACGATGCTGCGCTTTCCGCAAGACTTGGGCGTCTGGATCAACGGTTATCCTCGCTGAGGGACAGCCGGACATCCAAGGCGGACAACGCCGAGCGGCAGGAACAGGACGCATCGGCACGGGCTTCGGCGCTGGCTCGCGGGTTTCGTTTATCATCCGAGCTGGTCGCGGGAGTTGCTGTCGGCGCCGCCATCGGCTGGGGGTTCGACTACCTGCTATCGACCTCGCCCTGGGGTCTCATCGTGTTTTTCCTTCTCGGCTTCGCCGCCGGAGTGATCAATCTGATGCGGGTCGCGGGGGTGGTGCCGGACGTGCAGGATCGTATGAAGGGTCCCCCGCGGGACCGATGATTTTCAGGCGCCAGCGTAGCTGGTGATGTTCAATGCCGGCGCGGCCGGCGATATTCAGACGCCGGCGCGGCCGGCGGGCGATGACGAGAGAGCGGCCGGCGATATGGATCCGATCCATCAATTCGAGATCAAGAACCTTTTCACGATCGGCACTTTCGGCGGTCACGAGATCGCCTTCACCAATTCCGCCGCCTACATGGTGCTGGCGGTGGTGCTGACCGCGCTGTTGATGCTGGGCGGCACCGCCGGACGGCGACTGGTGCCGAGCCGCATGCAGTCGATGGCGGAACTGAGCTACGAATTCATCGCCGACATGCTGCGCTCGACGGCCGGCGAGGCCGGCATGAAATTCTTCCCGCTGGTGTTCACCATCTTCATGTTCGTGTTCGTCTCGAACATCGTCGGCATCATCCCCTACACCTTCACCGTTTCCAGCCACATCATCGTCACCGTGGCGCTGGCGCTTCTGGTGTTCCTCACCGTCATCATCTACGGCCTCGCCCATAACGGCCTGAAATTCTTCAAGCTGTTCGTCCCCCACGGCATTCCGATGGCGATCCTGCCGCTGGTGGTGGCGATCGAGATCATTTCCTTCCTGTCGCGGCCGGTGTCGCACAGCGTTCGTCTGTTCGCCAACATGCTGGCCGGACACATCACGCTGAAGGTGTTCGCGAGCTTCGTCACCATGCTCGGCGCGCTCGGCATCGCCGGCGTCGTCGGCGCGGTGCTGCCGCTGGCGCTGACCATCGCGCTCACCGCGCTCGAACTGCTGGTCGCGGCGCTGCAAGCCTACGTCTTCGCCATCCTGACCTGCATCTATCTCAACGATGCGATCCATCCGGGCCATTGAGGCCCAAGATTTTCAAGCAAGACTTCCGAGCAACCTGTTTTCCAAGCAACCCCCACCACTCAACCTCAAGCTAAACACGTAAGGAGCTACTATGGACCCGATCGCCGCTAAGTACATTGGAGCCGGCATCGCCTGCATCGGCATGGGTGGCGCCGGCGCCGGCGTCGGCATCATCTTCGGCAACTACCTCGCCGCCGCGGTTCGCAACCCGTCCGCCGCCCAGGGCCAGTTCGCCAACCTGATCTTCGGCTTCGCCGTGACCGAAGCGCTCGGCATCTTCTCGCTGCTGATCGCGCTGTTGCTGCTGTTCGCTCTGTAAGCCTTATTTGACGCGGTCGTTCGCCGGCCCCCGCGCGGGGCCGGGAATTGCCCGAGCTGGAGGCGCCCGTGGCGTCACAACATGGTCAATCGAGCGGCGCGTCCGCTCATACCACGGCCGACGGCGGCAAGCCGCCGTTCCCGCCGTTCGAGTCGCACACCTTCGCATCGCAGTTGGTGTGGCTCGCCATTTCATTCGTCGCCCTGTATCTGATCGTCTCGCGGATCGCCCTGCCGCGCGTCGGCGGCATCCTGGCCAATCGCCAGAAGGCCATCGCCGACGATCTCGCCGCCGCGCAAAAACTGCGCGACGAATCGGACAATGCGCTGAAGGCTTATGAGGCCGAACTCGCCAATGCCCGCGCCAAGGCGCAGGCGATCGGCGCCGAGACCCGCGACAAACTGGCGGCGCAATCCGAACAGGAGCGCAAGACGCTGGAAGACCGCCTCGCCGTGAAGCTGGCGGAAGCGGAAAAAACCATCGCCGGCACCCGCGCCGCCGCCATGAGCAACGTGCGCGACATCGCCTCCGACGCCGCCACCGCGATCGTCCACCAACTGACCGGCGCGCAGCCCGACGCCAAGGCGGTCGAGGCGGCCGTCGACGCATCCTTGAGAGGGTAAGACGATGTTGTCCCAACCGGAATTCTGGGTCGCCGTCGCCTTCGTCGTGCTGATGGCGGTCTTTATCTATGTCGGCGTCCCCGGCGTGGTGACCAAGGCGCTCGATCATCGCGCCGACCGCATCAAGGCCGAGCTCGACGACGCCCGCCGCCTCAAGGACGAAGCCGCCGCGCTGGTGGCCGACTACAAGGCCCGCTACGCCTCCGCCGAGCGTGAGGCGCAGGACATCGTCACCAACGCCAAGGCCGAGGCTGAACGCATCGCCGTCGACGCCAAGGCCCGCATGGAAGACTTCGTCGCCCGTCGCACCAAGGCCGCGGAAACCAAGATCGCCCAGGCCGAGGCGCAGGCTTTGGCCGACGTTCGCGCCGCCGCCGCCGACGCCGCCGTCACCGCGGCCTCGCGGATCCTGTCCCAGTCGGTGTCCGGCACCGTCGCCGACGATCTGCTCGCCAAGGGCATCCAGGACGTCCGCGCCAAGCTGAACTGATATCCGGAAGATCTTCAATCA
>JBDHSX010000150.1:0-9206 GCA_039808365.1 Xanthobacteraceae bacterium | reverse complement strand
CGTAAGTTCTTCCGCATTTGAATTGAAAAAGCGGCGCTTCACGCGCCGCTTTTTTATTGGCGTGAATTGCTGCCGTCGTTGCGAGCATTCGGATCGGTGCTTCGCACCGTCCGAACCCAGGCTCCGCGAAGCAATCCAGACCTTTAAGTGAAGTCTGGATTGCTTCGGAGCTCGCGCTCCTCGCAATGACGGAACAAGGAACGCGCGCAATGACGGAATAAGAAACGCCGCGCGATGTCTTCGATCCGGTTTCAGAACGCAATCTGGGTGCGCATGGCGAAGGCGTCGTATTTCGCGCCGCAATCGGCCCCGGCGAGGTCAGTCTTCCGCACGGTGCCGTGGATCCAGTTGAACATGATCCGCATGTTGTCGTTGAGATACCAGTTGAGACCAACGGTGATGTTGTCCTGCCGGCCGCCAAACACGGTGTTGTCGTTGAGATCGACATAGCTGTAGCGCGCGGCGATTTCCCACGCGCCGGTGCCGCCGGTCATATCCCAGAAGAAGGGGTTGGCGGGATTGACGCCACCGAGCGAGCCCGACGAGGCATTGTACCTGCGCTTCTCGCCGGTGAGGATGTAGCCGGCCTGCACGTAGCCGCCCTTGAAGTGAAGGTCGGGCAGCGCGAAGCGCGAGATCGTATAATCGAAATATTCGCCCTGGGCGTGGAAGCTGCCAACGGTGACGGCGGCCTCGGCGCTCAGCACCAGCGCGCTGCTGACATTGGCGAGCGCGCCGGTGTCGAGCACGCGGGCCGGATCGATGCGGACCTCGATGCGCTCGCGCATCCGGATTTCATTCACGTTCGGCGGGCCGCCGGTGTCGGCGAGATAGAGCACGTCGCCGCCGAACAGGAAGGCGCCGGCATCGCTGTCGATCGGCGCGAACACCAGGCGCCCGGTCGCGCCATACGGGACCCGCAGCGAATGATCATAATCGGTGGTCGGCCCGGTGAGGTAGGCGCCGGCCCACCACCAACGGTCGTTGGCGCGGACGCCGAAGGCGGCGCGGCTGTTACCGGCGCCGAGATTGGTCGCCAGCACCGCCGCCGAGGCGCGCTCCATGAAAGTGATGTCGTTGGAGCTGGTGGCTTGGTCGAGCGTATAGGGCACGTTGATATAGCCGCCCCCGATGCGCACGCCCTTGAAACCGTTATAGAAGATAAAGGCGTTGTTCAGCCTCACGGGGCCGGCCGGCGAGCCGCCGCCGTCGACGATCAGCGCGTAGTCCCAGTCTTGCGCGAACACGCCGGTGAGGCCGATCCGTGCGCGGCGCGCGTTGACGCCGTCATGCAGATTCTGCGGCGTGGTGGCCGCGGAGTTCGGGCGATACGAATAGCCGCCGGCGTCGAGATGCAGTCGGCCGGTGATGGCCACGCAGTTCAAACCGTCGGCGGTGCAGATGGTCGGACGATTGCCTTTCATCGAGACCCGCACGTCCGGCGGCGCGAACGTCGCCTTGGTCGGCATGTAGCCGGCGCTGGCGTTCAGAAAGGTCCTTTGCTGCGCGTTGTCGAGCTTCGTTTCCAGCGCGCGAAGCTGCTCCTGCAGGCTTTCGACCTGTTCCGGGGCGGCCGTTTGCGCATGCGCCGGAATGCCGCCGAGGGCGGCGGCGAAGCCGATCGCGCCTGCGATGAATGTCGTCCTGGCCGGCATCAACTTCCCCGGTTGTCGTGACACGTGGCTCCGGTCTCGCGGCCTCGCTGTCGCGGACCGGGTCGGCTGTTGTTCGGGGTCGATGATAGCAGCGGCGTTCGCCTCGCGGCGAATCGGATCGTTCCCTGCAAGCTCGGTTCGAAGCGCGGGCGCCCGCTTGCCGGGTGCGGGGAGGGGCGGGCGTGTCGGCCCTGCCGCCTTCGGCTGGGAAATGCGGCGGGAACCAGCGCGAAAATGCCCGGTTTTGCTTCTCTTGAGGCCATCGGATGCCTATATCTCAATTCTTGCTCCGGGAATCGCTCCATGACGTCATTTCGCCTCCTCGTGCTGCCGCTCCTGCTCCTCGCGGCGTCGGCTCCGGCTCACGCCCAAGTGCAGGCCCAGGACCGCCGCGTGCCGGCCTCGCAGAACGAATTGCGGCTGTCCTATGCGCCGATCGTGCAGCGGGTGACGCCGGCGGTCGTCAACGTCTATGCCGCCAAGGTGATCCAGAACCGCAACCCGCTGCTGGACGATCCGATCTTCCGCCGTTTCTTCGGCGTGCCGGGGCAGCAGCCGGAGCAGATGCAGCGTTCGCTCGGGTCCGGCGTCATGGTCGATGCGTCGGGGCTGGTGGTCACCAACAACCACGTCATCGAGGGCGCGGATCAGGTCAAGGTGTCGCTGGCGGACAAGCGCGAGTTCGAGGCGGAGATCGTGCTCAAGGATACCCGCACCGATCTCGCGGTGCTGCGGCTGAAGGACGCCAAGGAAAAGTTTCCGACGCTCGACTTCGCCAATTCCGACGATCTCCAGGTCGGCGACGTGGTGCTGGCGGTGGGCAATCCGTTCGGCGTCGGCCAGACCGTGACCCACGGCATCGTTTCGGCCTTGGCGCGCACCCAGGTCGGCATCACCGACTATCAGTTCTTCATCCAGACCGACGCGGCGATCAACCCCGGCAATTCCGGCGGCGCGCTGGTGGACATGACCGGCAAGCTGGTCGGCATCAACACCGCGATCTTCTCCCGCTCCGGCGGTTCGCAGGGCATCGGCTTCGCCATTCCCGCCAACATGGTGCGGGTGGTGGTGGCCTCGGCCGAGCGCGGCGGCAAGGCGGTGAAACGGCCGTGGCTCGGGGCGCGGATGCAGGCGGTGACCCCGGAAATCGCCGAGACGCTGGGATTGTCGCGGCCGACCGGCGCGCTGGTGGTCAAGGTCGTGCCGGGCAGTCCGGCGGCGCGGGCCGGGCTGAAGCCGTCCGATCTGATCGTCTCGGTGGACGGCCAGACCATCGACGACCCCAACGCCTTCGGCTATCGCTTCGCCACCCGGCCGCTCGGCGGCACGGTACCGATCGAGGTCCGGCGCGGCGGCAAGCCGGTCAAGCTCGCCATTCCGCTGGAAGTCGCCCCCGACACCAACCGCAACGAGATCGTCATCACCAGCCGCTCGCCGTTCCAGGGCGCCAAGGTCGCCAACATCTCGCCGGCGGTGGCCGACGAACTGCACCTCGACAACGAGGAAGGCGTGGTCATCACCGAACTCGCCGACGACGGCACCGCGGCCGGGGTCGGCTTCCAGAAGGGCGACGTCATCCTCGCGGTCAACGGCACCAAGATCGACGACACCAAGAGCCTGCAACGGGTGGCGAGCGAGCGCAGCCGGCTGTGGCGCATCACCGTGGTGCGCGGCGGTCAGCAGATCCACGTCACGCTCGGAGGGTAGGGCAAGCCAGCGGTGTTGTCCTCAGCATCCGATCGGGAATGAAGCGGTGTTATCGACACTCGCACGATTCAAAGTGCCGTCATTGCGAGCGAAGCGAAGCAATCCAGTCTTGTTTTGAAGGTCTCTGGATTGCTTCGTCGCTTTCGCCCCTCGCAATGACGGATTGGTTAGTGTGAGCCCTTGAGGGCGTGGCCCGGAATTTGGCATCCAAGCCGGTCATCATGAACGCAAAGCGCGCAGCGTCGTCTTCGTCCAATCTGTTCTCCGCCGCCGGGCTGGAGCAGGACGCCCCGCGTCCGTTGCCGGAACGGCTGCGGCCGCGCAAACTCGCCGACGTGGTCGGGCAGGATCACATCCTCGGCCCCGATGGCGCGCTGACCCGGATGCTGGAAACCCGCACGCTCGGCTCGCTGATCTTCTGGGGGCCGCCCGGCACCGGCAAGACCACCGTGGCGCGGCTGCTGGCGGACGCCACCGAACTGCATTTCGAGCAGATTTCGGCGGTGTTTTCCGGCGTCGCCGATCTCAAGAAGGTGTTCGACGCGGCGCGGGCGCGGCGCGAAACCGGCGAGGGCACGCTGTTGTTCGTCGACGAGGTGCATCGCTTCAACCGCGCCCAGCAGGATTCGTTTCTCCCGGTGATGGAGGACGGCACCGTGGTGCTGGTCGGCGCCACCACGGAAAACCCCTCGTTCGAACTCAACGCCGCGTTGCTCTCCCGCGCCCGCGTGCTGGTGTTTCATTCGCTCGACGCCGACGCCATCGAAAAACTGTTCGCGCAGGCCGAGCGCGCCGAGGGCCGCCCGCTGCCGCTCGATGCGGAAGCGCGCGCGGCGCTGGCGCGGATGGCCGACGGCGACGGCCGCGCGGCGCTGACGCTGGTCGAGGAAGTCTGGCGCTCGGCGCGCGCCGGCGAGACCTTCGACGCCGCGCAGTTGCAGGACATCCTGCAACGCCGCGCGCCGATCTACGACAAGTCGGCGGACGGCCATTACAATCTGATCTCGGCGCTGCATAAATCGGTGCGCGGCTCCGACCCCGACGCCGCGCTGTACTATCTGGCGCGAATGCTGGACGCCGGCGAGGACCCGCTGTTCCTGGCGCGGCGCGTGGTGCGGATGGCGGTCGAGGACATCGGGCTGGCCGATCCGCAGGCGCTGGTGATCTGCAACGCCGCCAAGGACGCCTATGATTTTCTCGGCTCGCCCGAGGGCGAACTGGCGATCGCGCAAGCCGTGATCTATCTCGCCACCGCGCCGAAATCCAACGCCGCCTACAAGGCGTTTGGCGCGGCGATGCGGACGGCGAAGGAAGCGGGTTCGCTGCTGCCGCCAAAACACATCCTCAACGCGCCGACCAAGCTGATGAAGTCCGAAGGCTACGGCGGCGGCTATCAATACGACCACGACACGCCGGAGGCGTTTTCCGGGCAGGATTACTTCCCGGAGGCGCTGGGGCGGCAAAGCTTCTACCATCCGCCGGATCGCGGTTTCGAGCGCGAGATCCGCAAGCGGCTGGATTACTGGGCCAAGTTGCGGCGCGATAAGGCGCGCGACACATGAGATGGGATTTTGCGCGGATGACGGGACGTGGATTTGCGGGCGTGCTGATCGCCTTGATGCTGCTGGTAATGTCGGGCGCGGCGCGGGCCGAGACGGTCGAGGTCGCGCCCGGCGTGCAGGTGACGAAGAAAACCTTCGACGCCCCCATCAACGAGCAGCCGTTCTTCGGTTTCGCGACCAAGACGCCGGAGCAGCGCGACGCCGACGCGCGATTTGTCACCGCCGTGATCGCGGCGGCGGGCTCGCGCGAGCGGGCGTTCGAGGCCGCCACCCTGCGCGGCTGGAAGGCGATCCTGGGCGGCCGCGCCGCCGAGGCCGCGAAACGGTTCAATCAGGCGTATTTGTTGATGCCTGAACGGAGTGAGATCTATCACGGGCTGGCGATGGTGGCGCAGATGCGCTTCAACGATCTCGCCTTCGCCGACGAACTGTTCCGGCTGGCCTACAAGCAGCCGCATCCGCTGAAGATGCTCAATACCGATTACGGCCGCCTGTTGCTGATGCAGAAGCGTTATCGCGAGGCGCAGCCGGTGCTGGAAAAGGCGGTGGTGGCGACCCCCGATGTCGGCGACGCCTGGGCCTATCTCGCTTTCGCCCGATTGCAGAACGGCGACAAGCGCGGCGCCTGCGCCGACGCCGCCGAGGCGCGCAAGCATAACCCGTCGCGCGACACGGTGCGCGATCTGGCGCATATCGAGAAAGACGCCCAATGCGATTAGAGCGTGATTTTCCAGGGTTGAGGCGCTCGACCCAGCAACACGGAAACTGTCATCCTCCGCGAAGGCGGAGGATCCAGTACTCCGTCGCGGGTCAGATTTCCCATGCCCTTTCACGCGTGACTGGATCGTCCGCCTTCGCGGACGATGACGCCTCAGTCGTGGCGCGGGCTTTGAGGATGACGGCCAGCGTTTCCATTAAGACCAATCATGCTTCAGAGGCCACAGCATGAGCCGCCGCGTCAAACGCCCGCTTGGCAAGAAAACGGCTAAGCCGTCCGAACGCGGCGGCAACAAAGCCGGAGGCCGCAAATCTTCTCCCCTCCCTCCGCGCAGCGAAGCGAAGCGGCGGGGAGGGGTCGAGGGGGCGCCGCAGCGTTCCCCCACCGCGTCGCCGGCTCCCGCCGTCGCGAAGCGGAGCGAGGAAAGGCCGGACGCGCCGCTTCCGACAAAGGTGCAGACCGTCACCGTCAGCGCCGACGAAGCCGGCATGCGCGTCGATCGTTTTCTCGAAGCGCGGTTTCCCGGCCTGTCGTTCTCGCACATCCAGCGCATCGTGCGGAAAGGCGAGTTGCGCGTCGACGGCAAGCGCGCCGACAGCAAGGACCGGCTGGAGGAAGGCCAAAGCGTTCGCATTCCGCCGCTCAAACTCGACGCGCCGAAGCTGGCCCACGTCTCCGAGGCGCAGCAGAAGACGCTCGACGCACTGAAGGCGATGACGCTTTACGAGGACGCCGACGTCATGGTGCTGAACAAGCCGGCCGGGCTCGCAGTGCAGGGCGGCTCCGGCATGACGCGGCATGTCGACCAGATGCTGGAGGCGATGCGCGACGGCCGCGGGCAGAAGCCGCGCCTGGTGCATCGGCTCGACCGCGAAACCGCCGGCTGCCTGTTGATCGCGAAAACCCGCTTCGCCGCCACCGCGCTGACGGCGTCGTTCCGTCACCGCTCGGCGCGCAAGATCTATTGGGCGCTGGTGGCGGGGGTGCCGAAGCCGAAGCAGGGCCGCATCTCCACCTACCTCGCCAAGGAGGAGAACGAGGAGGAGTCCATCATGCGCGTCGCCGCCCATGGCGACGAGGGCGCGAGCCACGCCGTCACCTACTACGCGGTGGTGGAAGCCTCGGCGCAAAAGCTCGCCTGGGTGTCGCTGAAGCCGGTGACCGGACGGACGCATCAGTTGCGCGCCCACATGGCGCATATCGACCACGCCATCGTCGGCGATCCGAAATACTTCAACAAGGAGAACTGGCAGTTGCCGGGCGGCATCCAGAACCGGCTGCATCTGCTGGCGCGGCGCATCGTCATTCCGCATCCGCGCGGCGGCATCATCGACGCCACCGCGCCGCTGCCGCCGCACATGCTGCAATCATGGAACCTGCTCGGGCTGGAGGCGGACCGCTTCGATCCGATCGAGCACGCGCCGGAGGAATGACATCCGTGCTTCGCCACCGTTTCGCAATCACCGATGCCAGGGATTCTGGGTCCTCTCCTGCGCGAGGACCGAGGTTGTCTGATCTTGCATGCTCCATTGCGAGTCAGACTCTGAGGTATCAGATATGAAATGGGTGTCGGTCATCTTGCTCGGCGTCGCGCTGGTCTGGCCCGGCGGCGTCGCCATGGCGCAATTGTTCGGACCCGGCGTCGCGCCGTCGAACCCGCCGCCACCACCGCCGCCGCCGCCGCCAAAAATCGAGGTGCCGGCGGTGCCGCAACTCGACGCCCCGCCGCCGCAGCCGAAGGCGCGGGGATCGCGGCGCGGCTCGTTCGGCGACCGTGCCGTCGATTGCCTGCATCAAGGCGCGGCGGCGGGATTGCCGCCGGGCGAGCGCGACGCCTATGCGCGCGCCTGCGCTAACCGATAAGAGGCGACCATGCGTGAATTGTTCGAAGACGTTGCCGCCGACGGTGCGCTCGATCCGCAGGAGGCGGTTCGTCAAACCTCGCGCGCGCCGCAGCGCAAGCGCTTCTACGCCACAGCCGATATCGAGCCGGCCGAAGGCGGCTTCGCCATCGTGCTTGACGGTAAGCCGGTGCGCACCCCCGCCGGCCAGCCGCTGGCCGCGCCGACGCGCGATATCGCGCAGGCGATCGCGGCGGAGTGGAACGCGCAAGGCGAGATGATCGATCCGATGACCATGCCGCTGACCCGGCTCGCCAACAGCGTCATCGCCGGCGTGGTCGGCCGCGTCGAAGCGGTGGCCGCCGACATCGCCAAATATTTCGAGTCCGATCTTCTATTCTACCGCGCCGCGCATCCGGAGGCGCTGGTGGCCCGCGAGGGCGCGCATTGGGACCCGGTGCTGTTCTGGGCCACCGAGGCGCTCGGCGCGCGCTTCATGCTGGCGGAAGGCATCGTCCATGTGCGCCAGCCGGAGACGGCGGTGGCGGCCGCGACCGCGGCGCTGCCGGACGACCCGTGGGCGATCGCGGCGCTGCATGTCGTCACCACCATCACCGGCTCGGCGCTGCTGGCGCTGGCGCTATTGCGGGGCGCGCGCACGGCGGACGAGGTGTGGGCGGCGGCGCATGTCGACGAGGACTGGAACATCGCGCAATGGGGCGCCGACGCCGAAGTGATGGCGCGGCGGGCGGTGCGCGCGCGCGACTTCCGCGCCGCTGCTTTCGTGCTCGCGGCGGGACGCTGATCGGGATCGCGTCATGCTCGACCGCCGCCACGCCCTCGCCGTTCTCGCCGCCGCCGCCCTGCCGCGTGGCGCGCACGCGGACGTCGCGCCGCAGCGGAGCGAAATCCGCGACAGCCTCGCCAGGCGTTTCACCGACGCCGGCACGGTCGGCACCTTCGTCGGCTACAAGACCGACGATTATCTGATCGTCGCCAGCGATGCCGTGCGTTCCGGCGCGGCGATCCTGCCGGCCTCGACCTTCAAGATTGCCAATTCGCTGATCGCGCTGGACACCGGCGTGGTCGCCGATCCCGACCAGGACGTGTTCAAGTGGGACGGCGTGAGCCGCGCCTTTCCCGACTGGAACAAGGATCACACCTTGCGCTCGGCGATCGCGGCCTCGGCGGTGCCGGTCTATCAGGAGATCGCGCGGCGGATCGGCGCGGAGCGGATGCAGCGCTACGTCAACCTGCTGGACTACGGCAACCGCGATATCGGCGGCGGCATCGACCGGTTCTGGCTCACCGGCGCGATGCGGATCGACCCGATGCAGCAGATCGATTTTCTCGACCGGCTGCGGCGCGGCGCGTTGCCGGTCGCAAAGCGCGCTCAGGACCTGACCCGCGACATCCTGCCGGTGGAGAAGGCCGGCGCGGCGGTGATCCGCTACAAGACCGGGCTGGTCGGCGTCGACGACCACACTGCGGCGGGCGAGGCGCGGCCGTCGATCGGCTGGCTGGTCGGCTGGGCCGAGACCGCCCGCGAACAGACCGTGTTCGCGCTCAACCTCGACATCCGCGACCCCCGCCACACCGCCGCGCGGATGCCGCTGGCGAAGCAGCTTTTGAGTGATATCGGCGCGATTTGACGGTGGAACCCGTCATTCCATCGGTCGCCATTGCGAGCGAAGAAATCCAGAACGCAACACGAAAGAACTGG
>JBDHSX010000149.1:0-9227 GCA_039808365.1 Xanthobacteraceae bacterium | reverse complement strand
CAGCCTCGGAAAATCATGCCGTCGAGTCTGATCCAACTCCGTTGAACCAGACTCGTCTGCCTCAAATTCTATTTGAGCAGGAAGTAGAAATTCTCGCCCGGCAGCGAGCCGTAGACGAAGGGTTCTTGCTGGCGGTTGGTCATCTGCCGCACGTCGTCGCGCACCAAGCGGAACAGCATGCCGATTTCGAGATTCGGAATCACCAAATGCTTGAGCAGCGAGCTGACGAACGGGCTGTGTGCGCCGTCGCCATCGAGCGCCGTCTGCCCGTCGCGCGCGGCATAGGCCACCAGCGTGCCGACATCCGGCTCGATCGCGGTCAGGCCGCGCGTCACCGAGCGCATGGCAACCGAGCGGCGCATCTTGGTGGCGAACGGGTTATCGCGGCAGGCATCGAGGATCACCATGCGCAGCTTCTTGGCGCCCTCGGTCGCGGCCAGCATGCGATCGAGCGGCACCGCCTCATCCTCGACGTCGCGATCCGATTCCATCCGGGCATCGACCGGAATGAGATAGTTGGTGCCGTTCATGCCGATGCCATGACCGGCGAAATAGATCACGCCCCAATTGGCGCGGTCGGCCTCATCGCGGAACTTGCGCAACGCCCGCACCATCTGGTTGCGGGTCAGATTCTCCGCGACCTGCACACTGTCGAAACCGATCTGGCGGAACGTCTCGCCGATCGCTTCGGCGTCGCGCACCGGGTTCGCCAGTTGCGGCACATTCTGATACGCGGAATTGCCGATAATCAAAGCCACGCGGCGGCCCTGATCGATCCGGGGCGGCGTGAGCGTGGTCAGCGACTGAAGCTGTTTGGCCTGCTCCCGCTCGGCGGCGGCCTGACGCTCCTTCTCCTCAAGCTCCGCCTTGCGCCTGGCCGCCTCGGCCTTGGCGTGCTCGGCCAGCGCCGCAAGCTGGGTTTTCGCCAGCGCGCGCGCCTCGCGCGCCATCGACGGGTCCGGATCCTTTTCCGGCGCCATCTTCTGCGCCTTCTCGAAATCCGCCTTGGCCTTGTCGTGCTGGCCGGACTGTTCGAGGGCGATGCCGCGGCCGGTGAAGGCGCACACCGCATGAGCGGAGGCCTTCATCGCGACGCCATATTCGGAGATCGCGCGATCCAGTTCGCCACGGTCGCGATAGACATCGGCGCGGCGACAATGATTCATCGCTGAATTGGGGAACAGCGCGATCGCCTTGTCGATGTCGGCCAGCGCCCGGACGAGGTCGCCGTCGAGCCGCAACACCTCGGCGCGGTTGCTCAACGCCCGCGTTTCCTTCGGGTTGATCAGCAGCGCCTCGGTGTAATCGGAGATCGATTCCGAATAGCGCTTCTTGTCCTTGAGCGCGATGGCGCGATTGATCAGCGCGTCGGTGTTCTGCGGGCCAAGCGCCACCGCCTTGTTGTGGCTGTCCAGCGCCGCATCGAGATCGCCTTTGAGACGCAGCGCCTCACCGCGGCCGCTAAAGGCGCGCCAATCCTTGGGATCGAGTTCGATCGACTTGTTGTAGTTCTGGATCGCGCGCTCATAATCGCCCTTGTCGATATAGACCTGGGCTCGCTCGCTATAGGCCGTCGGATTTTTCGCGTCGATCTTGATCGCGGCGTCGAAATCCCTGATGGCGCGATCGAGCTCGCGCTTGCCGTACCAGGAATCGCCGCGATGGATGAAGGCGGCGTAGTAATCCGGCTTGAGACCGATGGCGCGATCGAAATCCTTGATGGCCCCCTCGAACTCGCCCTTGCGGAACAGCGCGAAGCCACGCAGGTAGAATGCGAACGAGGATTTCGGATCGAGCGCGATCGCTTGCGTCAGATCCGCCACCGCCCGGTCGAATTCGTCCTGCCGGAGCAGAACAAAAGCGCGATTGCGGAAAGCGTCGACGAAGGCCGGATTGCGTTCGATGGCGGCGGTGTAATCGTCGATCGCCGACGAATTGAGCCCCTTGTGAAACCAGGCATTGCCGCGGTTGTTGTAGGCGGCTTCGAGGTTGGGGATCTGGTTGCCGCTGATGAGGCGGGTGCAGGCCGGAATCCCGATATCCGGGTCCTTGACCGCGTTGTCGCAGAGCTGCGGGTCGTCCGCCGCGACCGCCGATCCCACCAGCATCACGAGGATTGAGAGAACGATCCCGAAAATTTTCAGACCGCGCATCGGAATTCTCGCATTCGAACGGACCATATCAATAGCCCGTTCGAGCCAAATACGAAACATCGCGGGCTTCTGTTATTCAGGTCACATTCGAGACGCCGCGTCCCTCGCTGCCCCCGCAACGCCAACCCATGGCCCTGGACAACAAAAACCCTCGGGCAAGCCCGAGGGTTTGTCGTCGATCAAAGCCGTCCGGTTCGACGGAGCCGCGATCGTCAGAACTGATAACGGACACCGGCGCGGCCGCCGGCGCCAAACAGGCCCTCGCCGCCACGGACCTCGCCCTGGACGAAGGTGGAGAAGCCGTTGCCATAGTCGAAGTTGACGCGGGCGATGCCGAGGCCGCGCACCTTGCCCTGATCGCTCGGCAGCACCGCGGTGCCGGCGAACGCGCCGCCGGTGGCGCCATCGCTGATCACGCCGCCGACCACGCTGACATCGCTGTAGGCGATGCCGGTCAGCGTCGTGGTGACGCGGGTCATGTTCCACAGGCTTTCGAAGCCGACGCGGACGCCGCCCTGGAGCCGCCACGCCTCGCCGTTCTCAAGGCCGAGCCCGGCCGCGCTCGCGGCGTATTGCGAGTTGATATAGCGGAAGCCCAGGGTCGGCTCGACCCACACGGTGCTGGACACCGGGAAGCGATACTGGAAGTTCGATGCCACCACGTAGTTGGTGACGTCGGTGCCGCCCGCGCCCGACACCACCGGATTGCCGAAGCCGGCGTTGAAGGCGAACACCTCGGTGAAGTTCAGGCCGACCGACAAGAAGTCCACCTTGAAGGTGGTGTCGTTGGAGAATCCGCCGTTGAAGTAGCTGTAGTAGACGCCCGCCGACGGGCCGGAGACGCGGACCTTGCCGGTCGCCGTGCCGGTGCCCGAGATCGGGCTGACGACGGGCCCGGTCTGCGTCACCGTGGTGTTGAACGAGATGTCGCTCTCCATGTAACCGCCGAGCGCGCCCACGATCAGGCCGTCGCCGGCGCCGAACACGTTGCGGAAGGTCAGGTCGACGCCGCCGATCATGCCGCCGGTGCGCGCGGTCTGGCGCAGGTCGATGTTGAGGTTCTGGCCGCCCGGGCCGGTGTAGCCGCCGGCGGTGCCGAGGCTGTCGCGGCGCTCGTAGTCGCCGAAGCCATGGGCCCATACCGCCCAGCGCGGGCCGGTGTCATAGACCGGCACCGGCGGAGCCTTGAGCGGCATCGCCTTGACTGGACGGCGCGCGGCCGGCCGCGACGCGGCATGCCGCGCCGGCTCAGGCTCGCTGGCGCGCTGCTGCGGCGCCGGATCGCGCCTTGTGGTTTCCTCGGCGCGACGGGCCGAGATCGCGTCCATGGTCGCGGTGGTGGCCTGCTGGGTGGTCGACTGCTGGACGTCGCCGATCGCCTGGCTGGCCAGCGCCGCCGAGGAGAACGCGCCGCCGTGGACGTTGTCGGTGCACAGCCCCGCCGACTGGCTGAAGCCGCTCGACGTCGCGCCGCCATTGACCGAGCCGGGACCCACCCCGCCGACCACCGGCGGACAGAAAATCGTCGTGATGCCGGGCGTCGGAACCACGCCCCCGCCACCACCGCCGGCCGAGCCGGACCCGCCAGCGCTTCCGCTGCCGCCGGCCGAACCCGAACCACCCGCCGAGCCGGACCCGCCGGCCGAACCCGAGCCCCCGGCGCCGCCGCCGCCAACCTGGGCATATGATGCCGACGACACCGCCATGCCGCCGGCCAGTGCAGCAGCAAAAAGAAGAATCTGTGATGTGCGGAGAATATGGGAAGTGTTCATTTGGGACCGAATCATTTCATTAAAAAATTAATTTGAAAAAGTACCAGCCGGGCAATCACCGGTCTGTGACTTTGAAGACACAGTTTCGCCCCATTGTAGCAACCTTCGCGCGAGAGCAGCGTTGGTCAATTCAATATAGCTGCGCTAGATTCCGGAAAATATTCGAGAATTAGCCTGGGCAGCGTCCGCCATGCGGAATATGCGTCGAATCGCCACATTTTTTATATTTTTGATATTGGCGGCCGGGCTGTGGATTTTGTCCAACGGCACCACTCCCGCCAAAGCGAATCAGTCGTCTTCCCAAGCCGCCGCCTTCCGCGAACCCGACCTGCGCCAGGGCTTCTTCCGTCTCGCCTTCGGCTCCGATATGCAGACGTTCAACGAGCCGACGCCACGGCTGCACAAGTTCGACCGCCCGGTCGGCATCTTCATCACGGCCGATCCGCCGGACAACCCCGCCGCCAAAGTCTATCGCTGGGCGATCGACGACTTCATCCGGCAGATGCCGGAACTGCGGGCGCGGATCATCGACGAAACCGCCGCGCCCGACATCCTGATCCGCCTGGTGCCGCCGGAGAAATTCAAGGAGGTGCTGGTCGCCTCGCTCGGCGAGGCGCTGGCGCGGCCGTTCATCCGGCTGACCAACCCGCGCTGCACCACGCGGCTGCGGATCCGCGACGACGGCGTCATCATGCGCGCGGACATCTTCATTCCGACGGGCCGCGACCTCGGCGCCATCATCGACTGCGCCTATCATGAGTCGCTGCACGCCTTCGGGCTGATGAATCACGCCGATGACCTGCGCTGGACCTCGCTCAACCAGACAAGGCGCGCGTCATCGCTTTCCAACTACGACAAGGCGCTGCTGCAAATCCTGTATGACCCGCAGCTGCACGCCGGCATGTCCGCCGACGAGGTCGCGCGGCTCTGGTCGCGGATCGTCAAGCCACCGAGGCTCAGGGTGGATTGAAGCTCGGGGTGATTCAAGCGTGCATCGACGGAGGGGTCATGGCCGCGGCTGTCGAGGCTCCGTAAAGGGTGAGCGGGACATCCTCATCCCCGAACATCAGGGGCAACGCGAGGAGGCGCTTGAAATATCGCCCCACCGCCGTTTCCTGCGCCATGCCGATGCCGCCGTGAAGCTGCACGCTGTCCTGCGAGATTTTTGTCGCCGCGCGCGTCACGATGAAATGCGCGGTGGCCGCCGCCTGCCGCCGCTCCCGATCGTCGTCGGCATCGAGCAGCCCGGCCGCCCATTCGACCACCGTGCGGGACTCGGTCAGAGCCATGTCCATATCGACAAACCGATGCTGCAACACCTGATAGGATGACAGGGGCGCGCCGAACTGGCGGCGGACTTTCAGATAGTCGCCGGTCATCCGAACCAGCGTCGCCATCGCGCCGACGGCATCGGCACATAGCGTCGCCAGATAAGCGTCGCGGCACCATGCCCATCGCCGTTCCGCCTCGATACCGGCTCCGAGCACGCGTTCGCCATCGATCACGCCATTGGAGAAAACGATATCCGCATAGGGGCAGCCGTCGATCCCGATCACCGCGCGTTCGACGCGATAGGATGACTTCGGCACGAGCATCAAGGCGCGCGACCCGTCCGACGACACGCCTTCGATCAGCACATGGTCGGCCTCGGCGCCGAACGGGACCAGCCGGCGCGCGCCGTTCAGCGTGAACTTGTCGCCGGCCTGGACCACATTCAGCGGGCGATCGGACAACAACGCGACGGTGGCAATAGCGCTTCCGTCAACAAGTCCGACGCGCAGGTCCACCGTCGAGGTCGGGACGGGCGATTTCGCCAGCAATCGCGCCACCACCGCGGACGATCCCACGAACGGCGAGACCGTGCCATGCCGGCCAAGCCGTTCGGCGACAATGCTCACGGCGCGGGCGTCATCGAGCCCGCCCTCGTCTTCCGGCAACCCGACCGCCAGGGTGCCGGACTGCGCCAGATCAGCCCACACGGCTTTCCAGTCTTTTGGCGGGGACGACGGCTCCGACAGCAACCGGCTAACGGTCTCCGCGAGCAATCCGTACTCCTCGCGCGGCACAAAGATCAGATCGGACATGATGGCTTAGCCCAGAAAACCCTTATCAACCCAGAAGACTCTTGGCGGCGATATTGCGCTGGATCTCGTTCGAGCCGGCGTAGATCGTCGTCTTGCGGTAGTTGCAGTAGGTCGGCGCGACGTTGGCGTATTCGGAGATCGCGTCAAGCGGTTCGTTGCCGCCACCAGCCAGGCTGACCGGCAGCGCGTCCGGACCCAGCATCCGCATCTGCAACTCAAGAACATCCTGCTGCAAATGGGAACTCAGCACCTTCAGATAGGGCGCCGGCAGGCCGACAGCCTCGCCGCGTTGCTCGGCGCGCAGGAATCGCAGATTGGTGAGATCGGCGGCGCGGATGCGCATTTCAAGCGCGTTCAATCGTGCCCTGAACAGCGGATTGTCGAGCGGACGCCGCCTGCCGAGCGCGCCTTCCGTGGCCAACCGCTTGAGCCGCGTCAGCTCGCGTTTGCAGAAACCCATGCCGCCGAAATTGAGCCGCTCTTTCTCAAGCAGATATTTGGCGCAGGTCCAGCCCTGCCCCTCCTCGCCGACGAGATTCTTGACCGGAACGCGAACGTTCTCGAACCACGTCTCGTTGATCTCGTGATAGCCGTCGAAGGTGATGATCGGACGAACCGTGATGCCGGGCGTCTTCATGTCGATCAGCAGGAAGCTGATGCCGTCCTGCTTGCGCCCCTCGGTCGAGGTCCGGACCAGACAGAAGATCCAATCGGCGTCATGCGCCTCGGTGGTCCATATCTTCTGGCCGTTGACGACGTAGTGGTCGCCGTCACGCACCGCGCGCGTTTTCAGTGACGCGAGATCGGAGCCCGAGCCGGGCTCGGAGTAACCCTGACACCAGTAGTGTTCCAGCGACGCGATGCGCGGCAGGAAATATGCCTTCTGCGCCGCGGTGCCGAACTTCATGATGACGGGCGCGACCATCTTCATGCCGAACGGCACCACTTCCGGCGCGCCGGCCTGCCAGGCCTCGTCCTCGAAAATATAGCGCTGCACCGGCGTGAAGCCCGGACCACCGAATTCCTTCGGCCAGGAATATCCGCCCCATCCCCGCGCGTGAAGAATGCGGGTCCACACCACCTTGTCGTCCCGGGTCGGGCGACCCCCCGCCAGCATGCGATCACGCAAGCCCGCCGGCAATTTTTCAGAAATGAAAGAACGCACTTCCGCGCGGAAGGCATCCTCTTCCGGTGAAAACAATGTCGCCATCGATGAAGCCGATTTACTTGCCTGTGAAACGCGGCGGACGCTTCTCAAGGAAGCTCGCGACGCCTTCGCGGAAATCCTCGCTCTGCGCCGCCAGCGCCATTTCGCGGTTGGCGTCGATCGTCGCTTCCGCCAGCGTCTGGAACGGCACGTCATAAACCTGACGCTTGATGACGCCGAGCGCGCGCGGCGAGACGAAATCAACCAGATCGCGGGCGTATTCGATCGTCTTCTCGCGCAGTTGGTCCGCCGGATAGAGACGATTGACCAGGCCGATCCGCAGCGCCTCGGCGCTCGATACCCGGCGCGCCGACATCAACAGATCGAGCGCATTGGCGTGACCGACGATCCTCGGCAGCATCCAGCTCAGGCCGTGCTCGGCAATGAGCCCGCGTCGCGAGAACGAGGTGGTGAAAACAGTGTTGTCCGCCGCGAAACGCACGTCGCAATACAGCGCATGGACCAGCCCGATGCCGGCGGCCGCGCCATTCAGCATGCCGATCACCGGCTTCGGAATCGCCGGATAGAACGAATAGCGCGTCTGCCAGTCCGGCCGGCGGTTCATGTCGAACGGCTTCATCCACTCATCGCTGCGGATGTCGTTCGGGTCGAGCGTCTTGAGGTCCTCCATATCCGCGCCGGCGCAGAATGCGCGCCCGGCTCCGGTCAGGATGATGGCCCGGACACCGTCATCGGCGGCGGCGGCGTCCATCGCTCGTCGTACTTCTCTCTCCATCGTCGCGGTCCAGGCATTCATCCGGTCCGGACGATTGAGTGTGATTGTCGCGATCCTCGCGTCGACGTCATAGAGGATGTGCTGGTAACTCATGCTCGCTTCCTTATCGATCCTGCGGCGGCAGCTTGCCGTCGAGCGCGCGCGGACGCGCCAGATAATCGACCGTCTCCGGTCGTTCCTTCAACCAGCCGCCCCAGCGCTTGAAGATTTTCGCCATCCGCCCGGGTTCGACGCCAAGTTGCTGCATGGCGACGCCGCCATTCACCGATTCCCGGTATTCGCTGAACAGGCCGTCACGCACCAGGAAGCGGCTCATGCCGTCGATGACGACGAATTGGCCCTTGAACTGCGGCACCAGCGACGTGAAGCTCGACAGCGACCACGCGTAGCCCATCCGGCCATCGAACACCGGATCGAACATCTCCCAACGATAGTCGTCGTCCGCATCGCGCCGGAACAATTCCTCCAGCATGTAGGCGATTTCCTTGCGGCCGCGATGCGCGCCATAGATGTAATCGTAATAGATGCCGTCTTCCGTGAAGCAACGCGCGAAACGCTCGCCGTCGGCGGCCTCCGCCGCCAGCGTGAATTCGTTAAGAAGACGCCGGAAATCGTCGATATTCATGTGCTGTTCTCCGCGGCAGCGTTGGCGCCCATGGCGCGCAGCTTGATACGGTCGATCTTGCCGGTGGCGTTGCGCGGCAGCGTCTCGACGAAGCGCACTTCGCGCGGCACCTTGTAACGGGCGAGTCTAGTGTTGCAGTGATCGAGAAAATCCTGACCGGACACGCCGGTGCCGGGCAACGGCACCAGGAACGCCACGATGCGCTCGCCGAGCCGCTCGTCCGGGACACCAATCGCGGCGACCTCGAAGATGCCCTCGACGCCATGCGCGATCTCCTCGATCTCACGCGGATAGACGTTATATCCGCCGGTGATGATCATCTCCTTTTTGCGATCGACGACATAGAGGAAGCCGTCCTCATCGAGATAACCGACATCGCCGGAGTAGAGCCAACCGTCGCGGAACGTTTTTGCGGTCAATTCAGGCTGGCGGAAATAGCCCCGCGCGAGGCCGGGGCTTGAAATCGCGATCTCGCCGCGCTCGCCGACGGCAACATCCTGCCCTTCATCGTTGACGATGCGCAGTTCGACGCCGAACAGCGGCTGCCCGGCCGAGCCCAGCTTGCGCGGCGCATTCCAGAGCCGGCAGTTGGCGATCGACGGACTGGCCTCGGTCATGCCGAAACCTTCCGAAATTCGCACGTTGAATTT
>JBDHSX010000148.1:0-9237 GCA_039808365.1 Xanthobacteraceae bacterium | reverse complement strand
TCGCCGAAGCCCGGCGCCTTGACGGCCGCGACCTTGAGGCCGCCGCGCAGGCGGTTGACCACCAGCGTCGCCAGCGCCTCGCCCTCGACGTCCTCGGCGACGATCACCAGCGGCTTGCCCGATTGCACCACGGCTTCCAGCAGCGGCAGCAACTCGTTCAGCGACGACAGCTTCTTCTCGTTGATGAGGATGTAGGCGTCGTCGAACTCGACGCGCATCTTGTCGGCGTTGGTGACGAAGTAGGGCGAGATGTAGCCGCGGTCGAACTGCATGCCCTCGACGACGTCGAGCTCGGTGTCGAGCGACTTGGCTTCCTCGACGGTGATGACGCCCTCGTTGCCGACCTTCTTCATCGCCTCGGCGAGGAATTTGCCGATCTCGGTGTCGCCGTTGGCGGAGATGGTGCCGACCTGGGCGATCTCCTCGTTGGAGGTGACCTTCTTCGAGTTCTTCTTGAGGTCCTCGACCACGGCTTCCACCGCGAGGTCGATGCCGCGCTTCAGATCCATCGGGTTCATGCCGGCCGCGACCGATTTGGCGCCTTCCTTGACGATGGCCTGGGCGAGAACGGTGGCGGTGGTGGTGCCGTCGCCGGCGAGGTCGGCCGACTTCGAGGCCACTTCGCGCACCATCTGCGCGCCCATGTTCTCGAACTTGTCCTCAAGCTCGATTTCCTTGGCGACGGTGACGCCGTCCTTGGTGATGCGCGGCGCGCCGAACGACTTGTCGAGCACGACGTTGCGGCCCTTGGGGCCGAGCGTCACCTTCACCGCGTTGGCGAGGATGTCGACGCCGCGCAGCATCTTGTCGCGGGCCTCGACGCCGAATTTCACTTCTTTGCTTGCCATGGTGGTTTTCCTTGCGAATGAACGGGAGGGGATAAGGCGCTCAGGCGGCCTTCTTCTTGGCGGCGGTGTCTTCGAGAACGCCCATGATGTCGCTCTCCTTCATGATCAGGACTTCCTGGCCGTCGATCTTGACCTCGGTGCCGGACCATTTGCCGAACAGCACGCGGTCGCCGACCTTGAGGTCGATCGGGATCAGCTTGCCGGCCTCGTCGCGGCCGCCGGGACCGACCGAAAGGATTTCACCCTGCGACGGCTTCTCCTTGGCGCTGTCCGGAATGATGATGCCGCCTGCTGTCTTTTCTTCGGCGTCGATGCGCTTGACCACGACCCGGTCGTGAAGCGGACGGAATTTCATGCAGTCCTCCTAAGATTTTGAAGGTATTTTGAAATTTTGAATTGGCAATCGCGGCGGGCGAGTGCCAGCGCGATTGCTTCCGACATAGGCCGGTCAAATCCATCGGGCAAGGGGGGTCGCGAAAAAATTTAGCACTCCGGCGGATGGATTGCCAAAATGGTTTCCGACGGCGTGCATGGGGAGCCGTCCGCGCTGTTAGCAATTGCGGTAAGTGGCTGCTAATGCTTGATATCTCAACATATTATTAAACTTTTAGGCTTGAGATCGATTGGTGCCCTGCGTCACATTTCTCATATGTGAGCGCATTTCGAACCGGGTGGCTCTCGGTTGTCGGTCGCCCTGTCAGACGCGCTCCGGATAGGAGGGTTGACATGGTTTCGAAGGACTTGGTTTCGAAGGACCTCGGTTCAAACGGCCGGGGTGCGAACGGTGAAGTGTCCGAGGATTTTCGCAAGGTGCTGCTCGGCTATGGCCTGACCACCGCGGAAATCCTCTATCGCCGGCCGGATCACCGCTGGCTGCTGCAATCCTATGTCTGGCAGGCTTACGACCTGTTTCCGAAATTTCCGGCGTTGCAGAGTTTCCTCGCCTTCTGGGAAAAGTCGCTCGACGGTCCGCTGGTGGCGGTGACGGTGGCGCATTCGCGACTGGTGAAGCCCGCCGAACTGCGCGCGGTGGACGGGGTGTTTCGCCTGCATTGAGGCGCGGGCATGTGAGCCGCGCGAGGTCCCGTCGCCATTCATGGACGGCGGCGGGGTCGCGACCGCGCCGCGTCCATGCGTCTCGCGCGCACGTTCGGTGTGAAGCCCAATCGCATGGGCGCATTGGGGTCGTTGCTTTAATGAATTGCAACGTCGGGGCCATTCATGTCATGCGGTCCGTGAGACCTGTCATTTCATTTTCCCGACGTTGATTCCCAAATGGCCGTTGCCGCCCCGCGACACTTTCAGGTCCACTGGTCCACCGTACCGAACGAAGAGGCCGGGGGCATGGCTTCGCCGGATTGCCGGTTGCTGGCGATCTGGCCGGCTCCCGTGAACCATGATGCGTGCTTCGCGGAGGCCGGGTTCACGCTGTTCGGCGACAATGACGAGGCCTGGGATCAGGCCGCCGAAGGCGTGTTGTCGCGCGTCATCGCGGCATTGTCCCGGCTCGGCGCGGCGCGGCTTGTGAGCATGCCCTTGCGGGATCAGCCGCCGTGGTATCTGCGCCCGTTTCGCGCGGGCCGGGAATTGCCGCTCCAGCAGCAGGCGTCATGGCCGATGCAGTGGGATTCGCTGCCGCCGTTCCACGCCTGTTTCGGCAAGGGCGGCGCGACGCTGCGGACCGGCAACGGCCACTTCCTGCTGTGGGTCAACCTGCCGGACGGCGCGCCCGCTTCATCCGAATTCGTCACGACGGTCGCGGAGCCCTGGCCCGTCGTCGAGACAGGGCTGCGCTGGCGCGCCCTGCTGCCGAATGCGTGACGGGAGGATGTCGCGGCGCGCGCTCAGCCGCGCCCGACGAACGGCATCTTGGTCGCCATCACGTTGAGGAACATGACGTTGGCGTCGAGCGGCCGCGTCGCCATGAACACCACCGCGTCGGCGACGTTCTGAACGTCCATGCGCGGCTCGACCATGGTGCGGCCGTCCGGCTGCAACACGCCGTCGGCCATGCGCGCGGTCATTTCGGTGGCGGCGTTGCCGATGTCGATCTGGCCGCAGGCGATGTCGTAGGCGCGGCCGTCCAGCGAGGTCGCCCGCGTCAGGCCGGTGATGGCGTGCTTGGTCGCGGTGTAGGCCGCCGAGAACGGGCGCGGCGCGTAGGCCGAGATCGACCCGTTGTTGATGATGCGCCCGCCGCGCGGGCTCTGATCCTTCATGATGCGGAAGGCGTGCTGGGTGCACAGGAACGGCGCGGTGAGGTTGGTGTCGACCACGGCCTTCCATTGCGCGACGCTGACATCCTCGAAGGCGACCGGCGGCGCGCCGATGCCGGCATTGTTGAACAGCACGTCGAGCCGGCCGAAAGCGTCCTTGGTCTTCGCGAACAGCGCCGCGATCGAGGCGGGATCGGTCATGTCCGAAGGCACCGCCAGCGCCGTGCCGAACGACTTGCCGGCCTCGGCGGTCTCGTTCAGCTTGTCGGCGCGGCGCCCGGCGAGCACCACCGCGAAACCCGCCTTCATCAGCGCCAGCGCGCTGGCGCGGCCGACCCCGGAGCCCGCGCCGGTGACCAATGCGACCTTGTGTGAAGCTGCCATGATGTTTCTTCCCTTGCTGGTTGTTTTGGTCCGGCGCCGCCGGACAGTCATGGATCGGGTCTCGCCGCGCGCGGCGCGAGATCAGGCTCCCGTCTTGTAGGGTGGCGACGGAATGTTCTGATGCGCCGCGCGCAACGCGGCCGACCAGCGCGCGCGCAGATCGTGAAAATACGGCTCGTCGTCCTCGATACGATAGCTGAGATCGGCGTCGCAGACGTCCTTGCGCACGACGAGAACGTCGAGCGGCAGGCCGACACCGAGATTGGAGCGCATGGTCGAGTCCATCGAGATCAGCCCGATCTTGAGCGCATCATAGAGGTGAACGTCGTAGCGCACGGCGCGGTCGAGCACCGGCTTGCCGTATTTGTGCTCACCGATTTGCAGATACGGCGTGTCGGTGGTGCATTCGATGAAGTTGCCGGCCGGATAGATCATGAACAGGCGCATCGGCTGGCCCTTGATCTGACCGCCGAACAGGAACGACACGCTGAAATTGATATCCTCGGCTTGCAGGACGCGGCCCTCGGTGGCGTTGACGTGGCGGACGGCGTGGCCGATCCGCTGCGCGGCCTGAAACATGGTCGGCGCGTTCATCAGCGTTTCGGTTTCGCCGGTCGCGGGGTTGGGCAGCCCCTCGCTCAGCGTGCTGAGAACCGACTGGCTGATGGCGAGATTGCCGGCGCTGGCGATCGCCAGGATGCGTTCCCCCGGCGCGGAGAACACGTGCAGCTTGCGGAAGGTGGATACATTGTCGAGGCCCGCGTTGGTGCGGGTGTCGGCGATCATCACCAGGCCTTCGCGGACCAGGATTCCGCAGCAATACGTCATATCTCGAACCACACCGGCAAGCGGACAGGATGCGCAGTTTTACGCGGCGTCGCGGACGCGGGCAACAAGCGGGTGGGCATCGTCCTCAATTCTGGTTTTGCCGGCCGGCCTGATCCACCCTGACCGCGACGTCCAGATTCTCCGCGCCGCCGCCGTATCGCGTGCCGCGCACCGGCGCCGCGCCGAGATAGTCGAGGCCGACGGCGACGCGGACATGGCAATCGGTGGTGCAGATGCCGTTGGCGGGATCGAAGCCGACCCAGCCGAGATCGGGCACGAAGGCTTCCGCCCAGGCGTGGCCGGCCTGCTGCTCGACCACGCCGTCGGCGCGCAGGAAATGTCCGGAGACGAAGCGGGCCGGCACGCCCGCCTTGCGCGCGCAGGCGATGAAGATGTGGGCGTAGTCCTGGCAGACGCCGCGCCGCAGCGCGTAGGCGTCGCGCGCGGTGGTGCCGGGATGGGTCGGATCGGGATCGAACGTCATCTCGTCGCCGAGCCGCGTCATCAACCCGTGCAGCAGCCGCAGCCGGTCGTCGTCGAATTCGGTGACCAGATCGCGCGCCAGCGCCGCGATGGCGTCGTCGCCGGCGGTGAGTTCGGTCGCGCGCAGGAACAGCGCGGGCGGAAATCGCTCGTCGGTGCCGCGCAGGACGCCGTGGGTGTCGGTGGTGTCGACCAGCCCGTCGACATGAACGGTGATCTCCGACGTCGCGCCCTGGGTCAGGATATGGACGATGTTGCCGAACGCGTCGTGCTGCATGTCGAGCCGTGTGTCGGAGGAGACCCCGATCTGCCAGTCCACGACATACTGCCCCTCATGATCGCGCGGCGCGAGGCGCAGCATCTGGATGATGCTGACCGCGCGTGGCTCGTAGCGATAGGTGGTGAAGTGGGAAACGCGAAGCCGCATGTCGGTCCTGCCTCGATGCTCAGTTCAAGTATTGCGTGGCGATGATCTCGCCGAGCTTGGTGTTGTCGGAGAGGAATTCCTGGATGAATTCATGCAGGCCGCCCTGGAAGATCGCGTCCATCCGGCTGCGCTCAAGGCGATTGCGGATGCCGCGCGCGTGCCGCTGCGCCGGGCCCTGCTGGCCGTAGGCGACCCCGATCTGGTCGAGGTTGCGCACCAGATTGCCGTAGCAACTCGCCAGCGAGCGCGGCAGCTTCTCGTTGAGGATCAGCAGATCGGCGATCAGCCATGGCTTGACCGTATCGCGATAAACCCAGTGATAGGCGGTGAGCGCCGACACCGACCGCAGGATCGCCGTCCACTGATAGTAATCGAGCGGGCCGCCGACATGCTCCCGGTCGGGCAGCAGGACGTGATACTTGACGTCGAGAATCCGCGCGGTGTTGTCGGAGCGCTCCAGATGCAGTCCGAGCCGCGAGAACCAGTAGGCGTCGTTGCGCAGCATGGTGCGGTAGGCCGAGCCGTCGAAGCGCAGCGAGGTTTCCTGCACCAGGCGAAGGAATTTTACGAGTTGCTCGCGGCTGTGGGTCGCCATGCTCCAGACGCCTTGCAGGTCGATCCAGCCGCTGTTGATGGTGTCCCACATCTCGCCGGTGAGCGCGGTGCGGATGGCGCGGGCATTGACGCGGGCGTTGTCGATGCAGTTGCGGATCGATGACGGATTGTCGCGCGAGAACGCGAGGTAAGTCACCACGCTGCGCTCGTCCGCGACGGTCTCCTGTCGATAGAAGGCTTCGGCGACGCCCGCGGTGAGCAGCGCGGATTCCCACTCGTTGGTCTGGCCGACATAGGCGCTCGGCAGCGCCGTGGCGCGCAGCGTCGCCTCGATGGTGCGCGCGAGATAGTCGGCGCGCTCGACATAGCGCGCCAGCCAGAACAGGTTTTCAGCGGTTCGTGAAAGCATGGGATCGTCTTTGCGGTGGGAGATCAGAGGCCGTCGTGAAGAATCCAGGTGTCCTTGGTGCCGCCGCCCTGGCTGGAATTGACGACGAGCGAGCCTTCCTGCAACGCCACGCGCGTCAGTCCGCCGGGGATCACGGTGACGCGGTCGCGGCCGGTGAGGACGAAGGGCCGCAGATCGACGTGGCGCGGCGCGAGGCCGGCGGCGGTCGAGGTCGGGCAGGTGGAGAGCGCCAGCGTCGGCTGCGCGATGAAGTTGTCCGGATCGCGCCGCAGGCGGTCGCGGAACGCCTCGATCTGCGCGCAGGTCGACGCGGGGCCGATCAACATGCCGTATCCGCCCGAGCCGTGAACCTCCTTCACCACGAGGTCCTTCAGATGATCGAGGACATAGGCGAGGTCGTCCGGCTCGCGGCAGCGCCAGGTCGGCACGTTTTTCAGGATCGGCTCCTCGCCGAGATAGAACCGCACCACGTCCGGCATGTAGCTGTAGATCGCCTTGTCGTCGGCGATGCCGGTGCCGACCGCGTTGGCCAGCGTGATGTTGCCGGCGCTGTAGGCCGCCATCAGGCCGGGCACGCCGAGCGCGGAATCCGGCCGGAAGGTGAGGGGATCGAGAAAGTCGTCGTCGACGCGGCGATACAGCACGTCGATCCGCTTCAGGCCCTCGGTGGTGCGCATGAAGACCTGCTCGTTGCGGACGATGAGGTCGCGCCCCTCCACCAGTTCGACGCCGAGCTTGTCCGCCAGGAACGAGTGCTCGTAGAACGCGGAATTATAGACGCCGGGGGTGAGCAGCGCGACGGTCGGCTCCGTCGAGGCGCCGCGCGGCGCCACCGACGCCAGCGTCGCCAGCAATTCCTCGGGGTATCGCTCCACCGGCGCGACGCGATGACGCGCGAACAGGTCCGGAAACAGCCGCATCATGATCTCGCGGTTCTCCAGCATGTAGGAGACGCCGGAGGGGGTGCGCGCGTTGTCCTCCAGCACGAAGAAGCTCTCCGGACCGACGCGCACCACGTCGATGCCGGCGATGTGGACATAGACGTCGTGCGGGATGCGAAGGCCGTTCATCTCGGGCCGGAACACCGGGTTCTGATAGACCAGATCCTTCGGGATCAGCCCGGCCCGCAAAATCTCGCGCTCGTGATAAATGTCGCGCAGAAACAGGTTGATGGCCTGCACCCGCTGCCGCAGGCCGCGCTCCAGGATCGCCCACTCGCCGGACGAAATGATGCGCGGCACCACGTCGAACGGGATCAGCCGCTCCTGCGCCGCGGCGTCGCCGTAGACCGCGAAGGTGATGCCGATGCGACGAAACAGCAATTCCGCTTCCTGGCGGCGGTATTCAAGGCCGTCGGCCGATGTTTCCGTGAGCCAGCGCGCCAGTTCCTGATAGGCGGGGCGAACGGCGTCCCCGCCGCCGTTCATCTCGTCGAACGCAATGGACATCGGCTGCAAGACCCCCGGCGTGTTTCACTGGTGAATTCACGGAAAGGGAGGTAGCAAGGCTCGGGCCAGCACGATATGCATGGGAAACGGGCCTTTTGCCCGCGGATTTCGCCCCGCGCTGCCTGAAATGTGGCGCGGTGCTGCTCAATAACAAGGCAGCCGCAGCGATGCGGCGGGAGCGAGGCGGGAAGCGAACAGGATGAGGCTGCTATGAGCGACGTGGTGACGGCGGGCCTGCTGGTGATCGGCGACGAGATCCTCTCCGGGCGCACCAAGGACAAGAACATCGGCTTCATCGCCGAATACCTCACCAATATCGGGATCGACCTGAAGGAGGTGCGGGTGGTGGCCGACGACGAGGCCGACATCGTCGCCGCGCTCGATGCGCTGCGCCACCGTTACGGCTACGTCTTCACCACCGGCGGCATCGGTCCGACCCACGACGACATCACCGCCGACAGCGTGGCGAGGGCGTTCGGCGTCGGCATCGATCATCACCCCGAGGTGGTGGCGCGGTTTCGCGAGCGGTTCAACGGGCAGGACCTCAACGAGGCGCGGCTGCGCATGGCGCGGATCCCCGACGGCGCGGATTTGATCCAGAGCGCGACCATCCTCGCGCCGGGCTTCATGCTCGGCAATGTCATCGTGATGGCCGGCGTGCCCTCGATCATGCAGGCGATGATGGACATCGTCGCGCCGAAGCTGAAGACCGGCGTGCGGATGCTGTCCGAATCGGTGCGCGCCAACGCCCGCGAGGGCGATATCGGCGGACCGCTGCGCGAGATCGCCAACGCCCATCCCGACACCATCATCGGCAGCTATCCGTTCATGGACGAGGAGCGCAAGCCGAACACCAATCTGGTGGTGCGCTCGCGCGACCAGGCCAAGCTCACCGCGGCGATGGACGCGGTGAAGGCGATGATCGCGGGATTGAAGACGACGCTTTGAGGTCGCGGAGATGACCGGGCAGGTTTCGGACAGCGATGCGCGGGCGCGGGCCGAGAAGGCGTTTCCGGTGTCGTGGGATCAGTTTCACCGCGACGCCCGCGTGCTGGCGTGGCGGCTCGACGCCGCCGGGCCGTTCCATGCGCTCGCGGCGGTGACGCGCGGCGGGCTGGTGCCGGCGGCGATCGTCGCGCGCGAACTGGGTTTGCGCACCATCGACACCATCTGCCTTGCGAGCTACGATCACACCGCCAGAGGCGACATCAAACTGCTGAAGGGCGTATCGGACACGGTCGCGCGGTTATGCGGCGCGGGCGGGCAGGGATTGCTGGTGATCGACGATCTGGTCGATACCGGGACCACCGCGCGCGCGGTGCGCGAGATGTTTCCGCGCGCCCATCTCGCGGCGGTCTACGCCAAGCCGATGGGCAAGCCGCTGGTCGATACCTTCATCACCGAGGTGTCGCAGGACACCTGGATCTTCTTTCCGTGGGACACCGGGCTGTCGTTTCAGCCGCCGATCCGCGACGGCGCGGCGTGATATTCGTCATTGCGAGCGAAGCGAAGCAATCCAGGTGTCGCGAAGCAAGGACTGGATTGCTTCGTCGCAAGTGCTCCTCGCAATGACGAAGGAGAGAACAATGCCCCTGCAAAATCGCGTCACGCCGTGGGGCGACATCGTCGCCGTGCCGCA
>JBDHSX010000147.1:0-9405 GCA_039808365.1 Xanthobacteraceae bacterium | reverse complement strand
CCCGGCAATCCATCATTTTTCAAGTAGATGATGGATGCGCGGATCAAGTCCGCGCATGACGGCGGTGATTCCGTCAAGAGCGGAAAGCATCTCACAGGCTGCTGAAAATGGCGCCGGGCGCCGGGCGGCACGAAGTGACGCCGCGTTGCCTCCGGGAACAACCGGGACGCCCGCGACATCAACCAAACACTAACGACTTTTCTTTACCCTACGCCAACCATAGGGGCCCGGGCGTGTCACGCGGGCGCTGCAATGCGGACGGCGTATCATGTCGCGATTCAAGATCCTTGCCTCGGTGATCCCTTTGATCCTGGCCGGCGTCTTCGCCCGCGAGAGCCTGTCGTCGCCGCCGCAGCCCTGCATCATGGTCGGTGCCACCTCGGTGCAGATGGCCGCCGCGCCGTGGCAGCCGCAATCCCGCGTCAGCTTCACCGACAATCCGGCGGAGGCGACGGTGCGGGTGCAGATCGTCGAAAGCCCGGAAAGCGCCGATTTCACGGTGGTCGACGATATCGATACCGCCGAGCCCAACACCTGCGCGGCCGGCGCGGCAACGCGCTATATCGGGATCGCGACGACGGCCGCCGTGGCGCAGCCGATCATCTATCTGTCGCGCGAGCCGGGCGATTTCCGCATTTTCGTCCGCTCGAAAACCTTCTCGCCGCGCCTCGCCGCGGCCCTGATGGTCGGCGCCGCCACCAACCACGCCCGCGTCGCCGCCGCGCTTTAACGTTTCGGCAACCTCGTTTCCAAGCGCGCGGCCCACACCGCCCGCCGGCAAGCACTTCGCAAGGTCGGCCCGGCATCGTGCTGCGATCGATCGGAATCGCGCGCAAGCAAGCGGCGGTTCAGGGGGAGGCGATGGGACGGACATTTCGGATCAAGGCGCGCATGCGCCGTTTCGCGCGCCGGCATCCCCGCATCAGTTTCGCGGTGCGCGCGTTCGTTCTGTTCTCGGCGGCCTTCGGCGGCGCTTACGGCTTCGTGACCGGCAGCCGGTCGCAGGCCTCCGAATACGATCCGACCACGTTCGCCCTCGGCATCAGCTTTCTGTTCGCGCTCGCTTGCGCCGCCCTGGCGCTGACCAGCATGCGGCTGCGGCGGATGCGCAAGAAGCTGCGCATCGTCACCCAGCACAACGAAACGCTGATCGATCGCAACTGGGAGCTGAAGGAAGCCGAGGAGCGCGCCCGCAACCTGTTCGAATCGCAAGGCGACCTCGTGGTGCTGCGGCTGGCGGACGGCACCATTCGCTTCGTCAATGACGCCTTTTGCGCGCTGGCGCAGCGGCCACGCGAGGCGCTGGTCGGCACCCGCTTCGAGCTTCCGGTGCTGGAGCAGGGCAAGATCGCCATCGACGCGGTCGGCACGCGGACGCACGATCAGAAGATCGCGACCGCCACCGGGGCACGCTGGATCGGCTGGCGCGAGGGCATGGTGCGCCCGGACGCCGGACAGCCGGCGGAGCTGCAATGCGTCGGCCGCGACGTCACCGACCGCACCGAGACCGCGCGCGCGCTCGGCGAGGCGCGCGACAACGCCGACGCCGCGAGCCACGCCAAGTCGCGTTTCCTCGCCATGGTCTCGCACGAGATCCGCACGCCGCTGAACGGCATCATCGGCATGAACGGATTGCTGCTCGATACCGCGCTGACGCCGGAGCAAATGAGTTACGCCCAGGCGGTGCGAACCTCGGCCGAGGCGCTGCTGTCGCTGATCGAGGAACTGCTCGACTTCTCCAAGATCGAAGCCGGCAAGATCAACCTCGACCAGCGGCCGTTCGCGCTCGACGGCCTGATCGAAAGCATCACCGAACTGCTGGCGCCGCGGGCGCAGGCGCGCGGCCTCGACATCACCGCCTATGTCGACGAGCGGCTGCCGTCGGAAGTGATCGGCGACCACGCGCGGCTGCGGCAGGTGCTGCTCAACCTCGCCGGCAACGCCATCAAGTTCACCGAGAGGGGCGGCGTCGCGCTCATCGTCGAGCCCGGCTCAAAACCGGATGAGGTGCTGTTCATGGTGCGCGACACCGGCATCGGCATCGCGCCGGACGCGCAACAGCGAATCTTTCAGGAGTTCGAGCAGGCCGACGAGCGCATCGCGCAAAGCTACGGCGGCACCGGCCTCGGCTTAAGCATCAGCGAGCGCATCGTCCGCCGGATGGGCGGGCATATCTCGCTGCAAAGCGTGCTCGGCGAAGGCTCGACCTTTTCGTTCGCCATTCCGATGATCGGCCATGACGGCGGCGACGACGGCGACGGCGCGCGGCGGCGGCCGTTCGACAGTCCCGATCTCAACGGCAAATCGGTCATGCTGGTGGCGCCGCAGGCGGTCGAAACCCCGCTGATCGCCCGTCGCCTGCAACGCTGGGGCGCGCAGACCCGCATCGTCGCGGACCTCGCCTCGGCGCGCGCTTTGCTTGCGGAGCGGGCGTGGCACGCGATCCTGATCGACGGCGCGTTCGCGCCGCTTGAGGCGGCCGCCCTCGCCGACGCCGCCGCGCCCCACGCCGTCCATCGCCTGGTGATCTTCACGCCGGCGACACGCCACGACTACCGCGACCTGGTCCGCGACCACTTCACCGGCTATCTGGTGAAGCCGCTGCGCGTCGCCTCGCTGGCGAGCCGCCTGGGCGCGCCGCCGCCCGCGGATTCCGCGCGCGAAACCCTCCCCGACATCGAGCCGACCGACGCCGGGATTCTTGCGGCAACAATGCGGCGCGGCCTGTCGATCCTGGTCGCGGAGGATAACGAGATCAACGCCCTGTTGATGCGCGCGCTGCTGACGCGCCTCGGCCATCAGGTGGTCGTCACCCCCGATGGCAACGCCGCGGTGGAATCGTGGCTCGCGGCCGAGGCCGCGGAAGCGCCCTATGACCTCGTGCTGATGGACGTTCAGATGCCGGACCTGAACGGCATCGAGGCGACCCGGCGCATTCGCCGGCGCGAGGCCGCACAGGGCGCGCGACGAACGCCGATCATCGCCCTGACCGCCAACGCCCTGACCGAGGACCGCAGGGCCTGCTTCGAGTCCGGCATGGACGGCTTCCTGATCAAGCCGCTCGATCGCGAGAAACTCGCCGAGGCGATCTCCCGCCTCGTGTCCTCCCGGCATCTCGCCGCGTGATCGCGGCCGGTCGGTTTGCGACCGCTACAATCGCCGCAGCGCCACCGTCTCGACGACGTGATCGGCGCCCTTCTTGAGGATCAGCGTCGCGCGCGGCCGCGTCGGCAGGATATTGTCTTCGAGATTGGCGAGGTTGGTGCGCTCCCAGATCGCCAGCGCGGTCGCGGTGGCTTCCTCGTCCGACAACGGCGCGTAGCGATGGAAATAGGACCGCGGATCGTGAAAGGCGGTGTCGCGCAGCGCCAGGAACCGCTTCACGTACCATTTCCGCAGCACCGGCTCGTCGGCATCGATATAGACCGAGAAGTCAAAGAAGTCCGACACCACGGGAATGGCCTCGCCGTCGCGCGGCAGCTTGCCGGTCTGCAGCACGTTGACGCCCTCGACGATCAGGATGTCGGGGCGATCGACCTCGATCCACTGATCCGGAATGATGTCGTAGGTCAGATGCGAATAGACCGGCGCGCGCACCGGGCGGCGGCCGGCCTTGATGTCGCTGAGGAAGCCGAGCAGCTTTTGCAGATCGTAGCTTTCCGGAAAGCCCTTCTTCTGCATCAGCCCCTGCCGCTCCAGCACGGCATTGGGAAACAGGAAGCCGTCGGTCGTCACCAGATCGACCTTCGGCCGCGGCGACCATCGCGTCAGCAGCGCCTGCAAGACGCGCGCGGTGGTCGACTTGCCGACCGCGACCGAACCCGCGACGCCGATGATATAGGGCATCTTGCGGTCCTCGATGCCGAGGAATTGCCGCTGCGCCACATAAAGCCGCTGGGTGGCGTCGACATAGATCGACAACAGCCGCGACAGCGGCAGATAGATGTCTTCCACCTCGCGGAGGTCGAGGCGATCATACATCGAACGCAACGCCGCGATCTCGTCGGCGGCCAGCGTCATCGGCATGTCGTCGCGCAGCTTGGCCCATTGCTGGCGCGTGAAAATCCGGTAGGGATTATATTGCTGGTCCAGACGCATTTCCATGAGCGCCGCCCTTCTCGGTCCAATCCAACCGCAAACCGCTTCGCAATTTTCGGTCCGATGCTCTAATCGCCCTTGCGCGCGGCCTTTTCTTCCAGCCCGGACATCGAGGTTCGCCGCGCCAGCGCGCTCTCGACCTCCTCAAGCGTGACGCCGCGCGATTTCAGCACCACCAGCAGGTGAAACAAGAGGTCGGCGCTCTCGGCGATCAGATGCTCGCGGTCGTTCTCCACCGTGGCGATGACGGTCTCGACCGCCTCCTCGCCGAGCTTCTTGGCGCAGTGCTCCGGCCCCTTGTCGAGCAGCTTGCGGGTATACGACTTGTCGCCGCCGGCCTTCGCCCGGGCATCGATGATCGCTGCGAGATCGTGAAGCGTGAACTGGGCCATGGCGTTTTCTAGCATTTCGGGCTGAGGCGCGGGAGCGCGAACTCCGGCGTTGTTTACGGATCGAGGCGCATCGGCAGCCCGGCGCGGGCCATGTGCTCCTTGGCCTCGCGGATGGTGAACTCACCGAAATGGAAGATCGACGCCGCCAGCACCGCCGTGGCGTGGCCGTTGCGAATGCCCGCGACCAGGTGATCGAGATTGCCGACGCCGCCCGAGGCGATCACCGGAACCGGGATGCTGTCGGCGACGGCGCGGGTCAGGTCGATATCGAAGCCGGAACGGGTGCCGTCGCGATCCATCGAGGTCAGCAGGATTTCGCCCGCCCCCAGCGACACCACCTCCTGGGCGTATTCGACGGCGTCGATGCCGGTCGATTTGCGGCCGCCATGGGTGAAAATCTCCCAGCGGTCGGAGCCGCCGGGGCGCTTGACCCGCTTGGCGTCGATCGCCACCACGATGCACTGGTCGCCGAATTTCTCGGCCGCTTCCTTGACCAGTTCGCGGCGCGCCACCGCCGCGCTGTTGATCGAGACCTTGTCGGCCCCCGACGTCAACAGCGTCCGGATATCCTCGATGGTGCGCACGCCGCCGCCGACCGTGACCGGCATGAAGCAGGCCTCCGCCGTGCGCCGCACCACGTCGAGCATGGTGCCGCGATTCTCATGGGTGGCGGTGATGTCGAGGAAGCACAGTTCGTCGGCGCCGGCGGCGTCGTAGGCGATGGCGGCCTCCACCGGATCGCCGGCGTCGCGCAGATCGACGAAGTTGACGCCCTTGACGACCCGACCATCCTTCACGTCGAGGCAGGGGATGACGCGCACCTTGAACATGCGTTTCGCCTCCTACGCCGCCCGCGCGCGGCGGATCAGCTCAAGCGCGGCGGCGGGATCGACCCGCCCGTCATACAGCGCCCGCCCGGCGATGGCGCCGGCGAGCTTTTTCGCGCGCGGCGCCAGCATCGCCTCGATATCGGCGATCGAGGCGAGGCCGCCGGAGGCGATCACCGGGATCGAGATGCTGTCCGCCAGCGCGATGGTGGCGTCGAGGTTGAGGCCCTTGAGCAGGCCGTCGCGGGCGATATCGGTGAAGATGATCGCGGCGACGCCGGCGTCCTCGAAGCGGCGCGCGATCTCCAGCGCGGTGACCTGCGAGGTCTCCGCCCAGCCCTCCACCGCCACCTTGCCGTCGCGGGCGTCGAGGCCGACCGCGACGCGGCCGGGAAACAGTTTCGCGGCCTCCTTCACCAGCGCCGGATCGCGCACCGCCGCGGTGCCGATGATGACGCGGGTGATGCCCTTGGACAGCCACGCCTCCACCGTCGCCAGATCGCGGATGCCGCCGCCGAGTTGCACCGGCATCCCGACCGTCTTCAGCATCGCCTCGACCGCCTGCGCGTTGATCGGCTTGCCGGCGAAAGCGCCGTCGAGATCGACGACGTGGAGATATTCGAAACCCTGCGCGGCGAAACTGCGCGCCTGCGCCGCCGGATCGAGATTGAATACGGTGGCGCGCGCCATGTCGCCCTGTTCGAGGCGCACGCACTGGCCGTTCTTGAGATCGATGGCGGGGAAAAGGATCACGGCTTCCACTTCAGAAAATTGGCGATCAGCGCCAGTCCGAAACGCTGGCTCTTTTCGGGATGGAACTGGGTGCCGATGGCGGTGTCCTTGCCGACCATCGCCGTCAGCGGCCCGCCGTAGTCGGCGCGCGCCAGCACGTCGGCCTCATCGGTGGCGTTGAGGTGATAGGAGTGGACGAAATAGGCGTGGCGGCCGTTCGGCCCCAGCGGCAGGCGCTCCAGCACCGGATGGTCGCGCGCGACGTCGAGCGTATTCCAGCCCATGTGCGGGATCTTCAGGCTGTCGTCGCGCGGCGCGATCTTCTCGACGTCGCCGCCGATCCAGTTCAGCCCGTCGGTGGTGACGTTCTCCTTGCCGCGCGTCGCCATCAACTGCATGCCGACGCAGATGCCGAAGAACGGCCGCGCCTTGACGCGCACCGCTTCGGTCATCGCCTCGATCATGCCGTCGAGCGCGTCCAATCCCTTGCGGCAGTCGGCGAAGGCGCCGACGCCCGGCAGCACGATGCGGTCGGCGCGAAACACCGCGTCGGGGTCGCGCGTCACGATCACCCGGTCGGGGGTTTCAAGACCGCGCGAGGCACGCTCGAAAGCTTTCGCCGCCGAATGCAGGTTGCCCGATCCGTAGTCGATGATGGCGACGCTCACGCCTGGCCTCCCGGCTGCGGAAACAGCCCGACGATGCCGGACGACGACGATGATGGCGGCGGCGGTGGCCGCGACAGCGATCGCGCCGGCACATCGCGGGTCGGCGGCGGCCCGCCGCGCTCCACCGCCATCGGGTCGTCGGCGGACTCATTCCGCCCGGCGAACCAGCGATCGAAGAACCGCCGCTCGGCGTCCTGCTCGTCCGCCCCGGCGACGACGTCGAGCTGACGCCATCTGCCGCGCGACAGGGTCCAGCGCCGCAGGCTCGACGCCTCCAGCCCCATCAGCACAGCCAGCAACAGCATCACGCAGAAGTCGACGGCGCCGCTCACGCGCAACGCGCCGAGCGCCGCGCCGACGCCGGTGACCACCGCGACGTAGCCCAGCAAGGCCCACCATAGCCGGTGATACAGCAGCCAGAAGCCGCCGAACACGAAGGCCCAGAAATGAAAGCCGTCGCGCACCAGCACCACGCGCTCGCCCGCGTCGGCGCCCGCAAATCGTGGTCCATGCACCGTATAGATCCGCATCGCTTCCCTCCGGCGGCCGCCAAATCAGCAGCCGAGTCAGCCGCCAAGCCGGCCCTTGGTCGAGGGCACCTCGCCGGCGTTGCGCGGATCGATCGCCACCGCCGCGCGCAGCGCCCGCGCCAGGCCCTTGAAGCAGGATTCGGCGATATGGTGGCTGTTGTCGCCATACAGCGTTTCGACATGCAGGGTGACGCCGGCGTTGATGGCGAAGGCGTTGAACCACTCGCGCACCAGCTCGGTGTCGAACTCGCCGATCTTGTCGCGCGGGAAATCCGCCTTGAACACCAGGAACGGCCGCCCGGAAATGTCGATCGCCACCCGCGTCAGCGTCTCGTCCATCGGCATGTGGAGGCTGGCGTAACGGGTGATGCCCGCCATGTCGCCGAGCGCCTGCCGGACCGCCTGGCCGAGCGCGATGCCGACGTCCTCGGTGGTGTGGTGAAAATCGATATGAAGATCGCCCACCGCCTTGACCGTGAGATCGATGCGGGAGTGGCGGGCCAGAAGATCGAGCATATGGTCGAAAAAGCCGATGCCGGTCGCGACATTCGACGCGCCGGTGCCGTCGAGGTCGATCGCCACCTCGATATCGGTTTCCTTGGTCTTGCGCTTGATCGTGGCGGTACGGGACAAGTTTGTATCCCAGCCCCTGAGATGGGTCGAGGCGCACCCGAAGTCGCGCCCTTTTAACAGGCCGATGCCGCCTTCGCTACTGCGGGATGCCGGTTTCGGCGGCGAATTGGCCGCATGGTGACCGGATTTCGGCCGATCCGGCGCGATTGCAACTCCGACCCGCGACACTTAAATCATGGCGCACGCCATTCAAGGATTCCCATGAACGCTTCATATTCGACCGCCAGCGATGGTTCGCCGCACGTCTGGCACGGCACCACCATTCTCACCGTCCGCAAGGGCGGCAAGGTGGTGATCGGCGGCGACGGGCAGGTCTCGATCGGCCAGACCGTGATCAAGTCCAACGCCAGGAAGGTCCGCAAGCTCGGCAAGGGCGACGTGATCGGCGGCTTCGCCGGCGCCACCGCCGACGCCTTCACGCTGTTCGAGCGGCTGGAGGCGAAGCTGGAGCAATATCCCGGCCAGTTGACCCGCGCCGCGGTCGAACTCGCCAAGGACTGGCGCACCGACCGTTACCTGCGCCGGCTGGAGGCGATGATGATCGTCGCCGACAAGGAGGTGTCGCTGGTGCTCACCGGCACCGGCGACGTGCTGGAGCCGGAGGGCGGCGTGATGGCGATCGGCTCCGGCGGCAATTACGCGCTGGCGGCGGCGCGGGCGCTGATCGACAGCGACCACGACGCCGAAACCATCGTGCGCCGCGCCCTCGACATCGCCGCCGACATCTGCGTCTACACCAACCGCAACGTCACCCTCGAAACCCTCGGCACTCTTGGCGCATGACCGCGCCCGGCCAGCCAGCCGTGAGCGCGCCGTCGCGGACGATGCTGTCGCCGGCCACGGTGACGGTCTGCGTCCTGGCGCTGCTGGCGGCGCAGGCCGCGATCCTCTACGCGATGGGACGCCTGCCGATCTGCGCCTGCGGTTATGTGAAAGTCTGGCACGGCGTGGTGCAGAGTTCGGAGAACTCCCAGCACCTCACCGACTGGTACACGTTCTCGCACATCATCCACGGCTTTCTGTTCTATGCGCTGACCTGGCTGGTGCTGCCGCGCACGCCGTGGACGACGCGGCTTCTGATCGCGATCGTGATCGAAGGCGGCTGGGAATTGCTCGAAAACTCGCCGCTCATCATCGAGCGGTATCGCGCCGGCACCATCTCGCTCGACTATTACGGCGACAGCATCGTGAATTCGGTGTCCGACACGATCGCGATGATCATCGGCTTCATCGCCGCCCGCAAGCTGCCGGTCGCGGCGACGATCATCATCGCGCTGCTGTTCGAGGTGGCCGTCGGGCTGCACATCCGCGACAACCTGACGCTCAACATCATCATGCTGATCTATCCGTCCGAGGCCATCCGGCACTGGCAGTCCGGTCCGCCTCTCCTATGATCCGCTTGCCGCTGATCTTATTGCCACAGGTCTCATCACACCCTACCTAGGTCCCATGACAGACTTCTCCCCCCGCGAAATCGTTTCCGAACTCGACCGCTTCATCGTCGGCCAGAACGACGCCAAGCGCG
>JBDHSX010000146.1:0-9434 GCA_039808365.1 Xanthobacteraceae bacterium | reverse complement strand
GGCGAGCGAAGCGACGCCGTTCTTCGAACGGCTATGCCCGGCAATGACGGCTCATCGCATTTCCGACAAACGTGAAATTCTACCCGAGCCAGCGCTTGCGCCGGCGATAGTGCTTGATGTCGCGATAGCTCTTGCGCTCGCCCTCGAGATCGAGCCCGAGATAGAACTCGCGCACGTCCTCGTTGTTGCGCAGGTCTTCCGCCGCGCCTTCGAGAACGATACGGCCGTTTTCCATGACATAGCCGTAGTCGGCGATATCGAGCGCGACGCGGGTGTTCTGCTCGACGATCAACAGCGTGGTGCCGCCGGCCTTGAGGGCCTTCAGCAACTCGAAGACCTCATCGATCATCAGCGGCGCGAGGCCGAGCGACGGCTCGTCGATCATGATCAGTTTCGGATTGGCCATCATCGCGCGGCCGATCACCACCATCTGCTGCTCGCCGCCGGAGAGATAGCCCGTCACGCGATCCTTGAGCGCGGCGAGGCGGCGAATCCGGTCGTAAACCTCATCGAGGCGTTTGCGCACCTCGCGGCCCGACGATTCCATGTGGCCGCCGACCTGGAGGTTCTGCTCCACCGTCAGATGGCGCAACACGCGGCGGCCTTCCATGACGTGAATGATGCCGCCGTGAACGACCTCGGTCGGATCGATCTTGTCGATCCGCTTGCCGTTGAAGCTGATGGTGCCGGATGTGACCCGGCCGTCCTCGGTGCGGATGACGCCGGAGACCGCTTTGAGCGTGGTCGATTTGCCGGCGCCGTTGCCGCCGAGCAGCGCCACGCATTTGCCGTCCGGCACGGCGAGCGAGATGCCCTTCACCGCCAGGATGACGTCGCTGTAAATGACCTCGACATTGTTCAGTTCGAGCAAGACGCAAGCCTCCCGGCGAGAGCCGGCCGGGCTCGCAGGAACCCGGCCGGATGCTTTATGTCACCACTTGTTGAGCACCGGCACCGGCACGTTCGAGGCCGCCTCGACGTACTTGCCATCCTTGACGGTGGCGATGGTGACCACCAGGCCCTTGGTCGGGAACGGCCCGTCATTGGAGAACTGGATGTTGCCGAGAATCCCGAAGGTGTCCGCGGACGGGATCGGCGTCGAGATCAGCGCCTCGCGTACGGCCTCGCCGGTGATCTTGTCCGCGCCGACCTTCTTGGCCGCGGCTTCGATCGCCCGCATGGTGATCAGCGCCTGACCAAGACCCTGAACCGCCGACACCGTCCACTTGGCTTTCAGGTTGTACTTGCTTTGCAGCATGTCGAAGAACTCACGGCCCGGCGTCTTGGCGTCGGTCGGCGCGGCCATCGCATAGACCTCGTAGTCGCCTTCCATCTGCTTGAGGTCGCCGATGGCGCGGCCGGATTCCGCCACGCCGTTATGCGAGCTCATCACGATCGGCACCTGCTTGCCGAGCGATTGCAGGGCGCGCTTGGTGGCGACCACCGCCGCCGTATTGGTCATGACCATGATCGCCTCGGCGCCCTTGCGGGTGACGCGGTTCACCTGGGTCGTCAGGTCGGTGGGCTGAACTTCGGTGAAGACGACTTCGACCACCTCGACCTTGTCGGGATTGTCCGCGGCGTAACGCTGCACGCCCTTGTGCTGGTCGACATAGGCCGGCGAGGCTTCGGACGAGATGATCGCCACCTTCAGCGGCCCGCTGCCGCCGCGCTTCTCGCGCAGCCAGTTGAAGAACGCCGCCGCCTCATGGCTATAGGTCGGGCGCTGGTTGAAGATCCACGGATCGGGCTTCCAGGCGAAGCCGTAGGCCGCCGTCGACATCACCATCGGGATCTTGTCGGTCGGCAATCGGCCCTGAAGCGCGGCCACGTCGGGGCCGCCGACACCGAGCACGACGATCGGGTTGAGCTCGGCCTTGACGCCGGGCCACAGGCTCGCCGCCTGCGCGGCATCGTAGCGATGATCGTAATCCTTGGTGCCGAGCTTGACCCCGATCTTGCTGCCGACCTCGGCGTTCCACCAGTCGATCACCGGCCGGCGCGCGCCGATCAGGTCTTTCATCACGTCGGCGTAGGGACCGGTGAAATCCGCGAACGACGCGATGTTGTAGGTGGTCTGGGCCTTGGCCGGCATCGCGGCTGTCAGCAGGCCGAGCGCCGCCGCCATCCCCGCCGTCTTGAGCTGTTTCAGGATCGTCATGTTTCAGTTCCTCCCATGAACATTCACAAGGTTTCCGGGCCTATCCCGTCAATACGGGAACGGCCACAGGCGATAGGATCGCTTCATGATATTCCAGCGGTGCATCAGGCCGCGCGGCTCGAAAATCAGGAACGCCGCGATGACCCCGCCGAGAAACACGTTCATCAGCGCGAACACCACGTCGCCGCCGAGCGAGGGAAACTGCGCGACGATGGTGGGGCCGAGCGTGACGAAGCTTTCCTGAATCGCCTTGATGACGAACACGCCGATCAACGCGCCGGTGATCGAGCCGAGACCGCCGACGATCACCATGGCGATGAACCAGATCGAGTGAAACAGCGTGAACTGATCGACGGCGACGAAGCGCACATAATAGGCCCAAAGCCCGCCGCCGATGCCGGCGTAGAACGCGCCGATCAGGAACGCCACCGCCTTGGTGCGCACCACGTTGATCCCCATCAGCCCGGAGGCGACGTCGTCGTCGTTGACCGCGACGAAAGCGCGCCCGTGCCGGCTGCGCACGATGCCGTAGGCGCCGAACACCATCGCCGCCGCCGCCGCGAGGCAGAGGTAGTAGATCGAGGTGTCGCTGACGAAGCTGAAGCCGAAAAATCCCGCCGGCTCCAGCGTCAGACCGTTGGAGCCGCCGAACCACGATTGCGGCAGGTTGAGAATCAGGAAGTGGAACAAGGTCTGCGCGGCGATGGTGGTCAGCGCCAGGTAGAATCCCTTGATGCGCACCGCCGACAGGCCGAAGATGAAGCCGAACAGCGCGGCGGCGCAGCCGCCGAGCGGGATGCTGAGCCAGAACGGCAGGCCGAGCTTGGTGGCCAGCGCGCCGGTGGCGTAGGCGCCGACCCCCATGAAGGCGGCCTGACCGAGATTGATCTGCCCGGCATAGCCCATGTTGATCTGCAACCCGACCACGACCACCGCCATGATCAGCATGTTGGTCGAGATGGCGACCAGACGGGGCCCCAGCACATGGGGCACCACGATCAGCGCCAGCAGAAACAGGCCCAGCGCGATCCATTGGCCGCGGGTGCGGATCAAGGCCTGATCGCGCTCGAAGCTGGTGGCGAAGACTCCTGCCGGATCCATCGGTCAGACCCTTTCGATGGTCTTCCAGCCAAACATTCCCGTCGGCCGAATAAAGAGGATGAGCAGCATGATGATGAACGGAAACACGGTGCCGATCGCGCCGCCGACGATCGGATCGAGGTAGGCGGTGACGAGCCCTTGAATGATGCCGACGATCAGGCCGGCCAGAAGAACCCCGGCGATCGCCTCGAAGCCGGCCAGCAGCGCCACCGGCAACGCCGCCAGCCCGATGTCGGAGGCAAGGAAGTTGAGCGACTTGCCGCTGAGGAAAATGACCGCGCCGAGCGTCGACAGCACCGCGCCGAGAATCCATGCGAAGGCGATCGAGCGCTTCACCGAGATGCCCATCGACAACGCGACCTGATGATCCTCCGCCACCGCCGTCATGCGCAGGCCGGCGCGGGTGCGGTTGAAGAACCACGACAGGCCGAAGCCGACGAAGACCGTGATGATGCCACCGACCAGGAGCGAGCGCGGGATCAGGATGTCGCCGATGATCACCGGCTGGAGCGGGAAGATGATCGGGAACGACCGCACCTGCGGGCCGAACAGCACCAGGATCAGGCCACGGATCAGGATCAGCAGTCCGATCGTGACCATCACCATGGCGAACACGGATTCGCCGGCGAGGCGGGAGAAGAACACCCGCTCGACCAGAAGCCCGAACAGCGCCGCCGCGACGAAGGCGAGCGGCAGGCCGAGCCACAGCGGCAGGCCGAGAGACGCGACCATCCACCACACCAGGAAGCCGCCGAACACCACCAGCTCGCCCTGCGCGAAATTGAACACCTTCGAGGCGCGATAGATCACCACGAAGCCCATGGCGATGAGGGCGTAGAGTAGCCCGACCAGCGCCCCGTTGATGAGATAGTTGATGAAATCGATCATGCGCTGGCTCGCAATGCTTCAACGCCGGTTCCGGGCTTCACCGCGCCGGCGATATCGTGGATGGCGACATCGGCCGACAGCGTGCCCTTGCGGCCGTCCTGATAGGTCACCGCGATGTTGAGCGCCTGGCGATCGCGGCCGCCATACATCGCCTCGATCAGGGCGGCGTAGCGTTGGGCGAGAAATTCGCGGCGCAGCTTGCGGGTCCGTGTCAGTTCGCCCTCGTCCGGATCGAGTTCCTTGGGGAAATTGGCGAAGCGCCGCACCCGCGCATGTTCCGGCAGGAACGTGTTGACGCGCGCGATCTCGCCGCGCACCAGCTCGGCCACCTCCGGCTTCTGCGACAGGTCGGTGAAGGTGGAGAAGCTGATATTGCGATCCTCCGCCCAGCGCGACACCACGCTCATGTCGATATTGATCAGCGCGGTGATATAATCGCGCGTCTCGTCGCCGAGCGTCATGATGTCCTTGATGAACGGGCTGAACCGCAGCCGCGTCTCGATGAATTGCGGCGGGAATTTTTCGCCGGAGCGAAGCTGTCGCAGATCGTCGAGGCGTTCGAGGAACACCAGTTCGCCGCCGTCGGTGACCGACACCGCGTCGCCGGTGCGATACCAGCCGTCCTGAACGCGCTGGGCGACGCTGTCGGGCTTCTTGTAGTAACCCTGGAAGACGCTGCCGCCGCGGATCAGCAATTCGCCCTGTTCCGACACCCGCCATTCCAGCGACGCGCCCGACTCCGGATGCGCCACCAGCCAATGCCCGACGGTTTCGAGATTGTAGCGGTCGCCCTGGTGCAGGGTGAGAAGGCCGATCTCGGTCGCGCCGTAGATATTGCGCAACGGCACGCCGATGGCGTGAAACAGCCGGAACACGTCCGGCGCCATGGTCGATCCGCCGCACAGCGCCAGCTTGATGCGCGTCAGGCCGAGCTTGTCGCGTAACGGCTTCAAGACCAGCATCTCCGCCAGCGGCAGCGCCAGCCGCGCGCCGAGCGGAACCGGCTTGCCTTCGAGCCGCGCGACGTGAACCTTGTGACCGATATCGACGCCCCAGGCATAGATCGCCCGTCGCGTCCGGCCGGCATCCAGCATCCGCCCCTGAATGGTGGCCGCGAGGCTTTCCCATTGCCGCGGCGCGAACACCATGACCTCGACCGCGAGTTCACGGATGTTATTGAGAACTTCTTCCGGCGATTCCGGGAAATTGACCACCAGCGGCAGCAACAGGCCGATGGTGACGCCGAAGAACTGCTCCGTCGCCCAGGCCGGCGCGATATAGGTGAGATATTCCATGCCGGGTTTGATGCCGGTCGCCGCGATCACCCGATGCGCATTGTCGACGAGATAGCGATGGGTCAGCACCACGCCCTTCGGCCGTCCGGTGGTGCCGGACGTATAGGACAGCACGGCGACGTCGTCGGGACTGCCGGCCTCGACCAGGCGCCGGAACAGATCGGGGTCCGCGGCGTGACGGGCGCGTCCGGTCTCAACCACCTTCTCGAACGGCGTCAGGCGCTCGTGATGATAGGACCACATCCCGGTGTCGTCCCAATAGATCATCTGGCGCAGTTGGGGCGCGCGATCGAGAACCGCGAGCCCCTTGTCGACCTGCTCCTGATCCTGCGCGACCAGACACACCGCGTCGCTGTCGTTCAGAAGGTATTCGATTTCGTCGGCGGTGATGTCGGGATAGAGCGAGACGATCTTGCAGCCGATCGCGAACGCCGCGAACTCGCTCCAGAAATTTTCCGGCTCGTTCTCGCCGATGATGGCGATGGTTTCACCGCGACGAAACCCCATCGCGTCGAGCCCGAGCGCGAAGGACCGCACCTTGTCGAGCACGTCGCCATAGGTGTATTCGCGCCAGATGCCGCGATATTTGTGCCGCTCGACCAGTCGGCCCGGCTCGGCCCCGGCGCGGTCGAGCAGCAGTTGGGGAATGGTGCGCATCGGCAGCATCAGCGATTCCCCTCGCCCAGATACGCCTTCAGCACCGCCGGATTTTCCTGAATCTCGCGCGGCGTCCCTTCCGCGATCTTGCGTCCGAAATCGAGCACGACGATGCGGTCGGCGAGATCCATGACGACGCCCATGTCGTGCTCGACCAGCACCACCGGGATCCGCCGCGCCTCGCGGACGTCCAGGATGAAGCGCGCGAGGTCTTCCTTCTCCTCGGTGTTCATTCCGGCCATCGGCTCGTCCATCAGCAGGCAGCTCGGTTCCTGCGCCAGCGCCCGGCCAAGGTCGACCCGCTTGCGCAGCCCGTAGCCGAGGCTGCCGACCGGCTGATGGCGAATGGATTCGATTTCCAGGAGTTCGATGATTTCCTCGACGACCTCGCGATGGCGCATCTCCTCACGCCGGCACGGGCCGAAAAAGAGGAACGCCGACGGCACCGAGCTTTTCATGTGAATGTGACGGCCGACCATGATGTTCTCGATCACGGTCATGTTGGAAAAGATGTGCGTGCCTTGAAAGGTGCGCGCCAGGCCGGCGCGCACGATGTTATGGACGCCCATGCCGGAGATCGTCGCGCCGTTGAAGCGCACCTCGCCCTGTTGGGGTCGATAGAACCCGCTGAGACAGTTCATCAACGAGGTCTTGCCGGCGCCGTTCGGCCCAATCACCGCCAGCAACTCATCAGCGCCGACCGCGATCGAGACCTGATCGAGCGCGACAACCCCGCCAAAAGCCATCCGGATGTTGTCGGCGACAAGAACCGCGGAATTTGAGGTCACGGAATTTGAAGCAACCGAATCTTGCGACATGGAACTGTGCGCCGCGGCAGGATTTCGCGAGAGCGAACCAACAGGTGAAACGGCACTCAACGCGCACCCCCTGCACCAACGCGATCCTGCGACATTCATCCTCCCCATGGTATGCGGCATTTCGACCGGGCAGGTCGCCGCCCTCCGGAGCCGGTCGGTTTTGTCGCGGCGCGCTCTTGGCAAGCTTATATGACTATTTGGCTCATTTTTTAACTTGGCGGTCAATTCATGTCAAGCCATCCGCGTGCCGGCAATGCTGTGCCGCCGACAACATCGGCCCAATGCCGAGCTTGCTGCCCGAGCCTGTTGCCGCATTGATCTTCGTCAATCATCGTTCAATCGCGGGGAAATGTCGCCCCGCGCAAACTGCATATTGCCCTGACGAATCTCCGCCTGTGGCGCGGTGGCTCCGTCGTCGAGTCACTTCGCTCCGGGCGGTGGCCGACAATTCAACCGGGAAGTGCGCTGATTATTTAATTGACCCATGCGTTAAATAATCTAATATGTGGTTGAATAGGACAATGTCGCGCACGCGGCGCCGCTAGGCGCCACGATGCGGCGTTCCGGCGCCGCCGCGCGATCTCCGACAATGACAGGCGGGAGGGACCGGAATGGCGCGATCCGAAAGCAAATCTTTTTCGTTCCTGACCGATCAGCAGGCGATGACCCGCGACGTCGTGCGCGGCGTGGCGACTGACGTGATCGCGCCCACCGCGGCGGAGCGCGACCGCACCGCGGCGTGGCCGCACGCCGAACTGAAGGCGCTCGGCGATCTCGGCTTCATGGGCATGTTGCCGTCCGAGCAATATGGCGGCTCCAACGCCGGTTTCCTGTCCTATTGCCTCGCGCTTGAGGAAATCTCCGCGGCCGACGCCGGCGTCGGCACCATTTTCCACGTCCACAACGTCACGGCCTACACCATCGCCCTGCACGGCACCGAGGAGCAGAAAAAGGCGTGTCTGCCGGCGATGCTGCGCGGCGAGAAGATCGGCGCCTTTCTGCTCACCGAGCCGCAGGCGGGATCCGACACCGCCGCGTTCCGCGCCACCGCGCGCCGCGACGGCGACGCTTACGTTCTCAACGGCGCCAAGCAATTCATTTCCAACGGCAGCGAGGCCGGCATGACCATCGTGCTGGCGCGCACCGATCCGCAGGCCGGCAAGAAAGGCTTCACAACGTTTCTGGTCGACCCCAAGACGCCGGGCTACAAGGTCGCGCGGGTCGAGGACAAGCTCGGCCAGCGCACCGCCCACATCGCGCAGATTCAACTCGACAATCTCAGGGTGCCGGCGGCGAACGTGCTCGGCGAGGTCGGCGGCGGCTACAAAATCGTGATGGGTGGCCTGTCCGACGGACGAATCGCCATCGCCGCCCAGGCGGTCGGCGTCGCCCAGGCGGCGCTCGACGCGGCGATCCGCTATGCCGGCGAGCGCGAGGCCTACGGCCAGCCGATCGCCGCGTTGCAGGCGGTGAGCTTCCGTCTCGCCGAGATGGCGGCCCAGGTCGATGTCGCGCGGCAATATTACATCTATGCCGCGCGATTGCTCGAAGCCGGCGCGCCGTGCGCCAAGGAAGCGGCCATCGCCAAGCTGGTCGCTTCGGAGATGGCGGAGAAGGTTTGCTCCGACGCCATCCAGATCCATGGCGGCTATGGCTATCTGAAGGATTTTCCGGTCGAACGCTACTATCGCGATGTTCGCGTCTGCAAAATCTACGAGGGGACCAGCGACATCCAGAAGCTGATTATCGCGCGCAGTCTCTCGACCTGAGATTTAACGAATAGACTCCGAGGCCATGGCTTCGACTATAATGCCGTGGAAACGCGAATCGACCAAAAGTCGGGGAATGTTCGGCATGGTCCCATGAAGAAGGCTTCAACAGCAAGGCGCGGCCGCCACGCTTCGGCGTGGAAAAGCGTCGTCCTGAGCCGGGAGCAGCAGTTCTCGCTCAAGCGGGCAGCGCTATTGCGCGAGGCAGGTCGCGCCTTCAGCCTGCGCGGCTATCACAACACCTCGCTGGAGGAGGTCGCCCGGACCTTGGACGTCACCAAGGCCGCGCTTTATTATTACGTCAAGAACAAGCAGGAAATTCTCTACGAATGCCACATGCTGTCGCTCGATTTCGGCGACGAGGCGATGAAGTATTGCGAGGAGCACGGCAAGACCGGCCTGGAAAAGGTTCTCCTGCTCGTCGACAGATACGTTCGGACGCTCACCAGCGAGATGGGGTCATTCGCCGTTCTCGGCGAATACGATGCGCTGGAGCCGCAGAACAAGGCCATTGTCGGCAAACGCCGCGACAAGTTCGATCGCGCGTTCCGCAAGCTGATTTCCGAAGGCGTCGCAGACGGCACCGTGCGCGCCGTCGATCCCAGGCTGACGGTGTTTTTCTTCATGGGATCGATCAACTGGATGACGCGCTGGTTCAAGCCTGACGGCCCCGCCAGCGGCGAGGAGGTCGCGCGTCAACTGGTCGATCTGATGAAGGGCGCCCTGCGCGCGGATTGATGGCGAC